>CAZYQM010000104.1:6914-7593 GCA_964649965.1 uncultured Gemmatimonas sp.
CTGTCCTCGTCACGGCTCTCGACGGGGATGTAGATCTGGCCCTTGCGGTCGAACATAAAGGCCACGGAGTTCACCGCGCCGAGGTTGCCGCCACCGCGTGAGAGCTTGGCGCGGACTTCGGCCACCGTGCGCGTCGGGTTGTCGGTCAGCGCCTGGATCATCAGGGCCACGCCGCCGGGCCCGTAGGCCTCGTACAGCACTTCCTGGTATTCCACGCCCTCGAGTTCGCCCGTGCCCTTCTTGATGGCGCGCTCGATGTTCTCCTTGGGGCAGGACTGCGCCTTGGCGTTCTCGATCGCCGTGCGCAGGCGCGGGTTGCCGTCCGGGTCACCACCGCCGGCCTTCGCGGCCACCGTGATTTCACGCAGCAGCTTCGTGAACAGCGCACCGCGCTTCTTGTCGGTGGCCGCCTTGTAGTGCTTGATCTGCTTCCACTTACTGTGACCAGCCATCGTCGGACGGGGAACGAGGAACGGACAACGAAGAACGGCGAACGGGCACCGCTCCGAAATCTAACGGCCGCGGGAGGACTTGTCCCCCCGCGGCCGTTCACCCTTCACCGTTCAGCGTTTCGCCTCAGTTGTACCGCAGCGTCACGCTCGCCCGCAGACCGCTCACCTTCGTCCCCGAGCCGTCGAGCGTGCTGTAGAGGTTGCCCACGCTGTATCCCACCGAGGGG
>CAZYQM010000105.1:0-7573 GCA_964649965.1 uncultured Gemmatimonas sp.
GACTCGCTCACGGCGCGCATCTGGTGGCTGGCGCGCCCGCGCTACGGGCTGCGCGGCAATGACGCCCGCAGCGAGCACTTCGCGCGGATGTTGTACGCCGAGTTCGTCCGCTCCGCGCCAAGCGCGTATATGTTCGGCTTCGACGAAGACGAGCGGGAGCTGCTGCTGCGCTTCGGCTGGCCGCGCGCCTGGTCCCGCGGGGCGGACCTGCCCGCCTTGGTGCCCGGCGGCCAACGCCAGATCAACATCGTCGGGCACGACCCCACGCCGGCGTATCGCTACATCCCGCCGCAGTACGTGCTCAACTCGCCGCTGTCGTCGGACTCCACCGACTGGGCCGTGCAATTGCCGCCGGTGGTCGCGCGGTACCAGCCACCGTACGCCAAGCGGCTGTATATGCTCGAGCACCAGCAGTCGCTGTTCCGGCGCGGCGACACCGCGCTCGTCGTGCTGGCCTATGACGTCAGCAAGATTCCCGCGCAAGCCGGTGCGACGCTCGAGGCTTCCCTCGTCGCGGCGCCACGCACGCTGACCGCCGCCGGCTCCGCGACCCGACGCGATGCGCCTGCCGTCGGGACGCTCATCGCGCGTGCGCCGTGGGGACCGCTCCTGATGAGCGCCGAGGTCGCCGCACCGGACTCGAGCGTACTTGCGCGCGCCCGCTACGGCATCCGCCCGCCGCTCGCGACCGGCGCTCGGGTCTCGCTCTCCGACCTGCTGTTCTACCGACCGTATGGCGAGTTCCCGACGACGGTCGAACAGGCCGTCCCGCACGCCATCCCCACCCAGCGCCTCCGGCGCGGCGAGAAGCTCGGCGTGTTCTGGGAGACCTACGGCACCGACCCCGCCGGCGAACTCCTCAACATTTCGCTCACCGTCGTCCCCGAAACCGAGGAGGCCGGCACGCTCCGGCGCCTCTCCCGGGCGCTGCGACTTTCGCGCGAGTCGCAACCGGTCAGCATCGGCGCCCAGGACGTCTCGGCCCGCGGCAGTTCGCGCAGCGCACGCGCGCTCGAGGTCGACATCTCCACGCTGCAGACGGGTGAATACCTCGTCCAGCTCGAGCTCAGCGTCGCCGGCCAGTACGTCATCCGCGCCGACCGCCGCCTCGTCATCGTGGATCCGTGATTATCTTCCGCGCGCCTATGCGTCTCCCCCACCTGCTCGCCATCGCCAGTGCCGGCGTACTGCTCGCCGCGGCGTCCGCCCGCGTCCCCGACGTAGCCGCGCAGTCCCGCGGCGGCGGCGCGACGGCGACGGCCGCCGACGATCCGATTCCCGGCGGTCGCCCGCGACGCGGCGCGATCCTGCCGGAGCACCGCATCATCGCCTTTTACGGCAACCCGCTCTCGCGCCGGATGGGCGTGCTCGGCGAGTATCCGCCCGACCTGATGCTCGCGATGCTCGACGCCGAGGTCGCCGCCTGGCAGGCGGCCGATCCGACCACGCCCGTCAAGCCGGCCCTGCACATCATCGGCGTCGTCGCCCGGCCGGAACCCGGTACCGACGGCAAGTATCGCGGCCGGATGGCCGACACGCTCATCGAGCGCGTGGCCCAATGGGCCGAGACCCGCGACGCGCTGGTGTTCATTGACCTGCAGATCGGCCACTCGACGCTGCAGGAGGAACTGCCGCGGCTCGCGCCGTTCCTACGCCGCCCGAACTTCCACCTCGGCATCGACCCCGAGTTCGCGATGCGGCTCGGCGGCGTCCCCGGCCAGCGCATCGGCACCTATGACGCCGAGGACATCAACTACGCGGTGCGCTTCCTCTCGCAGGTGGCGCGCGAGGCCAACGTGCCGCCGAAGATCCTCGTCATCCACCGCTTCACGCGGCGCGGCGTCACCAACGCGCAGAACATCCGCCTCGACCCCCACGTGCAGATCGTGATGCATATGGACGGCTTCGGCTCGCCGACGCTCAAGCGCGGCACGTTCAACGCGTACATCAAGACCGAACCGGTGCAGTTCGTCGGCTGGAAGCAGTTCTACAAGGAACGCAACGACAACCCGCGCACCACGCTGGCGGAGATCGTCGCGCTGCGGCCGAAGGTGCTCTACGTGCAGTACCAGTAAGGAGCGGTGAACGGGGCCGTCCACCGCTCAGCGTTCACTGGACCAGCACGACCCCGCGCACCCCGTCCGCCTGCGCGAAGAGCTTGCCGTTGGGGTTGTAGAAGTAGATGCGGCGCTTGCGCCCCTCGACGATCTCGTCGGCCTGGGTGAACTGCTGCGCCAGCACGAGTTGGCCGTCTTCGCGCACGGGAAAGGTGGACGCCGGATAGCTCACGAAGACCTCGTCCTGCTGCACGTCCACGATGGCGCTCTCGCGGGTCTGCTTGATGATCGCCAGCGCCTCGTCGCGTTGCAGCGGCGTCGCGACGATCTCTGATTGCACGACGCCCGGCTCGAACTCCGGCTCCTCGGCCGTCGCCCACCAGAGCACGAGCACGATCGCAATGCCCGCCAGGGAGAAGCGCACGACCGGCGTCTGCTTGCGATACCAGTCCCAGCCGCGGCGCCCGAGCGCCCGCAGGCGTTCGATTGCATCGGTGATCGGCGTGTCTGCGGTACCGCCCTGCCCCCCGCCCTTCTGCGCCGCGGCGCCCGCGGTCGGTCGCGCGCCCGCCGTCCGCTTGGCCGATGGCCCTTCCGCCGGGTATGGCGTGAAGCAGTACGGGCAGACGCGTCGGTTATTGCTTTCCTTGCCGCAGGCGGAGCAGAGCATCGCCTAAAGCAACGCGCAGAGGGGCGGAGAGGCAATAGTCGCGCGCGCTCAGGCGGCGACGAACTCCTGGCTCGCGGCGGCGATGCCGCCACCATCCACGACCTGCGTGTAGCCGGCCGTCTTGAGGATGCTGGCCGCCTGCGCCGAGCGCATCCCGGAAGCGCAGTACACGAGGATACGGCTCTTCGGCGTCAGGCCGAGGCCGTCGAGTCCTTCGGGCAGGCGATCGACCGGGACGTTCGTGGCACCGGGCAGGTGGCCCATCCAGAACTCGAGCTTGGAGCGGACATCGATGACGGCATCAACGGGGCGATTGCGAAACGTCGGCATTGGAATCCTGAGGTAAGGGTCGGCGCGCCCGACCGGGGGCGCCATCAACAACTATTTAACTATATCGGAAACTATTGGCCGCTCGACGGGGTGTCAACCCCGGTCCCTAGACCTCGTCGTCCGCCGAGGCGCAGGGCCGTCAGCCGACGCCCGGCAGCCGCCGCGCCGCCACGGCCAGCAGTAGCCACCCGGCGATGAAGCCTACGCCGCCCAGTGGCGTGATCGCCCCCAGGGTCCGGATGCCGGTGAAGGTCATCGCGTACAGCGAACCCGAGAACAGCAGCGTGCCCGCCACGAAGCACCACCCCGCCCAGGTGGCCGGCCCCGCCGCGCGGCCGCCCTGCCCCAGCATCCACGCCACCGCGAACAGCGCCAGCGCGTGGTACATCTGGTAGCGCGCCGCCGTCTCGAACACCTCGAGCAGGCGCGGCTCCACGCGGGCGCGCAGCGCGTGCGCACCGAAGGCCCCCGCCGCCACGGCCAGCGCCGCCGAGACCGCTCCGATCGTCGCAAAGAGTCGCATCAGGTCAGGAGATGGAAGAGGCCCAAGGTGCCGAGCATCAGGCCCAGCAATGCCGTCATCAGGTTCACGCCCACGTAGAGCCGGTCGAGCGCCGCGTACTTGCGCTGGTTCACCATCGACAGCGTATACAGCTGGTCGGCGAGCTCAGTCGTGAGGTTGTCCATCCGCAGCCGCTCCCAGAGCGCGCGGTAGGCACCGCGATCGCGCGCCATCACGTCGGCGTGGAAGAGCACGCGCATCGACTTCCCTGGCTCGACGTCGGCGGGCATCTCGTGCGCCGCCGGCGGGTGCACACCCCGCGGCCGCAGCGCCGACACCGCCTGCAGCACGAAGTACAGCGTCACGACCACATACACCGCCACCTGCGCGGCGAGCGCGACGCTCCACGCACCGGTCGTCGGCAGCAGCGCACTCCCGCCGCGCGCCACGAGCAGCACGGCCACCGCGTTCAGCACGCTCATAATCACCAACGCGAAGCGCGCCTTGCGATCGCCCATCTCGATCAGGTCCTGCGCCTGCTTGATGGCGTTCACCAGTGCCTTGTAGCGATCGCCCGGATCGAGCGGACCGCGCGCTTCCTCGAGTCGGCGCAGGGCCTTCTCCAGCCGCTCTCCCTTCTCGCCTTTCGACTCCTGGGCGCGCTCGACGATCGCGTCCGTCACTCCTCTGGCCCTCCCGGCAGCAACGGCTCGAGATCCGGCGCGCTGCTCCCGTTCTCCGTGCACAGCGCGTACTTGGTCTCCCCGGCGCGATACAGCGACACGCCCGCCCAGCGCCCCTGCTTGTCCACGATGAAGAAGCGCACGTTGAAGTTCGGCAGGCCCCGTTCGTTGAGGAGCCGCCGCTCGACCGTGTGCTTCTGGATGCGCCGCAGCGCCTCCATTCCCGCGTCCTTCGGCGCGCGCCCGCGCCGCAGTTCCTCGACGATGAGATACGACGACAGGTTGTAGAGGTTCGCCTCGCCGCGGCCGGTCGAGCCCGCCGCGCCGACGTCGTTGTCCACGTACATCCCGGCGCCAAGGATCGCCGAGTCGCCGACGCGCCCGGGAATCTTCCACGCGAGGCCGCTGGTCGTCGTCACGCCCGCGAGATCGCCCGCCGGCGTGATGCCGCTGCAGTTGATTGTGCCCCAGAACGAACCCTCGCGAAGCAAGCCGTCGCGCACCATCGAGAGACCGGCCGCGAGTTCCGGATCGCGCTCGTGCGCCGGCCGGTTGTCGTCGCGCCGCCGCCGCCCAGTGCCATTTGGGTCCAGCCAATGCTCGGGATCCACGCGACGCCGCCACTCCATCCACAGACGACGGCTGTCCGGCGTGTTGAGGTCGTCCTCGATCGTGAAGCCCACGTCGCGCGCGAAATCGCTGGCGTCGCGGCCGACGATCAAGTGATGGTCGGTCAGCTCCATCACCGCCTTCGCGACCAGTGACGGCGTGCGCACACCCTCGATGCTCGCCACCGCGCCGGCGCGACGCTTCGGGCCGTGCATACACGAGGCGTCGAGTTGCACCACGCCGTTCGCGTTGCCCAGCGCTCCATACCCGATGCCGTTCTCGGTGGGGTCGAGCTCCGGGATGTTCACGCCGGCGATCAGCGCATCGAGCACATCCTCGCCGCCGGTGATGCCGCGGAAGGCGCGCTCGACGGCGTTCTCCGGGCCGCCGTTCCTGTACGCGTAGCCCGAGTAGTCGGCGATGACGACCGGCTTCACGGCGCGGCGGACGAGCAGGTCCGGCGCGCGGTCGGTGAGGGCGGGCGTCGGGGAGACGGCAGCGGCGCTGCCCAGCGGGGCCGTGGCGGCGAGGCCGGCGGCGGCGGTCGTACGCAGGAAGTCACGGCGGGTAGTCATAGCTGGATGCTATCCGCCTCGCCGCCGCGCCGCCATCGGCGCAATATTCAGGGATGGACGACCTCGAGCGCCATTTCGCCCCCTTCCGCGCGCAAACCATCGGCGCCGACGCCCGCTTCCGCACGCCCTACGGCGAGCAGCCGCTGCTCTACGCCGATTGGACCGCCAGCGGACGCCTGTACCGCCCCATCGAGACCGCCATCGCCGACCGCTTCGGCCCCTTCGTCGGCAATACGCACAGCGAGTCGTCGGCCACCGGCACCGCGATGACGCTCGCGTACCACGAGGCCCACGCGCGCATCAGGCGGCACGTGCAAGCCGGGCCCGACGACGTCGTCCTCACGCACGGGTCGGGGATGACGGGCGCCATCAACAAGCTGCAGCGCATCCTCGGCCTCAAGGCGCCGGAAGGCCTTCGGCGCTACGTGCAGCTGCGTCCGGAAGAACGCCCGGTCGTGTTCGTCACGCATCTCGAGCACCACTCCAACCACACCTCGTGGTACGAGACGATCGCCGAGGTGGTGGTGCTGCCGCCGAGTCCGGACGGCCTCGTGGACCTGGCCGCGCTCGATGCGGCGCTCGCGCAGTATGCCGACCGTCCGCTCAAGATCGGCGCGTTCAGCGCCTGCTCAAACGTGACGGGCGCCCTGACACCGTATCACGAGCTCGCGCGCCGCGTGCATCGCGCGGGCGGCATCGTCATCGTGGACTTCGCCGCCTCGGCGCCCTACGTCGCGATCGATATGCATCCCGCCGACGACCCCGAGGCCGCGCTCGACGCCATCGTCTTCTCGCCGCACAAGTTCCTCGGCGGCCCCGGCGCGTCCGGCGTGCTCGTCTTCAATCGCGCGCTCTACCACAACACCGTGCCCGACGAGGCCGGCGGCGGCACCGTCACCTGGACCAATCCCTGGGGGCAGTACGCCTTCCTCGAGGACATCGAGGCCCGCGAGGATGCCGGCACGCCGGGCTTCCTGCAGGCCATCCGCGCCGCCCTCGCCATCGGCGTGAAGGACGCGATGGGCATCGCGCAGATCGCCGAGCGCGAGCGTGCGATCGTCGCCTACGCGATGGACCGCCTGCTCGCGATGCCCGGCGTGCACGTGCTCGCGCCCGAGATCCGGCACCGCCTGCCGATCTTCTCGTTCTACATCGAGGGCCTGCACTACAACCTGGTCGTGCGCCTGCTCAACGACCGCTTCGGCGTGCAGGCCCGCGGCGGCTGTTCCTGCGCCGGTACCTACGGGCACTACCTGCTGCACGTGGACCCCACGCGCTCGAAGGCCATCACCGACCGCATTGACGCCGGCGATCTCTCGGAGAAGCCCGGCTGGGTGCGCATCTCGTTCCATCCGACGACGACGTCGAGCGAGGTCCGTGCCGTGCTCGACGCGGTGGAGGCGATCGCGGCACAGGGGACCGCCTGGGCGACGGACTACGATTACTCGCCGCGCAGCAATGAGTACGTGCATCGCGCGGCGGCCGACGGCTTGCGCGCGCGCGTGGACGAGTGGTTCACGGACGCGGTTGGCGCGTAGCGACGGAATCGACCGGGGCGACGATGCGAGTCGCCCCGTGAGTGACGCGAACGCGGAGCTCGGCCACCTCGATGTCCCCTTCGATGGGAACGAACGCGACAAAGGGGACACCAGTCCCGTTCGAGAGCTGTCCCACACGCGCGTGCACCCCAGCCAGCACGCGTCCGTCCGGGGTCAGGAGTTCCACCAGCGGGCCCGACCCCGTGCCTTCAGACGGATCCGCGTCCAAGACGCTCACGGAATGGACCGTAGGCCCATCGAGAATTGCGCCGCGAACTGCCACGACGCGACGAGGTGACGCCGCGACGCGCAGACTCGCGCCGGCGAGCGCCGTCCATTCGATGATGGCGCGCGCGTTGTACGGGCTCACCCAGTTGCTGTTGCAGTAGCCCATAAAGTCGCCGGTCGTCGAGGGAATGAGCGCGGCCTCCGTTTGGCTGCCGTGCTCCCAGGCGCTGACCCAGTGCACCCAGCGTCCGATGACGCCGCCCGGCGACGGATACGCCGGGTCGGGCCACGGCGCCGACCCACAGGGGGCGTGCTGCAAACCGAAGTTGTGGCCAAGCTCGTGCGCGACGGTGTTTCCGGTGCTGACAGGGGACTCGTACC
>CAZYQM010000106.1:0-2487 GCA_964649965.1 uncultured Gemmatimonas sp.
CGCGCGTCCTCGTGATGCCGCGGGAAGTACAGGTCGAACCGCGTCCCCTCGTCGGGCGCGCTGTGCACCGTGATCGCCCCGTGATGCTGGCGCACGATGCCGTACACCGTCGAGAGCCCGAGGCCCGTGCCGCGCCCCTGGGGCTTGGTCGTGAAGAAGGGTTCGAAGAGCCGGCTGGGCAGGTGCGGCGGGATGCCGCGCCCGCTGTCCTGGCAGGTCAGGCAGACGTAGTCGCCGTCGCCGGCGCCGGGAATCGCCTCCGCAGCGCGGGCATCGAGCGTGACGCGGCGCGTCGCGATGCGCAGCGTGCCGATGCCATCGATCGCATCGCGCGCGTTCGCGCAGAGGTTCGTCAGGATCTGGTCGAGCTGCGACGGGTCGAGGACTACCGGGCAGGTCTCGTCGCTCGGCGACCACTGCAGCGTGACGTTCTCGCCGAGCAGGGGGCGCAGCATCCGCAGCGTGTCCTCGACGGCGCGGTTGAGATCCACCGCGCGCGGCACCAGGGGCTGCCGACGCGCGTAGGCCAGCAACTGTCGGGTGAGCGTGGCGGAATGCTGCGCGGCGCGATGGATCGCCTGCAGTTCCTCGCGTCGGGGGTCGTCCTCGGCGCAATCCGCGAGCAGCATCTCGCAGTGTCCGAGGATGACGGCGAGCGTGTTGTTGAAGTCGTGCGCGATGCCGCCGGCGAGGCGGCCGACGGCCTCGAGCTTCTGCGAGTCGCGCACCTGGTCCTCGAGCCGCTTGCGCCCGGAGATGTCGCGCGCGGCCGCATAGGTGGCGGGGCGCCCGCCGTAGAGGATCCGCGTCGCCTGGATCTCCACCTCGAAGATGCGGCCGTCGAGGGCGATGAAGCGCATCTCGACCAGCGGCGCGGGCACGCCTTGCTCCAGCACCATCTTCCGGCGCGACAGCGCCAGCGCGTGGTCGTCGGGATGGATGCGGTCGAGGACGTCCATCCCGAGCAGCCGATCGGCGCTCTCGGCCCCGAACAGCTGCACCGCCGCCGGGTTCACGAAGGCGATGCAGCCGTCGCGCACCACGTAGGCGGCCTCCGGCGAGTACGCGACCAGCGCGCGATACATCGCGGCGTCGTCGTCCGGATCGACCGGAAACTCCGGAGCGACGGGATCGTGCGGGTGCAGTCGGGACACGGAGGCAAGTTACCGCCTTCCGGCGGGAAGTGGGCACCTCAGGGCGATTCGGCTAAACATATTGGGGTGCTTCCACGTACCGAAGAAGGTCCGCAGCCCTCCACGTCCATCCCCCCGATGATGCGTTTCGCCCGCCTGTTGGTGCCCCTCGCGCTTCCGCTTGCCCTCGCGGCGCAACCCAGCGACCCCAACTCCGTGCAGATGCGCGCGGTCCGGACGCAGGAAGCGATGACGGTGGACGGCCGCGCGACCGAGGCGGTGTGGGCGAACGCGCCGGTGGGCGACGAGTTCTACCAGTTCACGCCGGCCGAGGCGGGGCCGGCCCGGTTCCGCACCTCGGTGCGCGTCGCGTACGACGATCGCGTCCTCTACGTCTTCGTGAAGGCCTACGATCCGCGGCCCGACTCGTTGGTCGCGCTGCTCAGCCGCCGTGACATCCGCACGCCCTCGGAGTGGATCAAGGTCGTCATCGACGGATTCCGCGATCGGCGCAGCGCCCTGCAGTTTATGGTCAACCCCGCCGGTGTGAAGCGTGACGCGACCGTGTACGGCGACGTGCAGGAGGACATCGCCTGGGACGGCGTGTGGGACGCCGCCGCCGCCATCGATGCCGACGGCTGGAGCGCCGAGTTCGCAATCCCGTTCAGCCAGCTTCGCTTCACGCCGAAGGACGAGCACGTCTTCGGCTTCGGCGTGTGGCGCGACATCGCCCGCTATGGCGAGCGGGACGCCTGGCCCGTGTACCGCCCCTCGCGACAGACCTTTGCCTCGCAGCTTGGCGACCTCGTCGGCATCCGGGACATCGGACGCAATCGCCGGCTCGAGGTGATGCCCTATGCCGTGAGCAAGAACGTCACCGAGGCGACGGCGAGCGGCTGGCGGCATCCGCAGCAGCAGGCCGTCGGCCTCGACCTCAAGGCGGGCCTGACCAACAACATCACCCTGGACGCGACGGTCAATCCGGACTTCGGCCAGGTCGAGATGGACCCGGCAGTGCTCAACCTCAGCGCCTTCGAAGTGCGCTTCGACGAGCGCCGTCCGTTCTTCCAGGAAGGCGTGAACCTGTTCCGCTGCGCCGGCCCCTGCGAAGGCATCTTCTATACGCGTCGCGTCGGACGCACGCCGCAGCTCCGCGCCTCGCCATCGGACCCGCGGTTCAGCCGTATCCAGGCCGCCGCGAAGGTGACCGGGCGACTCGAGGGCGGCGCGCAGTTCGGCGTCGTGGCGGTGTCCTCCGCCCGCGAGGTCGGGAGCCTCGGGCAGACGATCGAGCCCCAGACGACGACGCTCGTCGGGCGGCCCGCCCTGGGGTCGAGCGTGAAGGTCGTCGTCA
>CAZYQM010000106.1:2497-7563 GCA_964649965.1 uncultured Gemmatimonas sp.
CGTCGGGCGGCTCGTGCAGGACTTCCGCGGCGGTCGCTCGCAGTTCGGCACGATGGTCACCGGCCTGGTGCGCGACCTCGACGCGGCGACTGAGCCCTTCCTGCGTCGCGAGGCCTACACGCTGCTGCTGCAGGGCTACCATCGCTTCGCGGACCGCTGGGAGGTGAGCGGCTACACCGGTCGCTCCACGGCGCGGGGCAGCGCCGAGTCCATCGCGCGCACGCAGCTGACCAGCGTGCACTACTTCCAGCGGCCGGACCACGAGGTTGCGTACGATCCGACGCGCCGCTCGATGGACGGCGGCGTCAGCTCGCTGAGCCTGCGGCGCTACGCGGGTCGCGTGCGCTGGGAGACGACGACGCGCTACGCGGAACCGGGCACGGAGCTCAACGACCTTGGCTTCGTCACGCTCGTCAACGACGTGATGCTGCGCAACCAGCTCGTGCTCGCCGCGCTGCGGCCGGGCCTCTGGCATCGCCGGGTCAACGCGGTGGTCTCGGCCGAGCAGCACTGGACCACCGGCGGCCTCCCCACGGGATCGCAGGTGCAGCTGCACAGCTCCGCCGAGTTCAAGAACTTCTGGACCAGCTCCATCACCTACACCGCGTCGAACCTCGGCGCGACGCACTGCGTCAGCTGCGCGCGCGGTGGTCCGGCCCTGCGGCAGTCGCCGCAGCATCGGGTGGCGGTGACGTTCGACGGCGACGCGCGGCGCGCGCTGCTGCCGTCGCTCGGCATCTCGTACATCACGGCGGACGAGGGTCGCAGCTGGGCGAAGGCGGCCGACGCCGGTGTGGTCGCGCGCGCCGGATCGCGCACCTCGTTCGAACTCGGGGCCGGCTACGAGCGACGGGTCCTCGACGCGCAGTGGGTGCAGAACTTCGGCAGTGCGTTCAGCGACACCACGCACTACACCTTCGCGCGCCTCGACCAGGACGTCGTATCGCTAACGGCGCGGGCCAACGTGACCCTGAGCCCGACGCTGTCGCTGCAGCTGTATGCGCAGCCGTTCATCGCGGTGGGGGACTTCACGAACTGGCGCGAGATCGACGATCCGTACGCCCGCGAGTATGCCGCGCGCTACACGCCCTACGGCGGGGGCGCCGACCCCGGCGGCTTCAACAGCAAGCAGTTCAACTCGAACCTCGTGTTCCGCTGGGAGTACCGGCCCGGCTCGGTGCTGTTCGTCGTCTGGCAGCAGGGGCGGGCGGATGCCCGTAACCCCGGCGACTTCGAGATGGGGCGCGACGTGCGGTCGCTGTTCGCCACGCACCCGGACAACACGGTGCTGGTGAAGATGAGTTACTGGTTCAATCCATAGGGCAGGGAGGCGACGCCCTAGTCCCGGCCGCTCAGGGGAGAAGTGAGTCCTTGCGGACCCGCGGTACCGGTCCTAAATACTGCCCCTATGATTGGACTCCGCCTGGGTGTAGTCGTAGGGACGATTGCAATCGCAACCCCTTCGTTTGTTGCGGGACAGCGTGTCTCGATGATACCCGAGCGCGTGGTCGGCTCGCGCACCGAGGCGGTCGTATTCGTGCCGCAGGCGCGGGAGCCCGACTCGGATCGCCGGGCGATCGGCACGTTGGTCGGTTCCTGTCGCGTTGCGATGGATTTCACGTCAGCGGACAGCATTCGCTTCTTGGACGTCCTCCCGCCGGAAGCGCCACTCGACGCGCCGATCGTAGGGCCGTATGTCGTGTTCAATATCGTGCCTCGGCATTTCAGCACGCCGAATTGTCGGGGTAATCCGAACATCTATACGTTGCTGCCTACGCGCGGCGTGCGAATCTCATTCGACAGGGAGCCGCGGCCGGAGACCAGCGTCAGGGCCGTCGTCCTGAGGCGCGACTCGATCGAGCTCGTCCCCGCTGCTGTGCAAGTCCTCGACTTGCAGCGCTACGGCCCCCTCGGCTTCGCTGAACCGCACCATCGCTGGGCTCGGTTGACGGTACGTCTCGAAGATCTCGGCCCCGACCTCGCCGGTAACTTCGCCCCCGTCCGCGTCTCGGTGCAGACGGAAGAGGGGTTCACCGCCGACGAGTTTGAGGTGCCTGGTGATGTTCTGGCGCGCGTCTGGCTGGCGGCGCTCCCGTCGCTGGCTGAGGCGCTGGGGCGGGCAACCCCGCCATTGGCGGTGCCGCGGCCGCGGGATGACGTCCTGCGTAGTGCGCACGAAAAGTTCCAGGCAGGCGATCTGTCGGCAGCGGTGAGCACGGCGACTGCGCGCATCGTGATGCCGGACGCGCCCGAGGAGGAGCGCTATTGGGCGTACGCGGTGGCGGGATTGGGCTTTGCAGCGCTCGGACGCGACGACGGGGCCCGTGTCGCGATCCAGCAGGCCCTGGTGACGGAGCCGTGCTTCTCTCTCGACGCGTCAGCTCCGCCTGCGTTGCACGCGATGGTCGACGCGCTGCGCGATCCGAAGGTCAATTGTGCGGCGACGCCGATCAGGACGGTCGCGCTGCGTGGTGCGCTGCTGCCGGGCTTCGGTAGGGCGACGATGGGAAACCAAGCGCCGCGCCGTGGCCTCGTCCCGCTCGCGATGGCAGGCCTTTCGTTCAGTGCCATCGCGACGGGGCTGGCGGCGCGGGACACCTACGATCGATACGTCGCCTGGCAGGCAACGCCCGACGTCCTGCAATCCGCGGGCGGAGACGGTGCTACGAAGCTCTACGAGGAGGCCGAGTCGCAACGGATGCGGGGCAAGACGCTGTGGATGGCTGCTGCAGGCGTCTACGCGTCGCAGCTGGTCATCGGGGTATTGCGCGAGCGCCAGTTCCAACGCCGGCTTGAGCGCGTTGGAGGCTTCGGCGAACCGATCGGTCCCGCAGAGCCTCCTCGGCTCTCGGTCGTGCCCGTGGCGCTTCCCTTCGGGAGCGGCGTTGCCCTCCGATTCACCTGGTAGCCCACCGATGCCCAAGCCTTCGAAGTTTCGCGTCGCGGCCCTGCTGGCCGTCCTCATTGCCCCCGGCTGCGTGGACGCCCCATTCGCGCGCGTCAACCCCAATGATGCCGGTGCGGACTTCACGCTGCGCATCGAGGCCAGCAGCGACACCGTGTCCGCAACGCTGCCGGTCGTGGTACTGCAGCTCGTGACGGAACCAGCGACAAGCGGCTACGAGCCGGTGTGGACCGTTTCGCCGTCGGGGGTGCTGAACCAGGTAGGTAACGGCGTGTACCAGCGGGTACCCGGTGGATTCGCTGCCGTGACGGTACGCGCCTCGTATGGCTCGCGCAGCGTGGTCAAGGTCATCACGAGGCTCAACTGATGCGCCGAGGCATCGTGCTCACGTGGCTCCTCGCGTTGGCGAGCTGCGAGCGCTCGAGCACAGCGCCGCCGCCAGAGCCGACGTTCAACATCGAGTCAGCGTGGACGCCTCCGGATTCGGGCATCGTCGGGCGCCGGCTCGAAGAGACTCCGGCCGTTCGCGTCCGTGACGCGGCGGGCGATCCCGTGGCGGGGCTCGAGGTGACCTTCGTGCCCACGCTGCGAGCGGTGCCGACTGCTCCCTACATCGCCACGACGGACGCGAATGGCCTGGCCACCTACACCCCAGGGTGGATTCTTTCTGGTCGGATGGGCCGGCAGGAGCTGCTCGTCGTGCCGCAGGGCGCGACCGGCGCACAGACTTCGTTCGCCGTGGACGCCAAGAGCGACACCGCGACGCAACTGCGCATCTCCTTCGGCGCCGTCGTGAGTCTGGCCATTGGCGACTCAGTCCTGCCGACCTTGACCTTCGAGGACCTCTTCGGAAACCCGACGACGTCGCCGCATCCGATTGTCTACGAGTTTTCGGATTCGACCGTGCTCGAGTCGGCGGGAGAGTGGGTCCGGGCGATCGGCGTGGGCACCTCGCTGGTCGTGGCGCGGGCTGGTGGAATGTCCGTGACGACAAGGATTAGCATCGGGACCGGGGAACCTACGCTCATCGTCGAGCGGCTCCGCGCGCGCTCGGGCTTTGGACTGGCCATCGATCCGAATCGCATCCTCTATTCGGTGTCGATTGTCGACGTGGGCATCCAGCGCATCGACCTCACCACCGAGATGTCGCTCTCCAACATCGGAAGCGGATTCTACTGGAGCGTCGCATATGTGCCCGTTCGCGACGAGATCTGGGCCGTGCGATATGACGAATCGCAAATCGACGTGTTTTCGGCCAGCACCGGTGCATCCATCGCGTCGGTGGTGCTGCCACGGGGCGGTATGCGGCTGCTGCCCTCTCCTGACGGCAGCGTCGTGTTCGTGACGGGGGTTGGGAGCGGCCTGATGCGGGTGGCGACGGCCGACCGCTCGGTCACGCTGGCCCCGGGGGCCGGTGGCGATCAGGTCAACGGTATTGCCTTCAGCAGCGACGGCGCACGAGTGCTCACGACCAGCGTTGGAGACGGGGTGCTCCGCGAGTACGACGCGGTCTCGCTCGCCCTGCTGCGGTCCGTTGAACTGGGTGGCAATCCGCAGGAGGTCTTGGTGGACACGCTCACCGGGCGGGTGATCGTGATGCGCGAGTTCGCGCCGATCGTCGTGCTCGACGAGGTCTCGTGGGTCGCGCCGCCAGGATCGCCGCCGAACATCTATGGGGCCTACGGCGCCTCGCTCACGGCCTCCGGGGAGTACATCATCGTCACCACGCTGGGCGGCGACGTCAACATCCTCGATGCGTCCACCTTGGAGTCGTACGCCACCGTCGCAGCCGTCCGATCTCGGCGAGTCGCCATCGACCCCGGCTCGGGCCGGGCGTGGGTCGTGCAGGAGGACGCTGACGAGCTCATTCGGATCACGCTGAGTCGGGTCGGCGTGCCGCCGTGAGCCTCGGTGACTTGGAGGGCGCGACGCGTTGAACCCCTCCACGCCCTGCGGTAGCTTTCCGCTATGTCTCGCCCCATCCGAGTTCTCGTCGCCAAGCCCGGTCTCGACGGTCACGACCGCGGCGCGAAAGTCGTCGCCGCCGCCCTGCGCGACGCGGGTATGGAAGTCATCTATACCGGCCTGCACCAGACGCCGGATATGATCGCGTCCGCCGCGATCCAGGAAGACGTGGACGTTGTCGGCCTGTCCATCCTCT
>CAZYQM010000107.1:0-672 GCA_964649965.1 uncultured Gemmatimonas sp.
GGTAGACGCCGGTCTCGCCGTGGGCGCTCTTCTTGGCCTTGGCGTCGGCCTTGGCCCGGTCGCGCTGCTCCTTCATCAGCCGGCGGAAGCCGGCCTCGTCGACCTGCACGCCTTGCTCGGCCGCCATCTCCAGGGTGAGGTCGATGGGGAAGCCATAGGTGTCGTGCAGCGCGAAGGCCTGCTCGATCGGCAGGGTCAGGACCTCGCCCCCGGTGCCCTTGAGCCGGGCGACCGCGCCGTCGAGCAGCGTGGTGCCCGAGGGAATGCCGGCCTGGGCGCCGGACAGCCGCCGCATCGTCTATTCCGCCTGGCGCGGGGACAAGGCCGGCCTCTTCCTCTATGACGTCGCGGCGCGCAGCGAACGCGCGCTCACGACCGGCGGCGACGACATCAACGCGCGTTTCTCGCCCGATGGCAAGCTCGTCGCCTTCGTGCGCGACGGTCGTGAGCTGCGCGTGGTGGATGTGGCGACGGGCGCCGAGCGCCTGCTGGCGACGGGTCGCGCGCTGGGTCGCGCCCCGTTCATCCCCGACGACAACTTCGCGTTCTCGCCCGATGGCTCGCATCTCGCGTTCCTCGACATCACCGAGCGCGGTTTCCTGAACGCGTTCGTGGTGCCGGTGGCCGGTGGTGCCGTGCGCCAGGTGAGCTTCCTGTCGAACGCCTTCGGCG
>CAZYQM010000107.1:682-7315 GCA_964649965.1 uncultured Gemmatimonas sp.
TCGATCGCCTGGGCGGCCGATGGCCGCGCGCTGTTCTTCACCAACTCGCAGCGCACGGAGTCGAGCCAGGTGATCCGCGTGGACCTCGTGCCGCGCGGGCCGAGCTTCCGCGAGTCGCGATTCGACGCGCTGTTCACGCGGGACTCGGCTGCGGCCGCTGCCGTACGCGTGGACACCGCGGGCCTGCGCCTGCGCGCGTCCTCACTGCCGATCGCGCTCTCCGTCAACGCCGTGGCCGTGAGCCCCGATGGCAAGACGCTCGGTCTGGTCGGGTCCGCGGCCGGCCAGACGCAGGTCTGGACCTGGCCGCTGGAAGAGGGTACGGGCGAGTCTCCCCAGCTGCGGCAGGTCACGTCGAATGCCGGTGGCAAGGGCAACCTGCGCTGGTCGCCGGACAGCAAGGAGCTCTGGTACCTGAGCGGCGGTCGCGTGCAGGCCGTCGGGGCGGAGAACCGGCAGGTGCGCAGCGTCAGCCTCAGCGCGGTGCTCGGGTCGGACTTCGTCGCCGAACGGCCGGAGGTGTTCCGCCAGGTGTGGGGCTGGACGGCGGAGAACTTCTACGATGCGGAGATGCACGGCGTGGATTGGCCGGCGATGCGTCGCTACTACGGACCGGTCGTCGCGGCCGCGCAGACGCCGGACGAGATGCGTCGCGCCCTTGGCCTGATGATCGGCGAGCTGAACGCCTCGCACACGGGTGTCGGCGGACCCTCCGCGCAGGGCCCGTCCACGGGGCGGCTTGGCGTGGACTTCGACCGCGCGATCGCCGAGCGCGATGGCGCGCTGCGCATCGCCGCGATGTTGCCGGCGGGTCCCGCGGCGCTCGCCGGTGGCATCGCGGTCGGTGACTACGTGATCGCCGTGAACGACGCGCCCGTGCGCGGCGCGAACCTCGACTCGCTGCTGCAGTTCACGACGGGTCGGCGCGTCGCACTGCGCGTCGCGGCGAACGCCGACGGACGGTCGGCGCGCGACGTGATGGTCCAGCCGATCGGCACGGGCGCCGAGAAGCGCCTGCGCTACGACGCGTGGGTGGAGGAGCGTCGCGCGTATGTGGCCAAGGCCAGCAACGGCCGCCTCGGCTACGTGCATATGCTCGATATGGGCGAGGGCTCGCTGCGTCAGCTGTACGTGGATCTCGACGCCGAGAACCAGGGGCGCGACGGCGTGGTGATCGACATCCGCAACAACAACGGCGGCTTCGTGAATGCGTATGCGCTCGATGTGTTCGCGCGGCGGCCGTACATCACGATGGAGCGCCGCGGCACGGGCGTGGAGGCCTCGGCGCGTCTGCAGCTGGGGCAGCGGGCGTATGAGAAGCCGACGGTCCTGGTGACGAACCAGCATTCGCTGAGCGACGCCGAGGATTTCACGGAAGGCTACCGCGCGCTCGGGCTCGGCCCCGTGGTCGGCGAGCCCACGTCCGGGTGGATCATCTACACGAGCAACGTGACGCTGTTCGAGGGGACGACGCTGCGCATCCCGTTCATCCGGATCCGCGACGCGGAGGGGAAGGATATGGAGCTCTTCCCGCGGCCGGTGGACGTGCGGGTGGACCGGGCGATGGGCGAGGCCTATCGCGGGGTGGACAGCCAGCTGGATGCGGCGGTGCGGGCGCTGCTGGCCCGCCTCCGTTGACCGAGGTGGGGCGACTCGGTTAAGCTTAAAGGCTGTCTTGGTTTACCTGCGTTTTTCACTTCGTACTTTTCGGTCCGTTTATGGCACTGCCGGCTACCCAGATCCGCCGCGGGATGGTGATCGTCTTCGAGGGCGATCCCTGCCGTATCATCGAGTTCCGCCACCACACGCCGGGCAACCTGCGCGCGATGGTGCAGGCGAAGCTCAAGAACCTGCGCTCGGGCAACAACTTCGAACACCGGTTCCGCGCCGACGACCAGATCCACAAGGCGGATATGGAGACGCAGGAACTGCAGTTCCTGTATAAGGCGGCCGATACGTACCACTTTATGAACACGGACAACTACGAGCAGCTCGAGATGGACGACGAGACGCTCGGAGACAATGCCCAGTGGATGCAGGACAATATGATGGTGATGGTGGAGTTCTATAACGGCAAGCCGATGTCGGTGCAGCTGCCGCAGTTCCTGAACTTCACGATCGTGGACACGGCGCCGGTGATGAAGACGGCGACGAAGACGGCGAGCTCGAAGCCCGCCACGCTGGAGAACGGCGTGACGATCAACGTGCCGGAGTTCATCGCGACGGGCGAGCGTGTCCGCGTGAATCCGAACACCGGCGAGTATATGGATCGCGCGAAGGACTAGTTGAAAAGCCCGGAGCGCTCCACTATTTTTCGCTTTCTCTGGCCGAAGCGGGCCGGGCAATGGTGGCTGTAGCTCAGTCGGTTAGAGCATCGGATTGTGGTTCCGAGGGTCGCGGGTTCGAATCCCGTCAGCCACCCCTCGAGGTCTTAGGTCCGTAGCTCAATTGGTAGAGCACCGGTCTCCAAAACCGGCGGTTGGGGGTTCGATTCCCTCCGGGCCTGCTCGAACTACAGTGGTAAGCTGTAAGCTCTAAGCTGAAAGAGAACGACAACAGAACTTGCAGCTGCAGTCGTACGAGTCGGTGGTGGTGGTGGTGGTGTTGTTGTTGTTGTTGTTGTTGTTGCAGTGCCTTACAGCTTAGAGCTTTAAGCTTACAGCTGCCCTTTGGCGGTATCGTCTAGAGGCCTAGGACACAGCCCTCTCAAGGCTGGAACACGGGTTCGAATCCCGTTACCGCTATGCAGGACAACGCTGGTGTGGCACCGTGGGACATCGGCCCCATCGTCTATCGGCTAGGACGGCACCCTTTCAAGGTGCAGAGACGGGTTCGATTCCCGTTGGGGCTACTCTCCGCCCCCGTTGGGGGTGAGGGCCGGAAGGTAGGTGGTGCGGGTGAAGGATCGGGTCACCGTTCCCAGCCAGTGCACGATGCAGGATGTAGTTGGGGGCGTAGCTCAGTTTGGTTAGAGCACTCGACTGTCACTCGAGAGGTCGCGGGTTCGAGCCCCGTCGCTCCCGTCAGGATGAATGGTGAAAGGTGATGGATGAAAGGGAGCCCGTTCACCCTTCACCTTTCAGCGTTCATCCCCCGTAGGAAAGCCCTGGTGGTGAAATTGGTAGACACGCCATCTTGAGGGGGTGGTGCCGCAAGGCGTCGCGGTTCGAGTCCGCGCCAGGGCATTGCAGGACGGCAGCACCGAGCGGTCCCTCGCTCCGCCACAGTAGCTCAGGGGTAGAGCACTCGATTCGTAATCGAGCGGTCGTGGGTTCAATTCCCACCTGTGGCTCTCTAGCATCGCAGTGACATCGTCGCGGCCCTCGGCTTCCCGCCGGGGGCCGCGTGTGCATTCGCCCTGGCCCTGGGCCGGCACTGGCACAATCGCGCATCTCTGGGGTTAACTTCTGCGGCATCGCCCCCGTCCGATCGGGTGCCCCAGCACGCCTCCACCGCCAGTGAGGTCCCAATGCGTCACGCCACGCTCGCGCTGCTCCTCGTCACGGCCGCCTGCAGTTCCACCGGCGGCGTGGATCCGGCTCCCGTCCCGACGACGGCGCCGACCATCCAGACCGAACGCGTCGTCACGTCCTCCGGCGGCGGCGGGCTGGCCGTCACCTCGGCCAACCTCGACAACAACATCCGCCTGCTGTCCACCGGCACCGTCGCGCAGGTATGGTCGGTGTTGCCGAGTATCTACCAAGACCTCAACATCCCGCTCACGGTCAAGGATGACACGCGCAAGGTGATCGGCAACGAAGGCTGGCGTACGCGCCGCTCGATCGGCCGCGTGCCGATGCAGCGCTACCTCGACTGCGGCCGCTCGGGCACGATCGAGAACGCCGAGACCTACCAGATCTCGATGACGATCGTCACCACGGTCTCGCCGAACGCGGGTGGTGGATCCCTCGTCGGCACCATCGTCTCCGCCACGGGCCGCAATCCGATCACGTCGAGCACGCAGGAAGTCCGTTGCGTGTCCACGGGCGACCTCGAGATCCGGATCCGCGATATGGTGCAGCAGCGTGTCACGGCGATGGTGCAGCAGCCCTGAGGCCGCCCGCCCGCGCGCCCGGGGTCAGCTCCGGGCGCGCGGCGTTGCGCGGATGGCCCAGTAGGCGAGGCCGACCGCGAGCAACATCCCGAGGGCGAGCGGCATCCCCGCGTGCAGCGGACCCGGCTGCCGCGACCCGATGTGCTGCTTGAGGTAGCGCTGCGCGAAGTCCGCGAAGGGCTCGCCCGCCAGTTCCTCGTACGCCTCGGCGGGCCCGCGCTCGCTGGCCCACCACTGGGCGAAGCGATCCTCGCCCAGCGTGTGCCGCAGCTGCGCGGCGACCTCGCCGGGGAAGTCGTTGATCTCGAAGAAGTACGCCTGCACGAATGCGCGGTCGTCGATGCCTACGCGCGCGGTGAGGGTCGGCAGTGCCCGACGCCGCGCCAGCGGATCGAGGAGTGCGGGGGCGCAGGCCTCGTCTCGGCCTGAGGCGCAGGCCACCACCGGCAGCGACGAGAGGATGTAGCCGCCGAGCGCGCGGTTCAGGCTGCGCGCGTACTCCGGCGGCGCGGACGGTCGGTAGCCGAGGGCGCTCTTCGACTGCGTCGAGTCGAGCCACGCGCTGATGCCGGGGCCGGGCAGCCCGGCGACGGCATAGAGTCCGCACACGCCGAGCCGATCGACGTCGCGGCGCGGCCTGTATGTCTGGTTCGCGCCGTCAATCAGGTGCAGGACGACGACGCAGGGCTCGCCCGCCTGGCGCGGTCGCAGGTACCAGTTGCTGTAGCTGCCAGAGGTCCGGCCCGTGTCCGGCAGCAGCAGGATGCGCAGCGGCACCCGTGGCTCGGGAAGCGAGTCCAGCTCGGCCTCGAAGGCCGCGCGGAACGCCGCGATGGTGCCGGCACTCCACGAGCCGCGCGATTCGATGGCGAAGCTGGCTGAGGAAGGGCGCAGCGTGCCCACGGCGGCGAGGACGCGGGCGCGCTGCCACGCGCGCGACCAGGCCTGCAGCGAATCGTTGCGGACGCGCATCAAGGCCCGCGCCTCGGCCACCTCGGGATTGGCGTCGGCCAAGGCCTCGGCGTCCGGCGTGGCGAAGCGTGCGCGGGTGACGGCGAAGATGGCGGCCACGACGAGCGTCGTGGTGATACCGATGATCCAGCGGCGCATCAGCGGGGCCTCCGGCGGGTGGCGACGAGACCGAAGAGCAGGATCCACGCGGTGCTCGAGAGCAGCATTCGCGGCGCGACGCGCGTGCGCGCGGTACCGGCCGCGGCCACCTGCGCGTGCCAGCCGGCGATGAGACCGTCCGGCGTCGTTTCCGCGATGGCGGCGAGAATGGCGATCGCCGAGTTCGTGTCCGGCGCCGCGGCGAGTGCGGCGATCGCGCCGCCGCCGCCCTGCCCGAGCGCGTAGAGCAGCACGCTGGACCGCACGGTGTGCGTCGCGGGGTTGGATCGCCTGTCGTCACCGGGCTCCCGCCGGGTGCCGTACAGCTCGGGCGCGAGGATGCGGCCACAATCCCGCACGACGCCGCGCGCACAGCGACGGCTCAGGTCGTTGCCGTGGAGCACGAGGTCGCGCGACGCGAAGTACAGCGAGCGTTCGGGGGCGTCGAGGCTGAAGGCACTGCCCATCCAGTTCGCCAACGCGTCGTTCTGCAGCACGATGCGCTCGCCGACGCCGCGCCGCACGAGCTCTTCGACGTAGTCCACGTCGAGTGGAAGCTGCACGACCGGCGCGCCGGCGAGCGCTCGCCTCACCTCGGGCTCGAAGACGACGCGCGGCGCCTCCATCACGCCGGGCCGCCGATATACCCGGATGCTCCAGCGCGTCTCGGCGAGCAGGCGCGGTCCGTCGTCACCGAATTGTTGCCGCACCTGCATCTCGACGCGGGCGAACGCCGTGCGAAGGCGTGTGATCTCGCGCGGCGGCAGGTCGTCGCGACGAAACAGCAATGTCGCGCCCGACAGGGTGAGCGAATCGTCGGGTGTCTCGAGCGTGCGGGCGTAGGTGGTCTCGAATGCAGTCCGCGCCTCGCGGGCCCGCATCTGGATCGCGGCGAGCGAATCGGCGATCGCCGCCACGTCCGCATTCGTGATGCGGGGGCGGGCGCTGGCCTGTGCCGCGACGGCCGTTGGCCTGACCGTCAACGCCGTGACCGCGGGAGCCGAGGCCCACACCGCTCCCGCGACGCACGATGCCGCAACGGTCGCGATCCTGCGCGCGGCGGTACCGCGCCACGAGACGCCGGCGCGTTCAGACATCGATCAGCGTCCACGGCTCGACGAAGATCGAGAGCGGACCCGGCCAGAGGAACAGATAGCCCGCGAAGCGCTCGAGCACGGCGCCCTGGCCGAGCAGGGTGCCCGCGAGCACGACGACGAGCACGCCGACGAGAAAGGTCACCGCCACCTGCGTGGCGCGACGCCCGGCGAGGTACTGCAGCGCGAACGACGCCGAGTACGAGACCAGGCAGGCGAGCAGGAAGCGCAGCGCCAGCGCGCCAGGATAGCCCCGCAGCAATGGCGGCAGGTCCACCGACGACACGGCGACGACGGCGCCGACGTAGAGGGCGAACGCCGGAATGAGCAGCGTCGCCGCCCCCACCGCGAAGCGCGTGCCGACCCACCACGGCC
>CAZYQM010000107.1:7325-7547 GCA_964649965.1 uncultured Gemmatimonas sp.
GCGGGTACACGTGCCGCGGCTCGTGGTCGATCGTCCACGGCAAGGCCGCGAGCACGAAGGGGCCGAGCAGGGCGAGGAAGCCGAGCATCGGGCCGAGCACGGCGTAGCCGTCGAGCAGCTGCGAGAGCGTCTCGGGGCTGCCGGCCGTGCGCGCGAGGTAGCGGGCGAGCGTGGGGAAGATCAGGGCGAGCGCGGCGATGCCGAGCACGGCGAGGCGCGTCC
>CAZYQM010000108.1:0-739 GCA_964649965.1 uncultured Gemmatimonas sp.
TCCTGGTGGGCGCCAAGACCGCGCCCCTCCACGCGCTGACGCTGGTCGCGGTGGTGAAGTACGCGCTCGACGGCGTCGGAGCCTCGGCCGGCGTGATCGCCGCCGACTCGCTGCGCTGGACCGTGGACATCGTCGTCCTGCTCGCCGCGGCGGGCACGGTGGCGCTGTCCATCGAGTACAACGAGCGCCACGGCATCCCGCACGGCGAACTGCACGTGCTCGTGCTCTTCGCCACCGCCGGAATGATGGTGATGGCGGCGGCCCGCGAGTTTATGACGTTCTTCATCGGCCTCGAGATTATGTCGGTGGCCGTGTACGTGCTGGCGGGCCTCAACCGCCGCAGCGGCAAGGCCGCCGAGGCCTCGCTCAAGTACTTCCTGCTGGGCGCCTTCGCGACCGGCTTCCTGCTGTACGGGATGGCGCTGATCTTCGGTGCCACCGGCGAGACGCAGTTCACCGAGATCTCGCGCCGCGTGCTGCTCTACACCCTCGGCGACCACCCGATGCTGCTCGTCGGCGTCGGATTGCTCTCGATCGGCCTGTTCTTCAAGGTCGCGGCGGTGCCGTTCCATATGTGGGCGCCGGACGTCTATGAGGGCGCGCCCACGCCGGTGACGGCCTTTATGGCGTCGGCGGTCAAGGCCGCCGTGTTCGCCGGCTTCGCCCGCATCTGGTACGAGGCGCTCTACTTGGTGGTCGCCTGGCCGGAGGTCTTCGCCTGGGTCGCCGTCGCGACGAT
>CAZYQM010000108.1:749-7491 GCA_964649965.1 uncultured Gemmatimonas sp.
GCAACGTCATCGCGCTGCGCCAGCAGAGCGTCAAGCGGATGCTGGCCTACTCGAGCATCGCGCACACCGGCTACCTGCTGGTGACGCTGCTCGCGGTGTCGAGCGCGGCCTCGGCGGCGCTGGTCTTCTACCTGTTCGCGTACACGCTGGCGACCTTCGGCGCCTTCGCCGTGGTCACCGTGCTGCAGGACGGCAGCGACCGCGCGGTGACGACGGCCGACTTCGCGGGACTCTGGCAGAGCCGCCCCGTGCTCGCCGTCGGGATGACGGTGTTCCTGCTCTCGCTGCTCGGCTTCCCGGTGTTCGGCGGACTCGGCTTCTTCGCCAAGTGGTACCTGCTGGGTGCCGCGCTGGCGTCGAACGTCGGGCTGCAGACCGTGGTGGTGATCCTGGTGCTCACGTCGCTGGTGTCGGCAGGCTACTACCTGCAGATCGTGCGCGTGATGTTTATGCAGGATCGCGGCGAGCAGGCGCTCGCGCCGCAGCCGGTCGGCGTGTTCACGCGCGTGGTGCTCGCGGGTGCGGCGGCGGCGATCCTCGCCCTCGGCATCTTCCCGGGCCCCGTGGCCCGCTGGGCGACCGGGAACGCCGGCCTCAAGGCGTCCGTTACACCCCTTGTGGAAGACGTGACCTCGGCAGGCCCCTCGCGGTGATCGCTCCGGGAATCTTCCGGCAGTACGACATCCGTGGCGTCGTCGGTCAAGACCTCACGGTCGAGGCCGTCGAGGCCATCGGCCGCGCGTATGCGGTGCTGCTGCACGAGCGGGGCATCGCCGGCGCGGTCGCGGTGGGTCGCGACAATCGCCCGAGCGGCGCTGCCCTGCGCGATGCGCTGGTCAAAGGCCTGACCTCCGGGGGACACGACGTCATTGACGTCGGCATCGTCCCGACGCCACTGCTCTATTGGTCGCTGCACCACCTGCCGGTGGTCGCGGGCATCCAGATCACGGGCTCGCACAATCCGCCCGAGTACAACGGTCTCAAGTGCTGCGTCGGCACGGGTTCGCTGCACGGCGAGGGCATCCAGCGGCTGCGGCAGATCATCGAGGCCGGCCAGTTCCGCAGCGGGACGGGCAGTGTGCGCGAGGAAGCGATCATCGATCGCTACGTCGCGGACATCGCCGGGAAGATCGGCCCGCTGCCGCCGCAGATGAAGGTCGTGGTGGACTGCGGCAACGGCGTCGGTGCGGTCGTCGCGCCAAAGCTCTTCAAGGCGCTCGGGCTCACGCCGACCTGGCTGTTCGCCGAGAGCGACGGCACGTTCCCGAACCACCATCCCGACCCGACGGTCGTCGAGAACCTGCAGGACCTGATCCGCGCGGTGCGCGAGACGGGCAGCGAAGTCGGCATCGGCTTCGACGGCGACGCCGACCGCATCGGCATCGTTGACGGCGACGGGACGATCATCTGGGGCGACTACCTGCTGCTGCTCTACGCGCGCGACGTGCTCGCGCGCACGGGGGCGGGGCAGTCGATCATCTTCGACGTGAAGTGCTCGCAGGCGTTGCCCGATGGCATCCGCACGGCCGGCGGCGAGCCCGTGATGTGGAAGACGGGACACTCGCTGATCAAGGACAAGATGAAGGCGCTCAAGGCGCCGCTCGCCGGCGAGATGTCCGGCCATATGTTCTTCACCGAAGGCTTCTACGGGCACGACGATGCGCTCTATGCGGCGGCGCGGCTGCTGCGCATCGTCGCCGATGCCAAGCAGCCGGTGAAGGCGCTGCTCGCCGACGTGCCGCGCTTCGTCTCCACGCCCGAGATCCGCGTGGATTGCCCGGACGACCGCAAGGAAGCCATCGTCGCCGAGGCGCTGGCGCATTTCCGCGCCAAGTATGACGTGAGCGACGTGGATGGTGTGCGCATCCTGTTCGGCGACGGCTGGGGGTTGATCCGGAGCTCGAACACGCAGCCGATCCTCGTCCTGCGCTTCGAGGCGGCCAGCGAGGCGCGTCTGGCGGAACTGCGGGCCGAGGTCGAGGGCTGGCTCGCCGCCCGCGGCGTGCGCCTCGAGGCCAAGGCGCACTGAGCTGACGATGCGCGCACGGCGCGGACTCTTCGGATTCCTCGCCGCCGGCGCGCTGGCGTTGCTCGCCGGCCGTGGGCTGGCCGGCCTCTACGCGGACTGGGCCCTCCACGACGCGCACGGATTCGGGGAGCTCTGGCGGCACAAGGCGGCCACGCTGGCGCTGCTCCGCGGCGGTGCGCTCGCCGTGGCGGGACTTTACGCCTTCGCGCACTTCTTCGCGGTGCGCCAATCCATCGTCTCGCTGGTGCTGCCCTCGCAGCTCGGCGGCTTGGACATCCCCGAGGAGATCCCGGCCAGCCGCCTGACCTTCGCGGCGATGCTCCTGGCGCTGCTCGTGGCCGTCGGCTTCGCGCTCCTGCCGATGGACTGGACGCAGGCTGCGGTCGCCTGGGACGGCGCGCGCTTCGGGGAAGTCGATCCCTACCTGCAGCGCGACCTGGGATTCTACGTGGCCTCGCTCCCCTGGGAGCGCAGCTTGCAGGCGCGCGCAATGGCGCTCACGATCGCGCTCGGCGTGCTCGTGACCGCGCTCTATGCCCTGACGCCGAGCCTGCGCTGGACGTCGACGGGCCTCTACGTCTCGACCTGGGTGCGGCGGCATCTCGCCGTGCTCGGGGGCAGCATCGTCGCCCTCATCGGCTGGGGCTGGAACATCGATCGCTTCGAGCGCCTGAGCCCCGGCAGCGGCGTCTGGCTCGACGCGACGACCGAGGCCGTGTTCACGGCCTTCGACCATCGCCTCGCGCTGCCGTACCGCGCGCTGGCGGCGTTCGCCACGTTGCCGATCGGGGCGGTGCTCGTGTATGCGGGCTGGCGCGGCTACGTCCGGACCGCCCTTGTGATGCTGAGCACCTTGGTGCTGCTCGGACCCGTCGCCAGCGCGGTGCTGCCCCTGGTGGCCAAGGAACCGCTCTCGACGCCGCAGGGGCGCGCCAGCCAGCGGCCGTACGCGAATGCCGCCCGCCTCTACACGCGGCGTGCGTTCGGCGTGGACGACATCGCGCGCGACGGGGTGGCGCGCGTGCCGCTCGCGCGGTTGAGCCAGAGCGTCAGCGCGTGGGATCCCGCCGCGCTGGCCGCCTTGGCGGACAACGGGCGTCGCCGCGATTCGACCGTCGGCGTCGCGTGGAACGTGCGGGCGACGGGGTTCGAGGCCATCGCCGTGCAGCGGCCCGGCGGAGACAGCGAGTGGGGGAGCCTGCGCTTCGCGGCGACTGCGGCGGATGATGCCGGCAGGCCGTTCTATGCGCCGTCGCTCGGTGACGGGCGCTTCGACGAAGTGCGCGTGCATCCCGGCGCGACGGGCGCGCTGCTCGTCGCGGACCGCCGCGGCGACATCGCCGCGCCGGCGTTCGAGACGACGACGCAGCGCGTCGCCCTCGCCTGGGCCGAGCAGGATCCGCGTCTGCTGCTGCGCGAGGTGCCTGCGCCGCGACCGCGCCTGCTGTTCGAGCGCGACGTCGAGGCGCGGCTGCGCCGGCTGCTGCCGTTCCTGGCGTTGGGGCCGACGGTCACGCCGCACGTCCGCGGAGACTCGCTGTACTGGTTCCTCGAGGCGTTCACGACGGCGCAGCGCTATCCGCTGAGCGAGGCGGTCACGCTGGGCGGGCAGCCGTATCGTTACATCCAGCACGCGGCGACGGTCGTCGTGCAGGCCCAGACCGGCCAGATCCTGGTGATCCCGACCGAGCGGCCGGACCCCGTGATGCGTGCGTGGATGGGAATGGCCGGGAGCACGTTCACGCCGTTGGCGGCCGCGCCGGAATGGATCCGGCGTGAGCGTCCGCCTGCGGTGGACTGGATGATGGTGCAGGGCGGCGGGCTCGCGCTGGTCGGCTTCCCCGACGATTCCGTCGGCGCGCGCCGTCTCACGCGCCCCGACGACGCCGATGCCGATCTCGCGGTGGGCGGGCCGACCTTCTTCGCCCTGGACAGCCTGGGCACGGTGGGGACGGCGCTTCCGGTGGACCTGCCGTGGGCCGGGCGGACGCTGGGCATCCTTGTCGCGCGCGGCGGGACCGAGCGGCGCACGGAGTACCTCGTGGACGAGTGGCCGCGCTGGACCACCGTGCTCGAGGGATTGCAGGGCGCGGCGGACCGCGCCGGCTTCGGCCGTTCGCTGCCGAACGCGCGTCGCGGTCGCGTGCAGGCGATCCCGACGACGGAGGGTGCGGTCTGGGTGCAGAGCTACTACGACTGGCCGCGCGACGGTGAGCCGCACCTGGCGGGCGTGGTGCTGAGCCGCCCGTCGGGCATCGTGGCGGCGCGGTCGCTAGGCGAGGCGCTCGGCGAGCGGCGTGCAGAAGGACGTCTCGCCGGCGACGCCTTCCGCGATCGGGTCGCGCGCCTCTACGGCGCGATGCAGGCCGCCCTGCGCGCCGGCGACTGGCGTGCGTACGGCGAGGCGTGGGCCGCGCTTGGCCGCCTGCTGCAGCGGCCCTGACGTTCGTGACCGGAGCGGTGCCGTTCGCGCGCGGTCCGGACTATTTTTAGGGGCTTCCTCCCAATCGAATCCAACACGGAGACCGTGTGAACATCCACGAGTATCAAGCGAAGGAGATCCTCCGCGGCTACGGCGTTCCGATCCCGCCCGGCGAGATCGCGACGACGCCGGCCGAGGCCGAGGCGATCGCCAAGAAGTACGGCAGCGCGGTGATGGTGAAGGCGCAGGTGCACGCCGGTGGCCGCGGCAAGGCCGGCGGCGTGAAGTTCTGCAAGACGCCCGCCGACGCGAAGGAGAAGGCGACGGCCATCCTCGGGATGCAGATCAAGGGCCTGACGGTCGAGAAGGTGCTCGTCACCGTCGCCGCCGACATCGGCAGCGAGGCCTACGTCGGCATCATCGTGGACCGCGCGACCAAGAAGCCGGTGTTTATGGTGTCCGCCGCCGGCGGCATCGACATCGAAGAGGTCGCGGCGAGCACGCCCGAGAAGATCCTCTACGTGCCGGTGGACGTGCGCTACGGCCTGCCGACGTACGACGCGATGCGGATGGGCTTCTTCCTCTACGAGGACGTGAAGCTCGCGCGCGCCGCGGCGAAGGTGATGCAGCAGCTCTACGCGGCGTTTATGGCCGCCGGCTGCTCGCTGGCCGAGATCAATCCGCTGGTGGTGACGCCGACGGGCGAGCTGATCGCCGTGGACGGCAAGATGGTGATCGACGACAACGAGCTCGACCGCAAGCCGGAGATCGCCGCGCTGCGCGACGAGTCCAGCGAAGAGCCGTCGGAAGTGGATGCCCGCAACGCGAACCTCACCTTCATCAAGCTCGACGGCAACGTCGGCTGCGTGGTGAACGGCGCCGGCCTCGCGATGGCGACGATGGACCTGGTGAAGTACTACGGCGGCGAGCCGGCGAACTTCCTCGACATCGGCGGTTCGTCGAACCCCGAGAAGGTCGTCAACGCGCTGCGCATCATCACGGCCGACAAGAACGTGAAGGCCATCCTGTTCAACATCTTCGGCGGCATCACGCGCACCGACGACGTGGCCAACGGCATCGTGACCGCCACGAAGCAGAATCCGCTGAAGGTGCCGATCGTCATCCGCCTCACGGGCACCAACGAAGAGATTGCTATGAAGATCCTCACGGAGAACGGATTCTCCGCCTCCAGCGATATGGACACGGCCGTCAAGAGCGCGGTCGAGCTGGCCAAGGGAGGCAAGTGAGATGAGCGTCTTCATTGACAAGAACACCAAGCTCGTCATCCAGGGCATCACGGGCCGCGACGGCTCGTTCCACGCCAAGCAGATGATGGAGTACGGCACGCAGGTCGTCGCCGGCGTGACGCCGGGCAAGGGCGGCCAGAAGTTCGAGGGCACGGTGCCGATCTTCAACACCGTCGCCGACGCCGTGAAGGCGACGGGCGCCAACACCTCGGTGATCTACGTGCCGCCGCCGTTCGCGGCCGACGCGATTATGGAAGCGGCCGCCGCGGGCGTCTCGCTCGTGGTCTGCATCACGGAAGGCGTGCCGGTGCTCGATATGACGAAGGTCTATCCCTTCGTGAAGGAGCGCGGCGTCCGCCTCATCGGCCCCAACTGCCCGGGTCTCATCACGCCGGGCGAGGCGAAGGTCGGCATCATCCCGGGCCGCATCTGCACGCCGGGTCCGGTGGGCGTGGTGTCGCGCTCGGGCACGCTGACGTACGAAGTCGTGTACCAGCTCACCCGCGCCGGCATCGGCCAGACGACCTGCGTCGGCATCGGTGGCGACCCGATCAACGGCACGAACTTCATCGACTGCCTCGAGGCCTTCGAGAAGGATCCGGCCACCAAGGCCATCGCGATGATGGGCGAGATCGGCGGCACGGACGAGCAGGAAGCGGCGGAGTTCGTGAAGAAGCATATGAAGAAGCCGGTCGTGGGCTTCATCGCCGGCCAAACGGCCCCGCCGGGCCGCCGGATGGGCCACGCGGGCGCGATCATCTCGGGCTCGGCCGGTACGGCCGCCGAGAAGATCGAGGCCTTCAAGGCCGCCGGGATGGGCGTCGCGGCGCGTCCGATCGACTTCGTCGAATTGATCAAGGCGCGTCTCAAGTAACGACAATCACCGCGAAGGCACGAAGGGCTCCGGGCGCTGGGAACCATCGTCCCACGACGAACCCTTCGTGCCTTCGTGGTGAATGCGGTGGCAGTTCTTAACCTTCAGCAGAATCAGAGCCTCCAATGGCCCTCAACTACACGTTCTCCATCATCAAGCCGGACGCCTTC
>CAZYQM010000109.1:0-7333 GCA_964649965.1 uncultured Gemmatimonas sp.
GGAAGACGACCCGCGCAACCCGGCCACCATCGCCGACAACGTCGGTGACAACGTCGGTGACGTCGCCGGCCTCGGCGCCGACATCTTCGAGTCGTACGTGGGCGCCACCATCGCGACGATCGCCTTGGCCGCGACCTCGACGCTGATCCCGGATGCTTCGCGCCTCACGGCCGTGCTGCTTCCGGTCGCGTACATCGCCTCCGGCCTCGTCGCCTCGCTCATCGGCATCCTCGTGATGCGCGCGCTGGCCAAGGGCGACCCGGCCAACGCGCTGCGGATGGTGACGTTCATCGCCGCCGGCCTGTTCCTCGCCTTCGCGTTCTTCCTGACGAAGGCGATGCCGCTGAATATGGTGGATGAGGTGAGCGGCAAGGTGTATCCGGTGCTCGGCCCCTGGTTCGCGGTCATCGCGGGCACGGTGTCCGGCATCGCCATCGGCCTCGTGACCGAGTACTACACGGCCGCCGGCCCGGTGATGCGCATCGCCGAGTCGTCCAAGACCGGCCCCGCGACGAACATCATCGCCGGCCTCGCCGTCGGGATGGAGTCCACGATCGTCCCCGTGCTCCTCATCTGCGGCGCCACGTATGTGGCCGTGCAGACCGCCGGCCTCTACGGCGTCGCCATCGCCGCCGTCGGTATGCTCGCCACCGTCGGCGTCACGATGTCGGTGGACGCGTATGGTCCGATCGCCGACAACGCTGGTGGCATCAGCGAGATGAGCCACCTCGGCCCCGAAGTCCGCAAGATCACCGACGGCCTCGACGCCCTCGGCAACACCACGGCCGCCACCGGCAAGGGCTTCGCCATCGGCTCCGCCGCGCTCACCGCGCTGGCGATGTTCTCCGCCTACGCGTCGGCCGTCGGCCTGCGCGAAGCCGGCCTCAACCTCGTGGATCCGATGGTCGTCATCGGCCTCTTCATCGGTGGCGTGATGCCGTTCTTCGTCGGTGCGCAGACGATGACCGCCGTCGGTCGCGCCGCGCAGGGGATGGTCGAGGAAGTGCGCCGCCAGTTCCGCGAGATCCCCGGCCTGCTCGAAGGCAAGGAAGGAGTGAAGCCGGACTCGGCGCGTTGCGTGGACATCTCCACCTCCGCCGCGCTGAAGGAGATGATCCTCCCCGGCGTCGCGTCGGTGCTGCTGCCGGTCGTCGTCGGCAAGGTGTTCGGCGTGCAGGCCCTCGGCGGCCTCCTCGCCGGCGCCACGGTCACGGGCGTGATGATGGCGCTGTTTATGGCCAACGCCGGTGGCGCGTGGGACAACGCCAAGAAGGCGATCGAGGGCGGGATCCACGGCGGGAAGGGGTCCGACGTGCACAAGGCGGCGGTTGTCGGCGATACGGTCGGTGATCCGTTCAAGGATACGAGCGGGCCGGCGATGAATATCCTGATCAAGCTGATGTCGGTGGTTTCGCTTGTTCTGGCGCCTTGGTTTATTGCTTAACTGCAGATGTAAGATGTGAGATGTAAGATGTAAGAACGGGGGGAGGCCTTTGGCCTCCCCCCTTCTTACTTCTCCAGTCTCACGTCTCGGCGACTTTGCTCACGTCTTGGCGCCGCGGCGCAACGTCGCCTTCGCATCCTTGGCGCGCTCGAGGACGCGTTTGCGGAGGCCAATCAGCATCGCGCGAACTTCGGAGAGACGGGCTTCTAGCTGGGCGTACTCGCGCGCGGAGATCAGCTCCAGGTCCTTCGCGAGCAGCAGTTGGTAGTCGGCCTCGCTCGCCGAGGCGAGCGCGATTTCCAGGAAGCGGTTGAACTGCGCCTGCGAGGGATGCCCTGTCCCTTCCGCGATGTTAGTCGGAATGGCCGCAACGGAACGCCTGAGTTGAGCGCCGAGCCCCGGCGAGCGATGCATCGCCTGCCCCTCCGTCGCCCGGTGCACGCGGACGGTCAATTCGTGCGCCTTCTCCCAAACAGCCAACTTTCTGAAGGGAAGCATACCGTCAGAGTAGCAGATGTAAGCCACCCCCACGCGACCCAAATCCCGCGAGCGGTTACCTTACATCTCACATCTTACATCTCACATCTGCAGTTAGAAGCCCATAATGCTCAGCCTCGGAATCGTCGGCCTCCCCAACGTCGGTAAGAGCTCGCTCTTCAACGCCCTCACCGCCGCCAAGGCCGAAGCCGCGAACTACCCCTTCTGCACCATCGACCCCAACGTCGGCGTCGTGAACGTCCCCGACCCTCGCCTCGACCGGCTGGCCGAGATCGTGAAGCCGGAGCGCACGCTGCCCGCAGCGGTGCAGTTCGTGGACATCGCCGGCCTCGTGAAGGGCGCGAGCACGGGTGAAGGCCGCGGCAACGCCTTCCTCTCGAACATCCGCGAGACGGATGCGATCGTGCACGTGGTGCGCTGCTTCGATGACGAGGACGTGATCCACGTGGACGGCTCGGTGGATCCGGTGCGCGACCGCGCGACGATCGAGTTCGAGCTCGCCCTCGCCGACCTCTCGGTGGTGGAGAAGCGCCTCGACAAGGCCAAGCGCGCGGCGAAGACGGGCGACAAGGACGCGGCCGCGGAAGTCGGCTCGCTTGAGAAGGCGCACAAGCCGCTCTCCGAAGGCCAGGCGCTGTGGCACGTCTCGCTCACGCCGGAAGATCGCGAGCGCCTCAAGGGCCTGCAGCTGCTCACGCTCAAGCCGATCCTCTACGCGGCCAACGTGACGGACGGCGAGCTGACCGGCGCCGAGGGCAAGCACGTGACGGCGTTGCGCGCGGCGATCGCCGCCGATCACGAGCCGGCGCAGGTCGTCACCTTCTCGGCGAAGATCGAGATGGAGCTCGCCGAGCTGCCGGCCGAGGACCGCAAGGAATTCCTCGCCTCGCTCGGCATCGAGAGCGCGGGCCTGGATCGCCTGATCCGCGGCGGCTATTCACTGCTTGGCCTGCAGACGTATTTCACGGCGGGCGAGAAGGAAGTCCGCGCGTGGACGATCAAGCAGGGCGACACCGCGCCGAAGGCGGCGGGCGTGATCCACTCGGACTTCGAGAAGGGCTTCATCCGCGCCGAGACCGTGAGCTTCGACGACTTCGTGGCGCACAATGGCTGGAAGGGCGCGCGGGAGAAGGGCGTGGCGCGGGCGGAAGGCAAGGAGTATGTGATGCAGGATGGAGATGTCGTGCTCTTCCGGTTTAATGTCTGAGAACTGCAGATGTAAGGTCTAAGATGTAAGATGTGGGAATGAGCACGACCACGAGGTGTCGTTGTACTTCACTTACATCTCACATCTTACATCTCACATCTGCAGGTGAACCCACCGTGACGCGCCTCGTCTATTCGTTCGCCTGCAGCGCCCTGCTGGCGACCCTCGCGCAGGCCCAGACATCACCGAGCCCCGGCAACCTCGCCGCCGCCCGCGCCGCCCACGAGCAGAACCCGGCGAGCCTCGAAGCCACGATCTGGCACGCCCGCTTCGTCGGCTACACCGACTACGCGGCCGCAGTCGCGATGTACACCGAGGCACTCAAGAATTGGCCGGACAACCCGTGGCTGCTGCGCCACCGCGGCCATCGCTACATCTCGCTGCGCCAGTTCGCCGCCGCCAAGGCCGACCTCGCGCGCGCCTTCGAACTGACCCGCGGCAAGCCGGACCTCGTCGAGCAGGACGGCCAGCCGAACCCCAGCGGCATCCCCACCAGCACGCTGCAGTCGAACATCCGCTATCACCTCGCCCTCGCGCAGTTCCTCACGGGTGACTTCCAGCCCGCCGCCGAGATCTGGGCGCACGATGCCGAGGTAGCTAAGAACCTCGACCAACGAGCCGCCGCGACCTACTGGTGGGTCCTCGCCCTCGCCCGCGGCGGCGACCTCCCGGCCGCGCGGCGCGTCCTGGCCGACGTCCGCGCCGACTGGACCATCATCGAGAACGGCAGCTACCACCGCCTCCTGCTCTGGATGAAGGGCGAGCTCAGCGAACAAGAGCTCCGCACCTCGATGACCACCCCGCTCGAACGCCAGACCATCGGCAACGGCATCGCCCAGTGGAAGTACGCCCAAGGCGACCGGCCCGGCGCCTCCGCCGCCCGGACCGAGGTACTCGCCACCGGCCCCAGCGCCGCCTTCGGCTTCATTGCCGCCGAGCGCCTGAGCCCCTGAGTTCGGCCCCCTCTCGCCCGCTCCTTCTCCTCCCGTCGCGTCCCCCGTTCCTTACATCTCACACCTTACATCTTCCATCTTCAGTTGGGGTTGCAGTCCCCCGACCCTTGCCCTAACTCAAAATCCCTCTTAAGCTTAGAGGCTGTCCAAAACTCAACCTCGCCCGCCGTCGGCAACCCGGCAGGCGCGACTAGCCCAAAGGAGGATTGCCGCATTGTCTCGTGAATACGAGGCGGTGTACATCTTCGATTCCGCCCTCGAAGACGCCGCCATTGCCGAGAAGATCGAGAAGCACCACGGCTTGCTCGGTCTCGCTGCGCCCGCCACCCTGGATCACTGGGGTCGCCGCCAGCTCGCCTACAAGATCAAGAACAAGGAAGCCGGCTACTACGTGGTCGCCCGCTTCACCGCGGACGGCAAGGCCCTGCCGGAGTTCGAGCGTGCGCTCAAGCTCGACGAGGGCGTGATCCGCTACCTCATCTCGGTGCACGAGCACGAGCTCGGGGCCCCGCCGATGACCGAAGAGCAGCTGGCCGCGCGTCGTGCGCGCGACGGCGATGACGACGACGACGAGGAATAGCCCAATGCGCCGCAACAAGAAGGTCTGCCCGGTCACCGAGGCCGGCATCCGCTTTGTCGATTACAAGGACGAGCGCTTCCTCTCCCGCTTCATCACGGATACCGGCAAGGTCCTGCCGGCCCGCCTGAGCGGCGTGGACGCCCGTCACCAGCGCCAGCTGGCGAAGGCGATCAAGAAGGCGCGCTACCTGGCGCTCCTTCCCTACGTCCGTACGTCGTCGGCGCAGTAAGCCGACGGCCTGGTCGTGACTGAGGAGGCGCTCGCGGCTCCGCCGCGTGAGCAGGGTTGGTGGGGACCGCTCCTCGCCTTCCTCGCGCTCCTGATCTTCCCGGCAACACCGCCCTTCGCGCTGTTGCTTCCGGTGGACCAGACGCTCCTCCTCTTCGCCCCGGTGTTGGCCTTGATGGCCATCGCGGGGTGGCGCAGCGGGGGGCGCTTCACCCTCGCAGCCACCTGGACGGCGTTCGCGGTCTATGTGGTGTGGGTGTCGGGTGATCCCACCCCGTTCGCGCTCCTGGCGCGGGGCTGGGGGGTGATCCTGGCGGCGTGCTTCGCCGGCACGCTGCTCCTCGGGGGCGAGGTTCGCTTCCTCCCGCGGGCGCTGCTGGCGACCCTCGCGGCGCTGCTGGTCGGAACCCTGACGGTCCTCGTGACCGACGGCGGCCCGGCGGCGGCGCTGGGGGTGGTGTCCGAGGAGTTCACGCGACGCGCCGGAGAGATCCAACGCGCGTGGCAGGAGTTCACGGCCCAGCCGCAGTGGCAGGAGTTGGCGCGCGACAATGCCGGCGCCGACGAGCTCGCAGCCCAGGTGGAAGCGCAGTTCACCGCCCTTCCCACCGCGGCCAAGGTGCTCGTGCCGGCGATGCTCGCGCTGGAATCCCTGGCGGTGCTCGCCCTCTCCTGGGCGCTCTACCATCGGTTCGGACGGGTGCGGCTGGGACCGCCGCTCGCCGCCCTGCGGGACCTGCGGTTCCACGACGCCCTCGTCTGGGGGCTCATCGTCGGACTGCTGGTGTTGGTGGTCCCGATGCCGGACGCCTTCGCGGCGTTCGGGATCAACTGTCTCGTGTTCTTCGGCGCCCTGTACGTGCTTCGCGGGCTGGGCGTCTTCGTGTGGTTCTTGAGGCCGGGCCGGTGGATGGCCGTGTTGTGGTCCATCGTCTTGGTGATGTTTTGGTCCGTTATCGCAGCGGTTGCCCTCGTCGTCGGCGTGGGTGACACCTGGCTCGACTGGCGCAACCGGCCGCGGCCGCAATCCCAACGTTCGGAGTAGATATGGAAGTCATTCTTCGCCAGGCCGTGGACAACCTCGGCCACCCGGGGGACATCGTCGACGTCTCGTCGGGCTACGCCCGCAACTTCCTGCTGCCGCGCGGCATCGCCTACGAGGCGACCGAGGGCAACAAGAAGCGCATCGCCCAGGAGAAGGAGCGCCTCGAGGCCGCCGAGAACGCCCGCCGCGACGCCGCCTCGGCGATCGCCAAGCGCCTCGAAGAGGTCTCGCTCACCTTCTCCGCCAAGGTCGGCGAAGAGGGCAAGCTCTTCGGCTCCGTCACCTCGGCCGACATCCAGCACCAGCTGGAGGCCCAGGGCTTCAAGGAAGTCGAGAAGCGGATGATCGACCTGCACGAGCCTATCAAGGCGCTCGGCGTGTACAAGGTCGCCATCCGTCTCCACGCCGACGTGAAGCCGGAGATCAAGGTCTGGGTCATCAAGGGCTAAGCGCCGCTTGATGTCGCAGCACACGAGGGGCGGGCCGCCGAGCGGTCCGCCCCTTTGTGCGTTCGCGACTGCGCGCCGCTGTGCGGTCCTGCGGACCGCGGGGGTAGTTCACCACGAAGCCACGAAGGGAGCCGGGACGATCTCACGGCCCCGCAACGCAAAGAACACAATGCGTCACGGGGTCGCGGAGCCGACGGACTGTCGCGACTCCCTTCGTGCCTTCGTGGTGAACGCCGTTGCAGTCTCCGTGCCTCCGTGCCTCTGTGGCAAGGTCTTGGACCCTGTCCCAGGCACGGAACCTTTCCCCCGCCGACGGGTTCGCAACTCTACGAGTGGTACTAGTTTCCAGAATGCCCAAGCCCGCCCCGAATTCGATGTCCGCCGCCCGCCGCGCCGCCCAGGTCCTCCTGGACAACAAGGCCAATGACGTCGTGATGCTCGACCTCCGCCCCGTCTCCGATATGGCGGATTTCTTCATCGTGGCCAGCGGCACCTCCGACACGCACGTCCGCGCCACGGCCGGCCACGTCGTCGAGGAGCTCAAGAAGGCGGGCATCCGCGTCCACTCCGTCGAAGGCCTCGAGCAGGGCCGCTGGGTGCTGCTCGACTACGTGGACTTCGTCGTGCACGTGTTCCACCCGACCCTGCGTTCCTTCTACCAGCTCGAGCGGCTCTGGGGCGATGCCCCGACCGTCGCCGTCACCGCCTGAGGGCTCCGATGCGTCGCTGGCTGCTCCTCGCTTCCCTGCTCGTCGCCACCGCCCCCGCGCTCGGCGCGCCCGCGCTGCACGCGCAGATGGGGCCGTACTTCGGCCAGAACCAGGTCCAGTACCGCAAGTTCCGCTGGCAGATCCTGCGCACGCCGCACTTCGACGTGCACTACTACCCGGAGCTCGACGTGCTCGAAAGCCGCATCGCGCTGCCGGCGG
>CAZYQM010000110.1:0-7309 GCA_964649965.1 uncultured Gemmatimonas sp.
CAGCGCTCGGCGACCAGCATTTCATACATGCAGATGCCGAGATTGAAGAGGTCGCTTCGGTGATCGAGCCGTTGCCCGCGCGCTTGTTCGGGAGACATGTACCCGTATTTGCCTTTGAGGATCCCGACCGCGGTTTTGTTCATCGTCGACGAAGCTTTCGCGATCCCGAAATCGGTGATCTTCACTTCGCCCATGAACGACACCAAAATGTTTTGCGGGCTGATGTCGCGGTGAATGAGGTTGAGCGGCGCGCCTTCGTGATCACGTTTGGTGTGCGCGTAGTAAAGGCCTTTGCAAACTTCGCGGGCGATCCAAATGCACACGTCGGCCGGAATTTCTTTGTTCGCGAGCTGCGCGGCGCGGAGCACCGCGAAGCCTTCCATCGCCTCGACGTCGCAGGCCGCGCCGCCCGTGGCCCGCGCGTGCGTCGCCGCGTCGCCGCGCACGAGGCTCCCGCCAACCCGCGCGACCGTCGCGATGGGCAGCACCGGCGCGCCAGGCAGGACGGTGCGAGCGGCCGCGAGCAATCGTGCGTCTGGCGCTAGCTCACGCGGCGCGAACGACTCCGGCACCTGCAGGTCGGCGTACTGCGCCGCGCTCCCGATGACGAGCTGCGCGGGACCGAGCGCACTCGCACGTCGCGCACCGGCAATCCCCACGTGGAGGATCGCGGCGGGGCGCAGGTCGGCCAGCGTCGCCGCTACGCGCGCCGCGGCGTCCACCGGCCCCACGCCGCAGAGCAGCGTTGGGCAAGGCAGCCCCTCGGCGAGTTCACGCGAGGTCGCGGCGACGACGAGTACATCCACGGGCGAAGCCATACGGGAAACCTATCCGCGATCCGGCTCAGGGAGTCCGCGGCGCGTTCGGCAGCCACAGCTGCTGCAGGAACCGCACCTGGTGCCGCAGGGCATCGGCCCGCGCCATCGGGTCGGGGTCGAACTTCTGTTCCTGCTCTGCGAGGTTCCGCGTCAGCAGGTGCCCGAGCCCGTCATACACGCGCAGGTCGCAGGTCTGGCGCTGCGCCGCGACCAAGAGGCAGAACTGCTGCGCCCCGCTGAGCGGCGTCAGCGAATCCTCCGCACCTTGCACGAGGACCGTGGGCGGCAAGCCCGCGCGGCCATTCGCCGCCGGCGACACATCGCGCGCCGACGCCCGCTCGCGCAGCAAGCGCGCGAAGTGAGCGTCGCGCTCCACGTCCACCGCCGGCGACAGCAGCAGCAATGCGTCGGCCCCGCGCTCGGCCAGAGCCTCAGGGCATCCGATCGTCACCGTGCTCGCCGCCAGGTGCCCGCCAGCGGAGACGCCGTAGACGGCGATTCGCTCGGAATCGACCCCGAGGGAATCGGCCTGCAGCCGCGTCCAGCGCAGGGCGGTGCACACGTCGGCGATCGCCTCGAGCGGCGTCGTCGTGCTGTCGCTGAGTCGATACTGCACCGCGAACGCCTTGAAGCCTCCGGCGGCGAAGGCTGCGGCGGCCGGATACACCAAGGTCGGATCGCCGGCGTTCCACCCGCCGCCGTGCAGTAGCAGCACCGCCGGCCGCGGCGTGCTGTCCGATCGCGCTGGCGCGAAGTGGTGCATCAACAGCGTGTCGGCACCCGCCACGGCGTAGGCCACGCGCGCCGTCGGCTCGGGTGCCGGTGGCGGTGCCGACGGGCGGCAGGCTACCGCGGCGCCGAGGCTGGCGACCGCAAACGGCACGAAGAGTGCAGAACGCGAGGAGGGCACGCGTAAAATCAAACGCGAGTTGCCGCCGCGCGCGACGGACGCGAACATTCCGCGTGGCCTACTCCCACGACAATCCCCGCGACAACGCCGCAGCACGCTTCACCACCGACGGTACGGTGCACGGCCTCATCACGGGCGTGCTCGGGCTGTTCTTCACCGTGCTGCTGCAGGTCAAAGGCTACCTGCCCGGCTCGCTGCCCGTCACGCTCGGCGGCGGCGTCGTCGGTTTCTTCATCGGCCGCACGATTGCCCGCACGCTGTTCGGCGCCGGCGCCCAGCTCGTCACCTCCGTGTACTCCCCGAGCGGCGATACCACCAAGTACACGCCGACCTTCTCGCACATCGAGGCGCTGGAGATTCGCGGCGACCTCGACGGTGCGTCAGCCGCGTGGGACGCCGCGGTCGCCGAGCATTCCGAGAGCGTGTTGACCCTCGTGCGCGCTGCAGACTTTCACCTGCGCCTGCGCCAGGATCCCGCCGCCGCCCTCGAGCGTTACCTGCGCGCGCGGACGCTGGGCTCCGGCGCCGCCGACACGCGCCGCTACGTGCAGCAGAAGATCGTGGACCTCTACCTCGGTCCCCTGCGCGACGATGGCCGCGCGATGGGCGAGCTCCGACGATTGATTGACGGCTTTCCGGGCAGCCGCGAGGCCGAAGGCGCCCGCGCCGCGCTCGCCGAGCTCAAGTCGCGTCGCGCGGAGTCTTGAGCCAAGCGACGACGAAGAGCGCGCCGAGCAGCAGGTCGAGCATCCCCAGCGCGAACACCGGCGTCGGGATGCGCCCCATCGCCATCAGCACCGCCGCCGCCCCGCCGAAGCTCAGCTTTTCCAGCCAGGTGATCGGCATCAGCGGACGATAGCGCACGGGATCGCGCGCGATGAGCAGGAACGCGAACTGCCACACCAGCGCGAGGCCCACGAATCCGTAGAAGTACTCCGGATGCGTGATCGCCGGCGGGAAGTCACGGTTGACTTGACCCTCGAGGAAGTACTGCGGTGCCAGCGCGAGGATGCCGTACACCGCGGCGGCGGTGTAGGCGCGCCGCGCGAACAGGGGGGAGTTGGACATAGTCCGAAATATATTTCCCCCGTGCTCACCCTCCTCCTCAAGAAGCAGCCCGACGGCCGCACCGCGTTCACGCTCGAACGCGCCGATGGCACGCGCACCTGGCAGCGCCAGGAGCGCCACGCGGCGTTCTTCGCGGCGCACGACCTCACGCACTACGCCGTCGAGACCGTGCTCGGCCTTCGCGAGGCATTCTACGGACTCGTCGCGCGCGGCTGGGACTTCGATGACTTCCTGCCGCCGTATCCGCGCGGACCGCTCTGCGCCGAAGCCCTCTGGGCCGAGACCTTGGTGGGACTGCTCGACGTCGAGCGCGGCACCACGGCGCCGGGTGAGACGCTGATGCCTGCCGCCGAGTTCGATGCGCAGTTGCGGGCGAAGCTCGCCGACGCGGAGCTGACGCCACCGCTGGAATTGGATGAGCGCAGCCTCGCCGAGATTCGCGCGCGCCGCGATGCACTCATCGGCGAATGGCGGGCGCTGCCGGCGGGAGAGACGCTGCGCCTCGTCATCGAGACGTGACGTAGGCGCGCGATCGGTGGACCGGTTCCGGACCCTCGCGCGAGGCGTCCAGCGCTAATCAAGAACTAACGGAACCGCACGTCGCTCCGCGTGTTTAGGGAGCAACACTGCGCATCGCAGGATGCGCGATCCCTCACGACACTGGAGTCTACCAATGCGATTCACCATCGCCGCGCTCGCGCTCGTCCTCGGCAGTTCCGCTCTCTCCGCCCAGCACGAAGGCCACGCGATGGCGGGCGGCCCGGCTGCCGCCGCGCCGACGAAGGACATCGTGGCCGTCGCCGTCGAGGCGGGTTCGTTCACCACGCTCGCCAAGGCGCTTGAGGCCGCGGGCCTCGTCGAGACGCTGCAGGGCACGGGTCCGTTCACGGTCTTCGCGCCGACCGATGCCGCGTTCGCCAAGCTCCCGGCCGGCACGGTCGAGGCGCTGCTCAATGACATCCCGCGCCTCCGCCAGGTCCTCACCTACCACGTGGTCGCCGGCAAGGTCGAGGCCAAGGACGTCGTCAAGCTCACGTCGGCCAACACGGTGCAGGGTTCGCCGGTGAGCATCCACGTGATGGGCGGCAAGGTGATGATCAACGACGCCACCGTCGTCACGCCGGACGTGCAGGCGTCGAACGGCGTCATCCACGTGATCGACACGGTCATCCTGCCGAAGAACTGAGTCGGCGCGAAAGCGGACGCGACACCGCGCCGCATCGCACGCCCCCGTCGTCGGTCGCCGGCGGCGGGGGCGTCGGCGTGTCGCCCCAGCGCCCCGTCGCTTGACGCCCCAGCCGCCGACCGGGACGTTTGGGGCGAATGACCGGACTCAACCTGCCGCCGTGGGCGCTGCCGCTCGCCACCGCCGTCGCGGTCGCGAGCGGCCTGCTCTGGTTCTGGCGGCGCTGGACCGCGCGCCTCGCGCGCCGCGCGCTGCTGCGCTTCCGCGCGCGCGTGGACCGCTTCAAGCTCACCGGCAAGCGCTACATCGTGCAGTCGCTCCTCGCCGACGAGCGCATCGCCGCCGCCGTGCGCGCCCACGCCGACGAGCACGGCATCGAACGCGGGCAAGTCTGGAACCGCGTCGAACGCTACCTCGACGAGATCGTCCCGAGCTTCAACCTCTTTATGTACTACCAGTTCGGCTACGCCATCTCCAAGGCGGCGCTCGGACTCTTCTACAAGACCTCGTTGCGCATCCGCGACCCAAAAGCCTTCGAGGCCCTGCCGCGCGAGAGCATCGTCATCTACGTGATGAACCACCGCAGCAATGCGGACTACGTGCTCGCGTCGTACGGACTCGCCGGCCAGGTCGCGATCTCCTACGCGGTGGGCGAGTGGGCCCGCGTGTTCCCGCTCGAGTACCTGTTCAAGGCCTTCGGCTCGTACTTCATCCGCCGTCGCTACCGCGAGCCGCTCTACCACACGGTGCTCGAGCGCTACGTGCAGCTCATCACGCGCAACGGCGTCACGCAGGGGCTGTTTCCCGAGGGCGGACTCTCGCGCGATGGCCGCCTGCGGCCGGCCAAGATCGGGATGCTCGACTATATGCTCGGCACCGCGCGTGAGCCCGGCTTCGTCGAGCGAATGTACGTGGTGCCGGTGGGCCTCAACTACGACCGCGTGCTCGAGGACCGCTCGCTGCTGCGCGAGCTGCGCGTGTCCGAAGGCACGCCCGCGCCGTCACGCCTCGCGCAGTTCCGCGAGGTGCTCAACTTCGCGGTCGGCGGCTTCGGGCGGCTCGGCACGGGGCGTTGGAAGCGCTACGGTCGCGCCGCCGTCGTCGTCGGCGAACCGGTCCCCGTCGCGCCCTGGCTCGGCGACCTCGCCCGCGACGGGCGCCCGCTGTTCGAGCGCGAGCGTCCCGAGCGGCTCGCCGAGGTGCAGCGCTTCTGCGACGGCCAGATGCAGCGCATCGGTGCCGTGATCCCGGTGACGGCGGTGCCGTTGGTCTGTGCGGCGCTGCAGACCTTCGATCGCGAGATCGTCCCCGCGCAGGCGCTGCTCGCGCGCATCGAGGAACTGCGCGATGTGCTCGTGGCGCAGGGCGCCGAGGTGGTCGAGCCGCAGCGCGAGGCCGCTGAGACCTTCGAGCGCGCCTACCGGATGCTCCGGATGCGCCGCGTGCTGCATCGCGAAGGCGACGACTACGTCGTCCTGCCGCGCGGCCGCGAGCTGATCTCGTACTACGCCAACGGCATCGCCCATCTCTGCGGCGCCTACGAGCAACGCGTGCGCGCGCAGGATGCGCTGCCGATGGACACGCTCGTCGGGATGTAGCCGCCTCAGGGCGGCGGCGCGGGCGCGTAGAACGTCGGCGTCAGCGTCCCCGCCGTGAAGTCGAGATACGCGTCCACGCGCACCACCCAGCGCCCCGCGTCCGGCGCAACGACGACGCAGCGCTCCGTGCCCGTCTCGGTGAACGACGCGCAGTCGTACGCGTTGAGCAGCGGATAGCGATCGAAGCCGAGGTACAGGTCGGGGTCGCCGGTGGAGGTGAGGTCCACGACCAGCGAATCGAGGCCTTCGGGAACCGTGATGGAAAACATCTCGAAGCGGCCCGACGTGCCGGAGAGGTCGGTGACCGCCACGCCGTCCGTGAGCGGCCGTTCGCCGACCTGCGCGAAGAAATCCGCCGAGAGCTCGGCGTTTTGGTACGCCGCGTAGCCGTAGATGAGGATGTACCAGGTGCCGACCGACGGCGCCTCGATGATGCACTCCTCGAGCTCGAACTCCGACTCGGACGCGCAGTCCACCTGGCCAGGCTCCGGCTTGGCCCCAAATCGCAGATAGACGTCGGCGTCGCCCGTGAAGCCCGCCAGCAGGATGCGTAGCTTGCCCGTGCCTTCGGGCACGGTGACCTGGTAGGTCCGCTCCGAGTTCAGGGCGCCGTTGATCGTGATCGGCGTGCCGGGCTCGAGGACCAGCGGCGTGGACGGCGCGGTCGGCAGGCCTTCGTTGCAGGCCGAAACGGCGACGAGGGCGGCGGCGAGGGCGGGGACGCGGAGGCGCATAGGGCATTATACGCCGGGGACGCGGCTGCGGTCCGGCCGGCGCTGCCGGTGACCGCCCCCGCCGCGGCCGTAGGGGATGCTCCCGTTGACCGTCGGCCCCGATGGGGCTAGCTTGCTAGGCTCTGTTCCGTGCCGCCCGTCCGGGCGATCCACGTAGTTACAGAAGTCCGAACACCTTAGGGTAAGATGCCGACGATCAATCAGTTGGTCCGGCAGAGCCGCAAGGAAGTCGTCAAGAAGGACAAGGCGCCGGCTCTGAAGGAGAATCCGTTCAAGCGTGGCGTGTGCACGCGCGTGTACACCACCACCCCCAAGAAGCCGAACTCGGCGCTGCGCAAGGTCGCGCGTGTCCGTCTCGTGAACGGCTTCGAAGTCTCTGCCTACATCCCGGGCGAAGGCCACAACCTGCAGGAGCACTCGATCGTGCTCATCCGCGGCGGCCGTGTGAAGGACCTCCCGGGTGTGCGTTACCACATCGTGCGCGGCAAGCTCGACGCCTCCGGCGTCAACGGGCGCAACAAGAGCCGCTCCAAGTACGGGACCAAGAAGCCGAAGGCTGGTGCCCCGGCTGGAGGTAAGAAGTAATGAGCCGCCGCAAGAGTGCCGTGAAGCGCAGCGTCCTGCCGGACGCGCGCTACGACAGCCAGACTGTCTCCAAGTTCATCAACGTCCTGATGTACCAGGGCAAGAAGTCCACCGCCGAGCGCATCTTCTACGGCGCGATGGACGTCGTCGAGGCCAAGGCGCAGCAGCCGGGCGTGCAGGTCTTCAAGCAGGCGCTGACCAACCTCAAGCCGGTCGTCGAGGTGAAGTCCCGCCGCGTCGGCGGCGCGACGTACCAGGTGCCGGTCGAGGTCCGTCCGGACCGCCGTACCGCGCTGGCGATGCGCTGGTTGATCCTCTACTCGCGCGAGCGCAACGAGAAGTCGATGGCCGAGAAGCTGGCCGCCGAAGTGCTCGCCGCCGCCAAGGGCGAAGGCAACGCGATCAAGAAG
>CAZYQM010000111.1:0-7283 GCA_964649965.1 uncultured Gemmatimonas sp.
CAAGGCACTGTCCGTGCACGGCCAGCCGGTGAACATCTACAACGGCACGCAGCCCGAGACGCTCGACGAAGTCGCCATCAAGTGGGACGGTGAGTGGCAGGTGACGATCGAAGTCTTCCGCGACCTCGGCATCGCCTTCGCCATCGTGCTGGTGCTGATCTATGTGCTGGTCGTCGGCTGGTTCCAGAGCTTCACGATTCCGCTGGTGATTATGGCGCCGATTCCGCTCACGCTGGTCGGCATCCTGCCGGGTCACGCGGCCTTCGGCGCGTTCTTCACCGCCACGTCGATGATCGGGATGATCGCGCTGGCGGGCATCATCGTGCGCAACTCGATCCTGCTGGTGGACTTCATCCAGCTGGCCGAGGCGCGTGGCCGTTCGCTGCGCGAGGCCGTGCTCGAGGCCGGTGCGGTGCGCTTCCGTCCGATCGCCCTCACCGCCGCGGCCGTCGTGGTTGGCGGCTTGGTGATGGTGCTCGATCCGATCTTCCAGGGCTTGGCCGTCGCGCTGATGAGCGGCGCGGTGGTCGCGACCCTGCTCACGATGGTCGTGGTGCCGCTGCTCTACTGGGAGCTGCAGCGGCGCCAGGCCGCCCAGCCGTCGGAGGGCTGACCGATGAAGATGTTCCTGTTGATGTACGGTGGCCCTGACGGCAATCGCGTACCGGCGCTGCTCGAGCGGCACGGCATCACGCACTACACGAGCTTCGAAGGCGGGCACGGGGCGGGCAGCACCGGCCGCCGTGAGGGCACGCGCGCCTGGCCCGGCGAGACGACGATGATCGTCTCGATGGTGCCCGACGAGCGCGCCGACTCCCTCGCGGCGGAGCTGCGGGCAGAAGCCACGCAACTCCCGGCCGGCGAACGTCTGCACGTCGCCGTGATCCCCACCGACTCCTTCTTCTGAGATTCCCAATGTGCGATGATCGCATCATCCGCCGGTTCGCCGGCGTGTTTATCCTTCTCTCAGTGGCGCTCGGCTGGTTCGTGGATCGCCGCTGGTTCCTGTTCACCGGCTTCGTCGGCCTGAACCTGCTGCAGTCGAGCTTCACCGCATTCTGTCCGTTGGAGAAGATCCTTGCGCGGCTCGGGTTCCCGGGCTGCCAAGTCCGTCCCTCACGATAGGAGTCGGCGATGGGTACGTATTTCGCGACCATCAAATGGAACCGCGGCAGCGACGAGTTCCTGCGCCAGAAGTATTCGCGCGGCCATACCTGGCACTTCGACGAAGGCGTGACCGTCCCGGCCTCGGCGTCGCCGCTCGTGCTGCGGGCGCCGCTGTCCGTGGCCGCGGCGGTGGATCCCGAGGAAGCGCTGGTGGCGGCGATCAGCAGCTGCCATATGCTCTTCGCGCTCTCGCTGCTGTCCAAGCACGGCGCGATTGTCGAGTCCTACGAAGACGCGGCCGAGGGTGTGATGGAGAAGCGGGCGGACGGCAAGACGGCGCTGACGCGTGTCACGCTCAAGCCGGTGGTCACGGTCAGCGCGAATGCGCCTGACGCCGAGGCGTACGCGAAGATCCATCACGATGCGCACGAGGAGTGCTACATCGCGAACTCGGTGAACTTCCCGGTCGTCGTCGAGCCGCAGCTGGTCGTGCGTTGAGCGACGCGGCGGCGTCCAGCCGCCGCTCGAGCGTCAGTCCGCCACGAGGATCGCCCGCACGTCGCGAGCGATCACGCCGGTGATGTCTTCGAGCGGCAGGTCGTTGATGTCCGTGCCGAACGGCTCTTCGATCTCGCCGGCGAGCAGTTCCAGGCCCATCGTCGCGAAGAAGGTGAACATCGACGCGATCACGGTGCCGTAGCCGAACTCCTTCACGAGCCCGAACGGCATAATGAGGGCGTAGAGCACGACGAACTGCTTCACGTAGCTCGAATACGAGAAGGGAATCGGCGTGTTGCGGATGCGCTCGCAGGCGCCGAGGACGTCGTCGAACTGCTGCAGTTGCGGCGTGAGGCGGAGCAGGGCATCGGGGCCGAGTGCACCGGACGCGGCGTCGGCGCGGATCTCGCGATGCAGGTCGCTGAGGATCTGGTTGGGGACGTGCGGCCCTCCGGCGCCGCGTTCGCGGCGCAGGTGGGCCGTCATCGCGCCGGGGAAGTCCGCCAGCAAGGTGGCGTAGCGCGCGCGCCGTTCCAGCGGCGCTGCCGCGAGCTGCCGCGCGAATCCGCGCGAGACGTTCACCAACTGTCCCCAGAGCCGCCGGCCTTCCCACCAGCGGTCGTAGGCCGTGTTGGTGCGGAACACCAGCAGCAGGCCGAGGATGATGCCGAGGATGGAGAGGAATGCCGGGCCCAGCGGCACGGCCACGCGCAGCCATTCGGTCTCGACCCAGACCACGAGCCAGGCCCAGGCGCCGGCCCCGAGTACGTCGAGAAACAGCGTGCGGAACACGGGGCTGCGGGGGAAGTCGAGCAGGACGCGCAGCCACTTCTTCGGGTCGTAAGCGATCATTGTGCGCTATAATATGCGTATGCGCACACTCTCCCTGCTTCTCGCCTTCGCCGCTGTGGCGGCGCCTCTCGCGGCCCAACAGGGCCGCCCGCAAGTCCCGATGGATTCGGCCCGCGCGCGGCAGCTCTACGTGAGCAACCGTCCGGAGGACCATCCGGTGGCCAACTACGCGCAGCACATCGCCAACAAGGCGCGCACGGACAGCATCTTCGCGGCGCGCAGCCGCGGCGTGATGCGCTACGAGAAGATCAGCTACCGCTCGCAGGTGGACGGACTGGAGATTCCGGCGTACGTCTTTTCGCCGCTGAACGCGCGGCCCAAGGGCCACGCCGCGATGGTCTGGGTGCACGGCGGCGTGCACGGCAACTGGGACCAGAACTACCTGCCGTTCATCATCGAGGCGGTGCAGCGCGGCTACGTGATCATCGCGCCGGAGTACCGCGGCTCGACCGGTTACGGCGAGGCCTTCCATCGCGCCATCGATTACGGCGGCAAGGAGCTCGACGACGTCGAAACGGCCTACGACGTGCTGCGCGAGCGGCCTGAGGTGGATCCGGCGCGCATCGGCATTATGGGCTGGAGCCACGGCGGCTTCATCACGGCGCACCTGCTGATGCGTGGCGCGCGCACCAAGTTCGTCGCCGGCGTGGCGATGGTGCCGGTCACCAACCTGATCTTCCGCCTCTCCTATAAGGGACCCGGCTACCAGCGCTCGTTCAGCACGCAGGAGGCGGTGCGCGGGCTGCCGTTCGAGCGGCGCGAGGAGTACGTCCAGCGCTCGCCGTACTACCACGTGGATTCGCTGTCGCGGCCAATCCTCGTGCACGTGGCGACGAATGACACGGACGTGAACTTCGAGGAGGCGCGGCCGCTCATCGACGCGCTCGTCGCGCGCAAGTCGGACCTCGCCGAGACGAAGATCTACTGGGATCCGACGCCCGGGCCGGCCAGCGGTGGCCACACGTTCAACCGCCGCGTGAACCGCGAGACGCTGCTGCGTGACGATTCGCCGGAGCAGATTGACTCGTGGAACCGCACCTGGGCCTTCCTCGAGAAGTGGCTCAAGCCCTGATCGCGTGAGCACGCACCTCGCCGAGCATCGCGCGAGCTTCGACGACCGCGTCCGCTTCCTCACTGAGCTGGCGCGGCGTCTGCATTTGGCTGGCGTCGCGGCCTCGCGGTTGGAAGGCGCGGTGCGCTCCGTCGCGCTGAGCATCGGCGTGCGCGCGGAGATCTGGTCCACGCCCACGGGCCTGCTGCTCTCGCTCAGCGACTCCGAGACACCGCACGCCACGCAGGAGACCCGCGTGCTCCGCCTCGAGCTCGGCGACATCCAGCTCGGGGCGCTCGCCAAGCTCGACGCGATCGCCGAGCAGGTGGTGCGCGGCAAGATGTCGCTCGACGAGGCCTGGGCGGCGATGCACGCGCTCGACCGGCCATTCGACACACGGCAGCAGTTGATGACCGTCGGCGCCTTCGGCCTCGCGGCGGCTGCGGTGGCGGGATTGCTGCGCACCGCGTGGATCGACGTATCGGTGGCAGCGGTGATCGGCCTGCTGATCGGCTGGCTCGCCGTGCTCAGCGGGACGCGTCCGCACCTGGCGGCGGCGTTCGAAGCCGTCGCCGCGCTCGTGGCCACGGTGCTCGCGACGGCCTTCGCGCATTTCGTCGCGCCACTGTCGTTGCAAACGGTGATCGTCGCGGCGCTGATCGTGCTGATGCCTGGCCTGTCGCTGACGACCGCGGTGTCGGAGCTGGCGTCCAACCAGCTCGTCACCGGCACCACGCGCTTCGCCGGCGCGATGACCGTGCTGCTCAAGCTCACCTTCGGCTCCGTCGCCGCCTCGCAGCTGATGCTCGCCATCGGCTGGACGCCGATGCCCGGCACGCCGGAGGCCCTGCCGAAGTGGGTGGAGATCATCGCGATGATCGCCGCCGCGGCGTCGTTCGCGGTGCTCTTCCGCGCGTCGCGCCGTGACATCCCGCTCGTGATGGGCTCGGCGATCCTCGGTTACATCCTCACGCGGCTGGGCTCCGGCTGGATGGGTGCGGCGGCGACGGGGACCTTCGCCGGCGGCGTGTTCTTCTCCAGCCTCGTGATCGCGGCGCTGTCGAATGTGTACGGGCGGTGGAAGCAGCGCCCCGGACAGCTCGTGCGCGTGCCCGGGATTATGCTGCTCGTGCCGGGCTCAGTCGGCTTCCGTGCGCTGAACTTCGTGATGGAGCGCGACTACACGCTCGGTTTCGACACGCTCGTCGCCGTGCTGAGCGCCATTTTGGCGCTCGTGGCCGGGCTGCTGTTCGGATCGCTGCTGATCCCGCCGCGGCGCTATCTATAGAAGGAAGGGGTACTTCCGGCCCCGTTCCGGGGTAGATTGCAGGGTGTCCTCCGGACGGTCCGGAGGCGTCCCTGACCGACCCGCCCCAGATGCAGAAGCTCCGTTCGATTCTCGCCTTAGCCGTCGTCGCCGTACTGGCCACCAGCTGTCTCGAAGGCAAGCTGTTCGTGCCGGACATCGACGAGGTGTACTTCGATCCCTCGCTTGGCGTGGACCTCGCGGCATCAACGAAAACGGCATCGGGGCTGTATTATAGGGACATCACCGTCGGTGGAGGCACGGAGGTGTTGCAGGTTCAGGGTGATTCGGTGGGCGTGCGCTATCGCGGCTGGCTGCGCAACGGCGTCGCGTTCGACTCGAACACCACAGCGGCCCTGCCGCTGCGTTTCAGGACGGGTAACAACGCCGTCATCGATGGATTCGATGAAGGCGTGCGCGGGATGAAGGTCGGCGGTCGCCGGCAGCTGATCATCCCCCCCGGGCTCGGATATGGGAGTCAAGGCTCTGCCGCGATTCCGTCCAACAGCATCCTCGTGTTTGACGTGACGCTCCAGTTCCTGTACGACTCCGATTCCACGCCCGCCCCCCCAAGCCCGTGAAGAACGCCAATCCCGTCGTGAAGCAGTCCAATTGGCGCGAGACCGTGTCGCGCTACGCCGGCCCCGACGTCCGCCTTTCGCTCTGGCAGTTGTTCAGCACGCTGTTTATGCTCGGTGCCGCCGTAGTCATCGCCTACTGGCTGATGGACTACGCGCTCTGGGCCAGCCTGCTGATGATCCTGCCGATCGCCGGCCTGCAGACGCGCACCTTCATCATTATGCACGACTGCGCGCACGGGTCGTTCTTCCCGTCGCAGAAGTGGAATGACGCCGTCGGTTTCATCACCGGCGTGCTGACCTTCACGCCCTACCAGCAGTGGCGCCGCGAGCACGCGATCCATCACGCCTCGTCGGGTGACCTCGACCATCGCGGCTACGGTGACGTCACGACGCTGACGGTGGCCGAGTACAAGGCGCTGTCGCGCTGGGGGCGGTTCAAGTACCGGCTGTACCGGAACCCGCTCGTGCTGTTCGGGCTCGGGCCGATGCACCTCATCGTGTTCCAACGCTTCCAGTCCCTGATGAGTGAGAAGGGCGGCGCGAAGCTCATCTGGAACGTGTGGATGACCAACGCGGCTCTCGTCGCCATCGCCGTCATCGGACACCTGGTGTTCGACTGGCGCACGGTGTGGCTGCTCTACGTACCGGCGTTCTATGTGGCTGGCGCGGTCGGCATCTGGCTGTTCTACGTGCAGCACCAGTTCGAGGAAGCGTATTGGGAGCGCAACGAGACCTGGGACTACGCCACGGCGGCGATTACCGGCAGCTCGTATCTCAAGCTGCCCGCCGTGCTGAACTGGTTCACGGGCAACATCGGCCTGCACCACGTGCATCACCTCGGCCCGAAGATCCCGAACTACAAGCTGAAAGAGGCGCACGAGGCGGATCCGGTGTTCCAGGAGGCGCACGTGATCACGCTCAAGACGGCGTTCAAGTCGCTGCGGCTCGCGCTGTGGGACGAGGAGCGCGGGCGTTTGATCGGCTTCCGCGAGTTGCGCACGACCTGACGGCGTAACCCTGATTGACTTCCCCCCTGAACGGTCTACGTTCCACGCTATGACGCGTATGCACGCCCCCTGCACGCACAAGACCCGAGTGTCCGACTTGCGCATCTTTGCGCGGTCTCGCTCGGGTTGGGGGCGCACGTCCATCCTGCCGCAAGGCGGATAGCCGCCCCCTGCCTACCCGGTGACGTCCCTGTCACCGCGAGACCGCCCCGCCTGCCGACTGCGCACGCGGGGCGTTTTGCATTCCACTTCATTGGAGCACTGCAATGCCTTCTCTCCTGCGCTTCGAGCGCCGGCCCGAGGCGGGCTGGATCCTTGCCGAAGGTCCCACGGTCATCGGCGAGATCCATCCCGATCGGATGGTCTTCACCGGATTCCGGGATACATCCTCGTGCAGCGTCGCGGCGAGCATCGCCGCGCGCGCGCTACGTCAATGGCAGTCCACGCGGAGAGCGACTGGCGGCGACGAGCTCGTCGTCACGCTCACCGATGACGGGCTCGGCTTCACCTTCCCGCTCCGCGAGCCGCTGTGGCACGCGGTGCTGTTCGAACTCGCGCAGCGCGTGCACAGCGCGACGCATTCGTTGCGCCCTCACGCGATGGAGAGTGCGGTATGACGACCAAGGATCTCGCTGCCCTGGCGCTGGAACTGCGGCGCGAGCTGTCGCGCGTCGAGCGCGGCCTCGTGACCGGCACGTCATCCGATGAGCGCGATGAGCTCCTGCAGGCGCTGCAGCGCATCGCCGACGGGAGCTACGGCATCTGTACGCACTGCGCTGGTCGGATCCCGAAGGCCCGCCTCGAGGTGATGCCGGCGACCCGACGCTGTGCGGAGTGCGCCGGTGTGCGCGGCGCACCGGGCGCGGTCGCCGCGCGCTGAG
>CAZYQM010000112.1:0-7268 GCA_964649965.1 uncultured Gemmatimonas sp.
TCGGTGGGGCACTGGAAGGCAACCTCATCGAGGCGTTCGGGGTCACCGACGACACGCTGATCTCGCAGATCGTCGTCGTGCCGGTGGAGGACAACGGCGTCGTGTATGGCAGCGTGATGGGCGTGCGGCTGCTCGACGACGCCCTCGCGGAGCAGGTGAAGCAGGGCGCGGTGGATGCCGTGGACGTCGTGTTCTATGCATTGGATTCGAACGATGAGCCGCGGATCAACGCGTCCACCGTTGCGCGCGAGTCGCTGACGGTGGCGATGCGACAGGAGCTGCACGCCATCGCCAGCGCCGAGGGCGAGGCGATGCGCGCGGATGTCGCCATCGGCGGCACGTCGTACGTGGCCTTGGGCGGCTTGCTCCGCTCGGCCGGCGGCACGCCGCTCGGCGGCTACGTGTTGCTGCGGGACCGCGACGCCGAGTTCGCCCTGTTCAACCAGCTCGAGCGCACCATCCTGCTCAGCGGCGCGCTCGGCCTGCTCGCCGCCTTCCTGTTCTCGCTGCTCGTCGCCCGCTGGGTCACGCGCCCGGTGACGAAGCTCGCCGATGCGGCGATGCGCGCGTCGGACGGCGACTACAACGCGGAGATCACGGCGTCGTCGAAGGACGAAATCGGTGCGCTGGCCTCGGCGTTCCGTCGCCTGCTCGGTGATCTCAAGGAGAAGCAGGAGCTGGTGGATTTCCTCTCCGGCGCGAGCGACGACGCCAAGACGGTGCAGCTGCAGACTGGCGCGATGACGGGGACGGCCGCGAATCGCGCGGCGGAGTCGGGTCTCGTGCCCGGCGGCACCTTCGCCGTGCGCTACGAGGTCAAGGAGATCCTCGGCCAGGGCGGGATGGGCACGGTGTACAAGGCCGTGGACCGCGAGCTGGGCGAGGTCATCGCCATCAAGACGCTCAAGCAGGACTTCCTCAAGGACGATCCGACGGCGCTCGAGCGCTTCAAGAGCGAGATCCGCCTCGCGCGCAAGATCTCGCATCGCAACGTCGTGCGCACGCACGACCTCGGCGAGCGCGACGGCGTGTACTTCATCACGATGGAGTTCGTCGAGGGGACGTCGCTCAAGCAGCTGATCCGCTCGCGCGGCAAGCTGCCGATCGCGGTGGCGCTGAGCGTAGGCAAGCAGCTGGCGCGTGCGTTGGAGGTCGCGCACGAGCAGGGCATCGTGCACCGCGACATCAAGCCGCAGAATATGGTGGTCGAACCCGACGGCGTGCTGAAGGTGATGGACTTCGGCATCGCGCGGCTGGTCTCGCGGCCGCAGGACAGCGGCGTGACGCAGGCGGGCGCGATCGTCGGGACGCCCGAGTATATGGCGCCGGAGCAGGTGACCGGCGAACCGGTGGACCACCGCGCGGACCTCTACGCGATGGGCGCCGTGCTGTACGAGTGCGTGACCGGACGGACCCCGCTGACGGCGGACACGCCGTACCAGATGATCGCCAAGCTGCTCGAGGATGACCCCGATCCGCCGCGCAGCTACAACGCGGAGGTACCGGTGGAGCTGGAGGTGCTCATCCTGCGCCTGCTGGCGAAGAAGGCGGACCAGCGTCCGCAGACGGCGCTGGAGGTCCACGACCGATTGGCGGCGATCGGGTAAGCGGCCGCGGTGCAACGGCTTACCGTCCGGCCGCTGGCCGACGATTTTCTGCGGTAAATCATTAGATTTGGGGTATGGCTCAGGACACGCCCCCCATCGCGAGCGTCTTCAACGACGCCTACGCCGCCGAACAGTTCGAGCGGTACCGCCAGGACCCCGCCTCGGTCGACGAATCGTGGCGCCAGTTCTTCCGCTTCGCCGAGGAGGCGATGGGCCGCGGCCCGTCGTCGGGCGGCGGGGATGACTATGCGCGCATCGTCGCGGGCGCGGCCCGCTACACCTCGGCGATCCGCGCGTACGGACATCTCGCGGTGCAACTCGACCCGCTCGGGTCGCCGCCGCCGGGAGCGCAGGAGCTGACGCCGGAGTTCCACGGCATCACCGAGGCGGAGCTGGAGCAGGTCTCGGGCGCGGCGCTCGGCTGGCCGCATCTCGCGACGGCGAAGGACGTGGCGGAGCGCCTCAAGAAGCGCTACACGCGCAATCTCGCGGTCGAGGTCGGGCATCTCGGGTCCGAAGAGGAGCGGATGTGGTTCCGCCAGCTCTTCACCGAGGAGCAGCTGACGCGTCCGCTGACGGCCGATGAGAAGCAGCAGGTGCTGCGTCGCCTCACCGAGGTGGACGGATTCGAGCGGTTCCTCGGGCGCACGTTCGTCGGCTACAAGCGCTTCTCGATCGAAGGGACGGACGCACTGGTGCCGATGCTCGACACGGCGATCGCCGAGAGCGCGGCGCAGGGCGCCGAGCACGTGGCGATCTCGATGGCGCACCGCGGCCGCATCAGCGTGCTCGCGCACGTGATGGGCAAGCCGCTGCCGTTGATCCTCGGCGAGTTCCAGGGTAAGCACGGCCACCTTGGCGATGCCTCCACTGGCGACGTGAAGTACCACCTCGGCTTCGAGGGGGGGCGCGAGGTCGGCGGCAAGCGCGTGAAGCTCTCGCTGGTGCCGAACCCCAGCCACCTCGAGATCGTGAACCCCGTGCTGCAGGGCGCGACGCGCGCGTTGCAGCGTGATGCGAACGACCGCGCGCAGCGCGACGAGGCCAAGGTGGTGCCGGTGTGCATCCACGGCGACGCCGCGTTCCCGGGCGAGGGCATCGTGCCGGAGACGTTCAACCTGTCGCGGCTGCGTGCGTACCGCGTGGGCGGCACGCTGCACATCATCGTCAACAACCAGATCGGCTTCACGACGGATCCCATCGATTCGCGTTCGACGCGCTACGCGTCGGACATCGCGAAGGGCTTCGAAATGCCAATCATCCACGTGAACGCGGACGACGCGGAAGCCTGCGTGATCGCGATGCGCATCGCGGTGGCCTACCGCACGAAGTTCAAGAAGGACTTCCTGATCGACCTGGTGGGCTACCGTCGCTGGGGCCACAACGAGGGCGACGAGCCGACGTACACGCAGCCGCAGCTCTACGAGAAGGTGAAGGCGCACCCGACGCCGCGTCTGGTGTTCGGCAAGCGCTTGGTGGGCGAGGGCCTCGTGACGGACGCGCAGGTGGAGGCGCTCGACAAGGAAATCGCGACGGTGTTCCAGGCGGCCTACGAGGAGTCGAAGGCGCCGGAGGCGCCGCATCAGGCGCATCCGGTGGAAGCGACGAGCACGAGCGTGGCGACGGCCGTGCCGGCGGAGACGCTCAAGGGCTGGAACGAGCAGCTGCTCACGTATCCGAGCGACTTCACGCCGCATCCGCGCCTGGCCAAGCAGCTCGAGCGGCGGCGCGAGGCGCTGGGTGGCGATCCGTCGGTCGATTGGGGTCACGCCGAGCAGTTGGCGTTTGCGAGCATCCTGGCCGACGGTACGCACATCCGCATCAGCGGACAGGACGTGGAGCGCGGGACGTTCTCGCACCGCCACTCCGTGCTCAACGACGCGAACACCGGTCGCAAGTACGCGCCGCTGTCTGCGCTGCCGAACGCGAAGGGCCGCTTCGAGGCGTACAACTCGGCGTTGAGCGAGCTCGCGGTGCTCGGCTTCGAGTACGGCTTCAGCGTGGTGGCCAAGGACACGCTGACGCTGTGGGAAGGCCAGTTCGGCGACTTCGCGAATATGGCGCAACCGATGATCGACCAGTTCATCGTGAGCGACCGTGCGAAATGGGCGCAGGACTCGGGGCTCGTGCTGCTGCTGCCGCACGGCTACGAGGGCCAGGGCCCGGAGCATTCGAGCGCGCGGCTCGAGCGCTTCCTGCAGATGTGCGCGGAAGGCAACGTGCGCGTGGCGTATCCGAGCTCGCCGGCGCAGTACTTCCACATCCTGCGTCGCCAGGTGAAGCTGCCGCGTCGCCCGCTGATCCTGATGCAGCCGAAGTCGCTGCTGCGCCTGGCGCAGGCGTCGAGCACGGTGAAGGATCTCAGCGAAGGCAGCTTCCGTCCGGTGATCGACGACCCGAAGGGCGCCGAGAAGCGGCAGGCGGTGAAGCGGCTGATCTTCTGCACGGGCAAGGTCTATTACGACCTGCTCGCGGCGGGGATTCCAGAGAGCGTGGCGGTGGTGCGCGTCGAGGAGCTGTATCCGTGGCCACACGAGGAGGTCGCGCGCACGGTGGACCTGTACCCGAACATCGACGAGGTCGCGTGGGTGCAGGAAGAGCCGAAGAATATGGGTGCGTGGACCTTCGTGGCGCCGCGCCTGCGCGTCTCGACGGGCAACGCGTTGGTGATTCGCTACTACGGCCGTCCGGAGCGGGCCAGCCCGGCGGAAGGGTATCCGTCCGCGCATACGGAGGAGCAGACGCGCATCGTGACCGAGGCGCTGTCGGCTCCGGTGCGCCACACGGGAGCGCGTCGCGTGACCGCGATGGCGATGAAGGCTCCGTGAGGGGTACCCGGCTGCGGGCCGGCGCGCGTACCGCGTTCGCCGGCCTCGCACTCGCGTTGTGCATCGCGCCGCGCCTTGCCTTCGGGCAAGAGCGCGGCGCGGCGGCGTTGGACCAACTGCTGCGCGGGGTGACGGTGACGGGACGCGTGCTGATGGTCGGCGCGCATCCCGACGACGAAGACACGAACCTGCTGGCGGCGTTGGCGCGCGGGCACCAACTGCACGCGGCGTACCTCTCGCTCACGCGCGGCGACGGCGGGCAGAACCTGATCGGCAACGAGCTCGGCGAATCGCTGGGCGCGATCCGCACCGAGGAACTGCTGGCGGCGCGTCGCGTGGACGGGGCCGAGCAGTACTTCTCGCGGGCCTTCGACTTCGGCTTCTCGAAGAACGCCGACGAGACGTTCACGCAGTGGGACCGCGAGGAGCTGCTCGGCGACGTGGTGCGCGTGATCCGCAGCTTCAAACCGCAGGTGGTGGTGAGCGTGTGGTCGGGCACGCGCGCGGACGGGCACGGGCACCACGAGGCAGCGGGCATCCTCGCGCAGGAGGCGTTCGACGTGGCGGGCGACACGCTGCGCTTCCCGGTGACGACGCACGGGATGCCGTGGACGCCGGCCAAGCTGTACCAAGGCACGCGGACGCGCGCCGCGCCGCTGATGCTGGCGGCGGGTGCGTACGACCCCGTGCTCGGGCGGTCGCCGGCGGAGATCGCCGGGGAGAGTCGGTCGGAGCATCGTTCGCAGGGCTTCGGCGCCTTGCAGCGCCGCGGTGCGGTGAACGTCGGCCTGCGGCGGCTCAAGACGCGCGTGAACGAGACGACGCCCGCCGATTCGGAGCGGACGATCTTCGACGGGCTCGATACCTCGTTCGTGCGCCTGGCCCGCCTCGCCGACGCGCGTGGGTCGGCGCTGATCGGCGTGCCGGCGCGGATGGATTCGATCCGTGCGGTGGTGGACCTGCGCGCGCCGGCGGCGATCGTGCCCAGCCTCGCCCGCGTGGTGACGACGCTGGAGTACGTGCGCACGGCGGTGCCGCGCTGCCAGCTCGTGCCGGTGCTGCGCTACAACCGCGTGACGGGCCCGCCGGTGGTCTGCGACGACGAGACGACGGAACTGGACGCCGCGGTGACGCGGGCGTTGGCGCGCGCGCGCGCGGCGTTGGCCGAGGCGTCTGGCGTGTTGATCGAAGCGACGGCGCAGCAGGAACTCGTCGCCTTCGGCGACTCGCTGCGGGTGCGCATCAACGTGTACAACCGCGGCGCGCACGATGTGGAGCTGCGCACGCTGCAGACGAACGGCATCCGCGTCGCGACGTCGACCACGATGCCGCTGCGCCTCGCACCTGGTCGCGACACGACCATTGACGCCTGGGCCTTGGGCCTCGTGGACCTGCGCCCGTGGTGGGTGGGCTCGCGCGCCGGCACGGCGATGTTCAAGGACGCACAGTCGCCGCGCGACGGCTTGGCGCGCGTGTCGAACGGCGTGGGGCTCGAGGTGGTGCCGAGCGTGAGCGTCGCGGAGGGTATCCGTCGGGTGACGGACCTGTCGGTGGGCGTGATGATCGCCGGCTCGGGCGCCACGCTCGACGCGGGTGAGATCGTATATCGCTTCGCGGATCCCGTGCTGGGCGAGCAGAACCGTCCCGTGGGCGGCGTGCCGCCGATCACGATCGCGCTGGACCGCACGCTGGAATACGTGCGCGCGAACGTCGCGCTCGACCGTCGCCTGCGACTCACGCTGCGCTCGTACACGACGCGGCCGCGCACGCTGCGCTTCCGCACGTTGCTGCCGCCGGGCGTGCGCGTCGGCGGCCTGCCGGACTCACTGGTGCTGGCGCCGGGTGCGACGGAGGAGCTCTACGTCACGCTGGACGGCCGCCTGCCGGCAGGGCGGCACGACTTCGGCATCGGGGCGGAGAGCGAGGGCGTGGTATTCGTCGAGGGATTCACGACGATCGAGTATCCGCACATCCGGCCGCAGCGGATGTACCGCCAATCGGCGGCGTACCTGCTGGCGGTGCCGGTGAACGTGCCGCGCGCGCTGCGCGTGGCCTACGTGCGCGGCGTCTCGGACGCGATCGCGCCGGTGCTGACGCAGCTCGACGTCCCGGTGACGACACTCGACGCCGCGCAGTTGCCGCTGCTGGACCTCGAGCAGTACACGACGGTGGTGATCGGCCCGCGGGCCTACGAGACCAGCGCCGAACTGCGCGCGGCCAATCCGCGTTTGTTCGAATGGGTGCGCGCGGGTGGCACGCTGGTGGTGCAGTACGGGCAGTTCGAGATGGCCCAGCCGGGAATGATGCCGTATCCGGTGCAGTTCAGCCGTCCGGCGGCGCGCGTGACGCGTGAAGACGCGCCAGTGCGCATTCTGGACAGCCAGAGCCGTCTGCTGCGCTGGCCCAACCGCATCACCGAGACCGACTGGAACGACTGGGTGCAGGAGCGCGCCCTCTATATGCCGAGCACGATCGACGAACGCTATCGCACGCCGTTGGCGATGCAGGATCCGGAGGAGCCCGAGCAGCGCGGGGCGATTCTCGACCTGCCGCTGGGGCGCGGACGCTATGTGTACACCTCGCTGGCGCTGTTCCGGCAGATCCCGGGCGGCGTGCCGGGCGGGGCGCGGCTGTTCGTGAACCTGATCTCCTCGGGACTGCCCGAGGGAGCGATGCGATGAGCGCGGCGAAGCCGAAGGCGCGGGTCGTCGTGATCGGGGGTGGCTTCGGCGGCCTCAACGCGGCGCGGTCGCTGGCGAAGCGTCGCGACCTCGAGGTGCTGCTGATCGACCGCACGAACCACCATCTGTTCCAGCCGCTGCTCTACCAGGTG
>CAZYQM010000113.1:0-7099 GCA_964649965.1 uncultured Gemmatimonas sp.
TCGCGGTCGTCGGCGAGCGCTGCGAGCGCGTACTCGTGCTCGACGAGGGCCGCCTTGTGGACGATGGCCCCGCCGAGCGCATCGTCGCTGCGCGGACGGCGCACGCGAGCGGCGCCGCGGCGGTGGCCCGCGCCCGCGCCGAGCGCGAAGCGGAGTCCGACGGCACGCCGCCCGACGTACCGCTCGTCGCCTGCGACGCGCTCGCGGTGCACTATCACCCCGCGCCGCGCTTCTTCCAGACGCCGCAGCCGGTGGTGCACGCGCTCGACGGCCTGCGCCTCGAGATCGGCCGCGGCGAGTGCGTCGGCATCGTCGGCGAGAGCGGCTGCGGCAAGAGCACCCTCGCCCGCACGCTGCTCGGGCTCGAGGCCCCGACCGCCGGCACGGTCACCGTGCTCGGACGACGGCTCGACGTGCGTGACCGCGTGATGTTGCGCGCGTTGCGCCGCCGCCTGCAGCTCGTGCCGCAGGACGCCGGCGCGTCGCTCACGCCCGAGCGCACGGTGCGCTCGCTGCTCGTCGAGGCGTTGGAGGTGCACGGCCACACGCCGGGCGCGCCCGCGCAGCGCAAAGCCGAGCAGCTGCTGCAGGACGTCGGGCTCGATCCCGCGCTCGGCGCGCGTCGGCCCGGCGCGCTCTCCAGCGGCGAACGCCAGCGCGTCGCGATCGCCCGCGCCCTCGCGCCGCAGCCCGACCTGCTGGTGTGTGATGAGCCCGTGGCCAACCTCGACGCCGCCGCGCGCGAACCGCTGCTCGCGTTGCTCGACCGCCTCCGCGACGAACGCGACCTCGCACTGCTGCTCATCTCGCACGATCTCGGCGTGGTGCGCCGGCTCGCCTCGCGCGTCGCCGTGATGTACCTCGGCCGCATCGTCGAGCAAGGCAGCGCCGCGCAGGTGCTCGACGCCCCGCTGATGCCGTACACGCAGCTGCTGCGGGCGGCCGTCCCCACCGGACGCCCGCGCCGGCACCACGCGGACGGCGGTGAACTGCCCGCGCCTCTTGCGATTCCCGCGCAAGGCTGTCCATTTCACCCGCGATGCACGCACCCCTTGAAAGACGAGGGGTGCTTGAACGAGCGTCCGGAGCTGCGCAGCGCTCCTGACGATTCCACCGGCCACGCCGTGGCCTGCCACAAGGCCTCCTTCCCCCCGAGCCGATGACGCCCAGTCCCCAGTCCGCCCCGAAACCGGTCACCGCCGACCTCGCGCCGTTCGTGAACGACAAGCGATTCTTCGGCCACCCGCGCGGCCTCTCGACGCTCTTTATGACCGAGATGTGGGAGCGCTTCTCCTACTACGGCCTGCGCCCGCTGCTCGTGCTGTTTATGGCCGCGGCGCTCAGCGAAGGCGGCTTCGGGCTCGATCGCACGCAGGCCTCGGCCATCGTCGGCATCTACGCGGCCAGCGTGTATCTCGCCTCGCTGCCTGGCGGCTGGATCGCCGACCGCTGGCTCGGTCTGCGCCGCGCCATCCTCATCGGCGCCGCGCTGATCACGAGCGGCCACCTCGCCATCGGCGTCAGCGGCTTCGCCGGCGAGCGCGGCAAGGTGTTCTTCTTCCTCGGCCTCGCGCTCATCGTCCTCGGCACAGGCCTGCTCAAGCCGAACATCTCGGCCATCGTCGGCGACCTGTATCCGGAAGGCGGCGCACGGCGCGACGCCGGTTTCTCGATCTTCTATATGGGCATCAACGTCGGCGCATTCCTCGGCCAGTTGGTGACCGGATTCCTCGGCGAGACGGTGGGCTGGCACTGGGGCTTCGGCGCCGCCGGCGTCGGGATGCTCTTCGGCTTCCTGTGGTTCTGGATGCGCGCCAAGGACACGCTCGGCCCCATCGGCGAGGACATCGTCCGCGATCCCGACCCCGCCGTGCAGGCCAAGCGCGAGGCGACGGTCAAGATGCTCACCTTCGGTGGCCTCGGCCTGCTCGCGCTCGTGTTCGTGCTCGGCGCGCTCGGCGTCGTCACGATCAACCCGCAGGTCGTCGGGCAGTATATGACCTTCGTGCTCGTCGGCCTCGCGGTCGCGTTCTTCGCGACCGTGCTGCTCGCCGGCGGGCTCACGACGGACGAGAAGAAGCGCGTCGGCGTGATCTTCGTGCTGTTCGTCTTCGCCGCGATCTTCTGGGGCGCCTTCGAGCAGGCCCCGACCTCGCTGAACCTCTTCGCCAACGACTTCACCGACCGCAGCATCCTCGGCTGGGAGATGCCGGCTACCTGGTTCCAGTCGGTGAACTCGTTCTTCATCATCGTGCTCGCACCGGTGTTCGCCGCGCTGTGGGTGTGGATGGCGAAGCGCGACATCGAGCTGTCGAGCCCCGCCAAGTTCGCCCTCGGCCTCGCGATGGCCGGCGTCGGCTTCGCGCTGATGATCTTCGCCGCCAACAAGGTCGTCGCCAGCGGCGGCACCGTGCTCGTCTCGCCGTGGTGGCTGATTGGCTCGTACTTCTTCCAGACCGTCGGCGAACTCTGCCTGAGCCCCGTCGGCCTCTCGTCGATGACCAAGCTCTCGCCGCGTCAGTACGTGGGGCAGATGATGGGCATCTGGTTCCTCGCCGCCTCGGTGGGCAACCTCGTCGCCGGCCTCGTCGGCGGGCACGTGGATCCGTCCAACCTCGAGCAGACGCCGACGGTGTTCATCGGCACCACGATCGCGCTGGCCGTGGCGACGGGCATCCTGCTCGCGCTGGTCGTACCGATCCGCCGGATGATGCAGGGCGTGAAGTAAGCGCGACGACGGCGCGGACTATTCGCCGCGCATCTTCCGCTTGAGGGCTTCGAGCGCGGCGTCCGCCTGGGCGTCGCGCTCTTGCCGTCTGGCCTGGCGGCCCAACGCATCGAGGTCGCGCTTGAGCGGTGCGTCGTCCGGCAAGCCGAGGTCGGCGTCGCTGAGCGGGCGGTTGCCCTCGCCGAGGCCGCTGCCGACGCCCAGCGAGGCCTGCTTCAGCTGCTTGAGCATCTCGTCATACTCGCGCTCGGCCAGGCCGTGCTCCGCCTCCTGCACGTCGAGCTTGCGCTCGAGCACGGCGATGCGCTCGGCGTGCTGCGCCTCGTACTTGGCCGCCAGCGTCGCGGTCTCCGCATCGTTGATGCCATCGGCCAGCGTGCGGCGCCGCGTCGCCGTGGCGAGCTGCTCGCGCTCCTGCGCCAAGCGCTGCCGCGTCACCTCGGCGGACTGCGCGAGGTCCTCGACGCCGAGCTTGGCCAACGCCAGCGCGCGCTTCATCTCGGCGATGACCGCGCGGCGGTCGGCGGGCGCCACGCGTCCGCCGAGGAGGTCCTGGATCGTCTGCTTGAGCGACTCGAACATCAGCCGGCGCGCTTCCAGCGCACGTCGTCCCGCACTTGGCGCATCAACCGTTCCGGGGTGTGGTGGTTGGGGAAGAGTAACGTATCGGAGATGCGGTTGAGCGTGACGCGCAGCAACGGGAAGCGCTCGGCGGCGAGCGCGAACAGCAGGGCCACGCCGTGCTCCGACGCGAGCCGGTGCTCGGCGGCCATCTGGAAGCCGCGACGCCCCATCGCCTCGAAGTATGCCAGCGTCGGCCCGCCGCGGCGGTGCTGCCGCTGCTCGATGCGGTCGGGGAACAGGCCGCTCATCCACAGGGCGTAGTTGCCGAGGTGCGCCCGCACGAGGAAGGCCCGGCGCGGCTCCGCGCGCTCGGCGTCCTCGAGCAGCGCGGCCAGCGTGTCGTACGTCTCGTCGTCCGCGGCGTGGATGCGCTGCGCGCGGTCCCGCAGGCCGAAGTGCAGCAGGATGCTGGCCGCGTAGTCCGCGAGCACGCGGTCCGTCTCGCCCGCCTGCAGCAGCGCGTGCCGCACCAGCACGTAGCAGAACAGCGGCAGCGAGGCCTCGCGTCCGCGCGGCGTGTTGACCATCGCCGGCAACAGCGCAGGGTCGTCGAGCAAGGCATCGAGCCCCTGCTCGCGCAGCTCGTGCTCGCCGCGCTCGCGCGCCTCCGTGCCCTGCTGGGCCAGCAGGGCGAGGGCGAAGGCCACATCCCGGCGGGTGAGCGTGGACCGGACGTCGGCGAGGATCACGCGTGAACCTCCTGCGGCTGGCGGTTGCGGGCTATTCTACTTCCCGTCCCTTCGTGACGATACCCGGGCGGCGGCGGTCCTGTTTCAGGGCCCACGCCTGCTGGACCTTCCGGAACTTTGGACCCGCCGGCCTGCCTTGTGGAGTAGTACGGCGCAGACCCCGGCCATAGGTTTCATCCGTGCTCTATATCTGCATCCCCACCCACGACGAAGCGCCCACCGTCGGCGTCCTGCTCTGGCGCATCCGCAAGATGTTCCAGGAGTACACGCGCGAGTACGAGGTGCTGGTCTATGACGACGCCAGCACCGACGGTGCCCGCGAGGTGCTCGAGCCCTATGCCAAGGCGGTGCCGCTGACCGTGCTCGGCGGTGCCACGCGCGTCGGCTACGCCAAGGCCGTCGAGGCCCTGCTCCGCGAGGCCGCCAAGCGCACGCGCTATCCGCGCCGCGATGCGGTGATCCTGATGCAGGCCGACTTCACCGACCGGCCCGAGGAAATCCCCGAGCTGGTGAAGCGCTTCGAAGGCGGGGCCGACGTCGTCGTCGGCGACCGCGCACTGCCTGCCGACGCGCCCGAGGAGATTCGCAAGCTGCACAAGTACGCGGGCTGGCTGCCGAAGGTCTGGCCGCTCAAGCGCGCCGTCACCGTGCCCGGGGTCAAGGATCCGTTCGCGTCGATGCGCCTGCTGCGCATCGCCACCGTGCGCGACCTGCTCCGTGCGCTGGACGCGAGTCCGTTGGCGGCGGCGCCGTCCACGTGGCAGGCGAACCTCGACCTGCTGGTCGCCGCGACGCCCCACGCCCGCCGCATCGAGTCGGTGCCGGTCACGATGCGCTACGACCTGCGGCCGCGCGAGACGCGCCGCCAAGCCTGGCCCGAGGCTTGGGGACTCGCCAAGGCGGCCTGGGCCGCCCGGAAGCGCCCCACCTCGTGATCCGCCTGCTCGCCGCCGCGATGGTCGCCGTCGGCACCGTCGGAGACGCCTCCGCCCAGGGGGCGCCGCGACCCGTGCCCTTCGAGATCGGCGAGTCGCTCACCTATGACGTCCGCTTCGGCGCCGTGAAAGTCGGCACCGGCCGGATGCGCGTGCTCGGACAGGACTCCGTCCGCGGCCGCAACGCCTGGCACGTCCGCTTCAGCGTCACCGGCGGGACCTTCTTCTACAAGGTCAACGACATCAACGAGAGCTGGATGGACGTGCAGACGCTCAACTCGCTGCGCTTCGTCCAGGACCTCAGCCAGGGCTCGCGCGACCGCGAGCGGCGTTACGAGATCTATCCGGACCGCGCCGTCTACCAGGAACTCGTCCGCGGCACCGAGGAACGCCCCTCCGTCAGCGATCCGCTCGACGACGGCTCCTTCCTGTATTTCATCCGCACCGTTCCGCTCGTCGTCGGGCAGGCCTACACGTTCAACCGCTACTTCCGCCCCGACCGCAACCCGGTGATCATCCGCGTGCTGCGCCGCGAGCGCGTGAAGGTGCCCGCGGGCGAGTTCGACGCCATCGTCGTGCAGCCGATCATCAAGACCACGGGCATCTTCTCCGAGGGCGGCCAGGCCGAGATCTGGCTCTCCGATGACGACAAGCGGATGATGCTGCAGATGCGCTCGCGCCTCTCGTTCGGATCGCTCAACCTGTACCTGCGGAGCTATCGACTCAGCGACAGCGCCGCCGTGGTCGGCGAGCGGTGAGCGCCGACCGGCGGCCACCGCGCGAGATCGACCTCGCGCGCGTCCGCACCGTTCCCGTCGCCACACGCCCCAACAAGGTCGCCGCCGAGTCCTTTGCCAAGCCCCCGCGCGCAGCGAGGGGGTTCGCCGATTTCCTCGACTCGCTCCCCCACGTCCTCAAGGCCGACGACTTCCGGCGCATCGTCCGCGCCGTCGTCGCCGCGCATCGCAAGCAGCGCGCCGTGATCGTGATGCTCGGCGGCCACGTCGTGAAGACCGGCATCGCCCCGCTGCTCGTGGACCTGATGGACCGCGGCGTCATCACGCACCTCGCGATGAACGGCAGCGCGGCGATCCACGACTACGACGTCGCCCGCTTCGGCGCCACCAGCGAAGACGTCGCCGCCGGACTCAAGGACGGCAGCTTCGGGATGGCCGACGAGACCGGCCGCGGCCTCAATACCGCCTTCACCACCGGCCGCACCCACGGCTGGGGAATGGGCGAGTCCGTCGCCCGCGCACTCGCCGCCGAGCCCACGCTCGCCAATCCCGAGCAGTCGGTGGTCCTCGCCGCCCACAAGCGCTGGATCCCCGTCACCGTGCACGCCGCGCTCGGCGCCGAGATCATCCACCAGCACCCCGCCGCCGACGGCGCCGCCATCGGCGACACCAGCCACCGCGACTTCCGCCGCCTCGCCGCCAGCTGCGAAGACCTCCACGAAGGCGGCGTCGTCCTCAACCTCGGCAGCGCCGTCATTATGCCCGAGGTCTTCCTCAAGGCGCTCACCGTCGCGCGCAACGTGAATGCCGGTCGCCCCACGCACTTCACGACCGCCGACTTCGATATGCAGCGCCACTACCGGCCGCGCGAGAACGTCGTTCGCCGCCCCGTGCTCGCCGGCGGCGAGGGCTACGAGATCACCGGCCACCACGAGATTATGGTGCCGCTGCTGGCGTGGGCGATAACCGAGGGGATATCGGAGAACGGGTAGGATCGGCGTAAGACTGCAGCTGTGAGCTGTAAGCTGTAAGCTCTAAGAAACGACAGGGCTCCGGAGCGCGATGCGCTCCGGAGCCCTCGTTGCACCTGGCTCCCAGCTTACAGCTTGGAGCTCATAGCTGCCGTCCATTCAATTCCCGCCAAACTTCTCCTTCATCTCCCGCGCCGTGTCCGGCGCGAAGAGCAGCATCGCGCCATAGATGAGCGCGCCGATGATGAGCACCGGGATCGCGAGCCCGAGCAGCGCGAAGAAGATGCCGAACAGCCCGCCAAGGATGCCGAAGACGAGCTTCAGCGCGAACAGGCCGACGAAGGCGAGCAGACCGATGACGAAGATGGTGCGGAGCATAGCGATTCCCGGTGTTGGGGTCTGCTGAACTTACGCC
>CAZYQM010000114.1:0-7087 GCA_964649965.1 uncultured Gemmatimonas sp.
CCGCGAAGGCAAGCGCGCTCACGCCAGCAACCTCTCGATGCGGGTCACGAGGATGCCCTCGGCGCCGATCGCCTTGAGGGCGTTGATCGTCCGGTAGATGCCCGAGGCCGGACAGACCGCGTGGACGGCGACCTTGCTGCCGCCGTTCATCACGTCAATCACCGTCGGGCCGGAGATGCCTGGGAGGATGCGCTTCACGTCGTCGAGCTTGGTGCGCGGCACATTGGCCATCAGGTAGCGCTGGCCGCGCGCGGCCAGCACGGACGCCAGCGCGTCCACGAGTTCGCGCAGCGTGCGGTCACGCTCGCCCGTCGGTGCCCGCCCGCTCTCCGGACCCGCCACGATCAATCGCGCGGTGGACTCGAGGACCGTGCCGAGCTCGCGCAGGCCGTTCACGCGGAGCGTGGAGCCGGTGGACGTGAGGTCCACGATCACGTCGGCGATGCCGAGGTGCGGGGCAATTTCGACGGCGCCGGACACCGGGACCATCTCGACGCGCTTGCCCGCCGCGGCGAAAAACCGCTGCGTGAGTTGCGGGAACACCGTCGCGATGCGCGCACCGTCGGGAATGTCGCTGATCGTACGCACCGAGCCGTCATCCTTGGCCGCGACGACGAGCCGACAGCGGCCGAAGCCGAGGTCGAGCCGCGACTCGAGCGCTCGTCCGGACTCGCTGACGAGGTCCCAGCCGGTGATGCCGGCATCGGCGGCGCCGTCGGCGACGAACTCCGGGATGTCCTGCGCGCGGACGAAAATGGCTTCGAACTCGCCGCCGAGCGATGCGACGAGCGCGCGCTCCGAGGACGCGCGGACCTCGAGGCCGGCGTCGGCGAGCAGCGATCGGGCCTCATCGTGCAGGCGGCCCTTGTTGGGAATGGCGAGGCGGAGCATAGGAATCGGAGAAAAGGAGAGGCGACAAAACAAAATGACCCGTCCGGCGGTTCCGGACGGGTCGAGGAGGTTCAGCCAGCGCAGGAAGTGCGGTCAGCAGCTTCCGGACGACACACGCGCCTGGCACCCCCGACCCGTCGGGCCGTGGTGATGATGCACGTGATGGTGGTGGCGCTGTGCCATCCCGAACCCTAGCGGGTGGAGACACCCGAGGTCAAGGCGTTGTCCAGCTTTGGCTTAGGGTGGAACTCCAAAGCCATTGCTGGAGTTACAGTTGGCACAGCGCAGAGGTTGTGATATTTTTCACAACCTGTGGGGAAGTCCCCGCAGCTGAGTCCATCACATTTTTTTCAGTTCGGCCTGGAGGCCATTCGCAATGCAGTTCAAGGGTCTGGCGCTCGTCGCGAGCGCGATTTTGTTCGCCGCCTGCGGCGGCGGTTCCGAAACGCAGCCCGCCGCGGAGACGACGCCGGCCGCGACCGCTGAGGCCACGCCGGCCCCGGCCGCCGGTGCTGCGGAAGCCGCGCCCGCTACGGGCACAGTGCACGAGATCAAGATGCTCGGCGACGACAAGGGCTATCGCTTCGAGCCGGCCAACATCACGATCAAGCAGGGCGATGCGATCAAGTTCGTCGGCGTGTCGGGCTTCCCGCACAACGTCGCGTTCGTCGGCACGGGCCTCGCCGATGCCGTGAAGGCGCAGATCAACGCGAACCTCGGCTCGGCCCGTATGGCCGACCTCTCGTCGCAGATGTACCTCGCCGCCGGCGAGGGCTTCACGATGTCCTTCGCGAACATCCCGGCCGGGCAGTACGAGTACAACTGCACGCCGCACCTCGCGATGAATATGAAGGGCGTCATCACGGTGCAGTAAGCGGTTCCGCCGCGCCCTCGGGCGACGGCAGCACGGGCGGTGGCGAGCGAGGCTCGCCACCGCCCGTTTGCATTGCGTGCCTCCACGCGATACTAGTCCGACTATGCCACCAGCCACCGCCCGCTCCCGTCCGCCCCGCGCCCCATTGACGGGGCTGCTGTGGTTCGGGGCACGGCTCTCGCTCGCCTTGCGCCGCACGCGTCGCTTTCTGCGCTGGTGGCTCGGCGTCGGCGGCGCCGCGACCGTGGTGGCCTTGTTGTTGCCCGTCGCGATCCGCGCGCCCGAGACAACGCTCGCCGATGCGCTCGCACGCAGCGTCGCCGACAGTGTGATCAGTGCCGCGGCGCTCGAGCGCGCGGCGCAACGCGCGGCGACGGCAGAGTCGCTGGCCGTTGCCGCCGCGACGCCTGCGCGCATCGAGCGCCCTGCGTCGCAAGCGCGACCCGCGACGGCCGACGAATCGCTCGCGCGCGCCATCGCCGCCGCCCGCGACGGCCGACGCAGCGATGCCGTGCTCGCGCTCGCCGCGCATCCGACGCTCGCAGCCGGCCCGCGGATGCGCGCGACGGCCGATTCGTTCCGCGTCGCCCCCGACGCGCGCGAGGCCTATCGGCTCTCGGGCACCATCATCGCGATGGCGGAGTACCGGCTGCGCTCCCTGGGCGGCAGCGTCGCCACGCCAGAGCCGGCGGCACCGCCCGTCGCGGCCAGCGGCCCCGACACGGCGCTCGCCAATGCAATCCTGCGTGCAGAGCGCGACACGCTCGCCGCGGCGCAGCGCCGGCACGAGGATGCGCGCGCCGCCGTCGCCGCCGCCGAGCAGGCGGTCGCGGCACAGCGCTCGGCCGTACCGCTCGTCTCACCCGGTCTCGCGCTGCTGGCGCTCGTCGTGCTCGGCCTGGTCGTGCGCGTCGCGCTGGCACTGCTGCGCGAGCTGCGCGATCCGAAGCTCGCGCATCCGCTTGAAGCCGAGCGCGCGGTCGGCGCGCCTGCGCTCTCGCACGTGCGCGACGCACTGCCCGACGGACCGCTGCGCTTCCGGCCGAGCGGCGTGGATCCCTTCCGCGTGCTGTATCTCCACCTCACGTCCACCGGGACGCGCGCCCGGGCGGTGATCGTGACGGGAGACGACAGCGCCGTGGTCGCGGCGGTCGCCGCACGTCTCGCGATTGCCGCGGCGGCGGATCATCGCACGACGCTCGTCGCCGAGTGGGATACCGCGCAGGTGGCGCTCGCGCGCATCTTCCGCGACCAGCCGGAGCCTGGGGTGAGCGATGCGATGGCGGGCACCTTCGCCTGGCGTGAAGTCGCGCGCAGCGTCGGGTCGAGCGATGGACTCTCCATCGCGATGCTGCCGGCCGGCACGACGCCGTCGGCGGTGTCGCCGGAACGCCGCGCCGCGGCAATCGAGGAGTTCCAGCAGTTCCGCCGCGCGTTCGAGTTCACGATCATCGCCGTGTCGCTGCCGGATCTCGTGCACGGCCGTGCGCTCGCGCCAGACGCCCCGACGGTGCTCGCTGCGTCAATCGGCGTGACCTCGCTCGAAACGCTGGAGACGAATGCCGCCCTCGCCGAACACGAGGCGACACCGCTTTATAGTCTGGTACTGTGGGATGCACCGCGGCCGCAGTTGCCGTCTCGCGCGGAGCTAGCGGCTTGGCTCTCCAAACGCAAAGGACGCACACCAGGCGGGTCATTTCGAGCGGTTCAAGAGGTCATCAACAAGCCACCAAGCAGTCAGTAACGAGCTTGGACTACGTCACTGGCCTCCAGCTTCTCGAGCTGGAGCGCGCGCACCTGCTGCGCCTCGCGGTATGGGCCAGCGCTTCGGTCGCGGCGGGAATGGTCGCGCTTCTGTGTGCGTCGCGTGCGACCTCCCCGCCCTTCTGGCGACACGCGGGCATCCAAAGCGTGGCCTGGGGACTCGTGGACCTCGGCATCGTCGCGCTGGCCTGGGGTGGTCTCGCGCCGCGCGACTTCGCCGGCGCCGTTGCGCTCGATCGTGTGCTGTGGCTCAACATCGGGCTCGATGTCGGTTACACGATGGTCGGTGCCACGCTGCTGATCTTCGGACTGCGCGCGCCGCGGCGTCCCGGGCTCGTCGGCGCGGGCGCTGCCGTCATCCTGCAAGGACTCGCGCTCGCCGTCCTCGATGCCGTCCTCAGCGCGGCCATCGTGCGCTCGGCGTGACGCTCCGCTAAGTTCCCGTCGGACGATGACTGGGTACTCCGATCGCATCAACCACGCCTTCGCGTTCGCCGCGAAGCACCACGACCGCGAAGTGCGGAAGGGCACGCGGCTGCCCTACCTCACGCATCCGGCCAACGTCGCGCTGATTCTCACGCGCTACGGGCGGGACGAGGATACGGTCGTCGCGGGCATCCTGCACGACGTCGTCGAGGACTGCCAGCGCGAGGGTTGGACACCCGAGATGCTCACCGAGCGCATCGCGACGAAGTTCGGCGATGGCGCCCTCGCCGCCGCCGTGGCCGTGACGCGGCGCAAGTACGACGACGATGGCGTCGAGCTCTCGCGCGACGATGTGCGCGGCGATTGCCTCGCGCGCTTGGCCCAGGCGGGTGACGCCGCGCGTTGGGTCTTCGCCGCCGACAAGGTGCATCACGCGGGCTCGTTGCTCGCGGATCTGCGTCGCACCTTCGACCCCGAGGCGGCGTGGGCGCGCCTGCCGGGCGGTCGCACGATGGTGCTGCAGTGGTACCGCGACGCGCTCGCGCGGCTGCGCGAGGTCGGCTTCTTGGCGCCGATCGTGGACGAGCTCGCCGCCCTCGTCGCCGCGCTCGAAGAGAACTAGCGCCCTGCCCCGCTCGTCGCCGGATACGTCCGCGCGACGTAGTCGTTGAGGATCTCGAGGAACTCGGGCACGATGTTGTCGCCCTTGAGCGTGACCTTGAGCTTGCCGTCCACATAGACCGGCGCCTTCGGTTCCTCGAACGTGCCGGGCAGCGAGATGCCGAGGTTCGCGTGCTTCGACTCGCCGGGCCCGTTCACGACGCAGCCCATCACGGCGACCTTCATCTCCTCGACGCCGGGGTGTGACTCGCGCCACACGGGCATCTGGTCGCGCAGGTAGTTCTGGATGTCCTCGGCCATCTTCTGGAAGAACGTCGAGGTCGTGCGGCCGCAGCCGGGGCACGACGTCACCTGCGGCGTGAACGAACGCAGTTCCAACGACTGCAGGATCTGCTGCGCCACGAGCACCTCTTCCGTGCGGTCGCCGCCGGGCCGTGGCGTGAGCGACACGCGGATCGTATCGCCGATCCCTTCGGCGAGGATCAACGAAAGCGCGGCCGTCGTCGCGACGACGCCCTTGGTGCCGAGCCCCGCTTCGGTGAGGCCGAGGTGCAGCGGATAGTCGCAGCGCGCGGCGAGACGGCGATAGACCGTCAACAGATCCTGCACCTGCGAAATCTTCGCCGAGATGAGGATCTGGTCGTGGCGCAGCCCCGTCTCCTCGGCGAGCGCGGCCGAGCGCAGCGCCGACTCGAGCATCGCCTCGAAGTACACTTCCTTTGCCTCGAGCGGCTCGGCGCGCTTCGCGTTCTCGTCCATCATCGCCGTGAGCAGGTCTTGGTCGAGCGAGCCCCAGTTCACGCCGATGCGCACGGGCTTCTGGTACTCGACGGCGACCTGGACGATGGTGCGGAAGTTGTCGTCGCGATGCTTGGTGCCGACGTTGCCGGGATTGATGCGGTACTTCGCCAGCAACTCGGCCGTCTTCGAGAACTTCCGCAGCAGCAGGTGGCCGTTGTAATGGAAGTCGCCGACGATCGGCACGTCCACGCCTTTGTCGGCGAGGCGCTGCATCAGTTCAGGGATCGCCGCCGCGGCCTCGTCGTTGTTGACCGTGACCCGGACGATTTGCGACCCGGCCCGCCAGAGCGCCGCGACCTGCGTCGCCGTGCCGGCGGCATCGGCGGTGTCCGTGTTGGTCATCGACTGCACCACGATCGGATGGTCGGAGCCGACCTTTACGGATCCGACGGTGGCGGTGACAGTCTTGCGGCGGGGCTTGAAGGGCGACGACACGGAAAACCTGCGGAATGGGGTGGGGAAGGGCCTTGGGGGCGCTTCCGAATACCTACAATGGTAGCAACGCGCGAGGGTGTCCCCAACGGTCCCGACGGCGTTGCGCCACGCCCCCCGGCGGGCGCCGGACGACCCGCCACCCCGGATGTCACGCAATGTCCCGCTGCGGCCGGGAACCCCTTGCTATTGCGGGGCGTTCCCGGGGGCCGTACCTTTCCAGCGTCCCTTAGACTGACTGGGGGATGGTCCAACGCGAGGGACCCTAGAGTCTCGCGAGTACGATTGTGCAGGTGCGGCGCGTTCCGCTCCCAGCATCAATCAACATCATCAGGAGTAGGGAATGCGTACGACCGGCAAGGTGAAGTGGTTCAACGATGCGAAGGGTTTCGGGTTCATCACGCCCGACAACGGCACCAAGGATTGCTTCGTGCACTACAGCGCGATCCAGGGCACCGGCTTCAAGTCGCTCGCCGAGGGTGACACCGTTGAGTTCGACATCGTGCAGGGGGCCAAGGGCCCGGCTGCCGAGAACGTCAACAAGGTTTCGTAACCACGAGCCGGCACAATCGGGCGGGGCCCGGAGCGAAAGCTCCGGGCCCCGTTTGACGTTTCAGGCAGTCGTTCGCTCCTAAGCGTCGCCCAGCATCGCGGTGCTGTCGGGCCTCGCGTTCCGTGACGGGCGCCCCCGGGGGCGCCGCACGACGATCTCCACCGCAGCTGCCAAGCGGTCCTGGACGTGCTCACGCAGTGCGTGGACGTCCGCCCCGAGATGCACGAAGGAACCAGCCTGCAGGCTGCCGACGAACTCCGCGTCCGGCGCGACACTCTCGCCCGGCCCGTCGTGGCGCCCAAGAAGTCGCCGGGCCACGGCGAACGCCTCCCGGGAGGGGATGCCGAGGGCCTGATGCAGGTCTCGCGTGAGCATCAAGTCTTCCAAGAGAGCCACCGGAATGCGGCGTTCGACGCCTTGGCGACCCGGCGGCAGCGCCTGGCTACCGAGTCGGAGGACAAGGTTGTCGAATGTCTTCTGATCGAGCTCGAGAATTGCGGCCGCAGTGGCTGCCGTGACGGCTCTCAAAACAACCTCTATGTTCAGTATTTCAAAATCATACTGAAAATGGGTGTTTCGCGCCAGTCAAACAAAACTTCCGCTGAAGTATATCCAGAATTTGCGCGATTATATAGAAAGCGCAGCGCGTGCGGCCTCAAGCTGATGGCTGACTGACGTCGGACCGGTGCCGCCCGGAATGTCCCGGTGCTGCAACGAGCGCTCGG
>CAZYQM010000115.1:0-567 GCA_964649965.1 uncultured Gemmatimonas sp.
TTCCAGCGCTACGACGCGAAGGCCGGCATCGGCACGCTGTCGGCGACGATGCTGCCGTACACGGCGGTGAACGTCGTGGCGTGGACCCTTCTGCTGGTGTTCTGGGTATGGATGGGCATCCCGACGGGTCCCGGGGCACCACTGTTCCTGGGTCGCTAGGGCGGGGCACGGATTGGGGGGACGGACGATGCGCCGGATCGCGCAGTGGTGTGGTGTGCTCGCGGTGGTGTGGGCGGCAAGTGCGTCGGCGCAGGAGACACCGCTGCGCGACATCGTCGGCCGCATCAGCGGTCCGGACGGCGCCGGCATCCCGCTCGTGTTGGTGCGCGCGACGCAGGGAGAGTTCGTGCGCGAGGCGCGCACCGACAGCCTCGGCCAGTATCGCATCGTCGGCACCTGGGCCGGGCGCTGGCTCGTGACGGCGCGCCGGCTCGGCTACGCGGCCGATTCCTCGACGGTGACCGTCGCCGACGCCGCCCTGCGCCACGACCGCGTGCTCGTCCCGCTGGTGCCGCGGATCGGGGCCCAGGTCATTACCGCCGCGTGGTCCGGCGTGCACGGCGTGGT
>CAZYQM010000115.1:577-3336 GCA_964649965.1 uncultured Gemmatimonas sp.
CGGCGTGGTGGGGGATCGCAACTACCAGCCGCTGGCGAACGCGTCGGTCGAGGTCGTCGGGCGCAATCGCAGCGGCACGACGAACGCCGACGGCAGCTTCGCGCTGCCGCAGTTGCCGGGCACGCCGCTGCTGCTGCGCATCCGCGCACCGGGCTTCGAACCGCGACTGGTGTCCGCATTGGTGCCGGCGTCGGGCAACGTCGAGCTCTCGGTGCTGCTCGACGCGCAGCAGGGCGAGGGGCCGAGTCGCGTGCTCGAGGACGAGCTGAATATGCGGATGGCCTGGTCGAGCCCGCTGTCGGCCTACCTCACGCGCACCGAGGTGCTGGCCGCGGAAACGCGCGACCTGCGCGTGGCGATCGAGCTCGCCCCGACGGTGAACCGGAAGGGACTGCGCGTCACGCGCGCGGCCTGCGTGTTCGTGGACGGCGTCGCGCGCCCGTCGCTGCCGCTCGATATGGTGGATCCCGACCGCGTGGAGTTCATCGAGATCTACGCCGGCGCCGCCGACCGCTCCGGGTTGCTGGCGCGGCGATGGCCGCCGCGCGCGGAGTGCGGGGCCGGCGGCAGCCCGCTGCGCAGCGCCGGCAATGCGCAGGTGGTGCAGTTCGTGGTGATCTGGACGCGACGCGAGTGAGTCCCGCGCGACGGGCGACACCGAGGCGGGCGGCCGTTAGGTTTCGGTGAGCCGTCCGACCCGGTAGCTCAGTCGGTAGAGCAACGGACTGTTAATCCGCAGGTCGTGGGTTCGATCCCCACCCGGGTCATCCGTCCGACGCCCGCGTGTCGCAGCTCTGCGTCACGCGGGCGTCGTGCATCGCTCAGTACTCGGCGAACATCCGCTGGATCTCGCGCGGGTCGCGCGTGCGCGTGAGCGCCAGCATCAGCAGGATGCGCGCCTTCTGCGGCGTGAGGTGCTGCACGGAGAGCATCGGTGGCGCGGCGCGATCCGCGGCCATCGCGGAGTCGGCGGCGGTCACGGGCCGCGGCGCAGTGTCCGGCGCTGCGCGCTGGGGAACGCGCGCCGCCGCAACGTTGTCGCCGGACGGGAACGCAGCCACCACGATCACGCCGCGCGTGCGCAGCGTGCGGTACGCGGCCGACTCGGCGCGCGTGAAGCCCGTCGTCGTCACCACCACGCCCACGGGCAGGCTGTCGAAGTGCGGTCCCGTGCCGCCCGGATACGACATCGTGAGGTCCACGCGCGGCAGCGTGTCAACGCGCGTGACGTCGAACTCGCTGCGCGGCCCGCGGCGGCGCACCGGCGCGAAGAAGAACTCCGGACCGCCGTTGCCGACGATGCCCAGCGTGCCCATATCGCCGCCGTCGAACCCGCCCACGCGCTGGTAGTGCTTGCGCGACTCGCGGGCCGAGAGGATGCGGTCGTCCATCACCACCAGCACGCCCTTGCCCACCGCCTGCGGCGACGCGACCGTGCGCACCGCGGCGAGGAGGTTCATCGGACCGTCGGGGCTGATGCCCGTCGCTGGCCGCTGCGCCCCGACCACCGCCACCGGCTTCTCCGAGCGCACCGTGAGGTACAGGAAGAACGCCGTCTCCTCGAGCCGGTCCGTGCCGTGCGTGACGACGACGCCGGCGAGGTCGGGCCGGGCCAGCGCTTCATTGATGCGCCGCGACAGCCCCAGCCACTGCTCCGGCGTGATGAACGGACTCGCGACGTTGGAGAACTGCTCGGTCTCGACGCGCGCGTGGCGCGCCAGCTCCGGTACCGAGGCGATGATCTGTTCTGCCGTCAGCGTGCCCGCCCGATAGCCGCCCAGCGTGCCGGGCGCCTGCTGCACGCCGGCGATCGTCCCGCCGGTGGCGATGACGAGCACCTTGGGCAGGCTGCTGTCGGGGACCGTGGCCGGCGCCGTCTGGGCGGCCGCGGGGGTCGCGAGGACGGGCAGGAGCACCAGGAGGAGGGCGAGGGTCGCGCGGATGGGAGCCATCGAATCCGGGGTTGGGGAGACAGGTCCTAGGAAATAATAGAATGGGTAGGGGATTCCCCTAGTCAAAATCCGTCTATGCTTTATAGGCAGTCCCGCTGCCCAAGGACAGACTATACCACTATGAGCGACGACCTGATTCGCGTAATCCTCGCCGATGACCACAGCGTGGTCCGCGCCGGCCTCAAGGCAGTGATTGGGGCGGCGAAGGATATGCACGTCGTGGGCGAGGCGTCCAGCGGCCCCGAGGCGGTCGCGCTGGCCGAGCGCCTGAAGCCTCACGTGGTGATAATGGATCTCTCCATCGGCGAAGTGGACGGTGGCGAGGCCACCAAGATGCTGATCGAGAAGGGCATCCCATCCAAGGTGCTGATCCTCACGATGCATCCCGAGGAGGAGTACCTGGTGCCGATGCTCGAGGCGGGGGCCAGCGGCTTCCTGCCGAAGACGGCGCCGGATCGCGAGCTCCTCGACGCGGTGCGGACGGTGGCGCGCGGCGAGGTGTACGTGCGGGCCGAGGCGGCGCGCATCCTCGCCAAGGGCTACCAGCGCAAGGATCCGATGCACGAGGATCGCACGCGCTACGAGAAGCTCACCGAGCGCGAGCGCGACGTGCTGCGACTCACGGCGCAGGGCTACTCGGCGCCGGAGATCGGCGAGCTGGCCCTGGAGGTGATCGAAGCCGATGCGAGCGGCCAGCTCAAGCTGATGGCGACCGACCTTGATCTGCAGGTCGTCGAAACCATCGCGGCAAAGGTCGAAACGCCGGGTACCACGACCGTCTCGGCGCACACCCTGTTCGAAATCGCG
>CAZYQM010000115.1:3346-6051 GCA_964649965.1 uncultured Gemmatimonas sp.
GATGCGTACAAGCAGCGCATCCAGGACACGCTGGGCCCGAGCCACCGGCACGAGTACGTGCAGTTCGCCCTGCGATTGGGCCTGCTGCAAGCCTAGCGGCGGGCCGGCGGGCGCCGTCGCGGCAACGGCGGCGCTCCGGTGGGCGCGCGACCCGAGTACCATCGGGCGCGCGCCCTTCGCATATTCCGGCCGATGGTCTCCACGCAATCCAAGCTGCGGCTCATCGTCGGCGCGGGCGTCCTCAGCCTGCTGCTGGTCGGCAGCGTCACGCTCGCCGCGACGCAGCGTGCCTTCGCCGGCGGCGTGGACGACCCCGCACTGCGCCTGGCGCAGGCGCTGGTCGTCATCCTGATGATCCTCGCGGTGGTGCTGGCCTGGCTGGCGTACGCGAGCCTGCACGACGACATCACGCGCCGCGCGGCGGTCGAGGCGGCGCTGCGCGCCAGCGAGGCGAAGTTCTCCGGCATCCTCGAGATCGCCGCCGACGCGATCATCTCGATCGACGAGCGCCAGCGGATCGTGCATTACAACTCCGGCGCGGAGCGCATCTTCGGCTGGCCGGCCGCCGAAGCGCTGGGGCGGGAGCTGAGCTTCCTGCTCCCGGAGCGGTTCCGCGGCGGGCACGGAATGTTCGTGCGCGGCTTCGGGGGGTCGGCGGAGCGTTCGCGGCAGATGGGCGAGCGTCGCGCGATCTCGGGCCTGCGTCGCGACGGCAGCGAGTTCCCGGCGGAGGCGTCCATCTCCAAGCTGGTGCTCGCCACCGGCGAGCGCATCTACACGGTGCTGCTGCGCGACATCACCGACCGGCAGCGACGCGAGGAGGCGCAGCAGCGGCTCACGCACGCCGTGTCGGTGCTCGGCGAGACGCTCGAGGTGCCGGCGACGGAGCGTCGCATCGTGCAGCTGCCGGTGGGCTGGCTCGCGGACGGCGCCGTGCTGGACGTGGACGCCGGCGGCGGGGCACTGCGGCGCGTCGCGGCGAAGGCGGCGGATCCGGAGATCGCGCCGGTGCTGGCGCAGATGGCGGACCAACGCATCGATATGGACTCGCCCTCGCGGGTGGTGGACGTGCTCCGGCGCGGCGAGGCAGAGCACGTGCCGATGGTGGACGACGAGTGGCTGGAGGCGCACACCGATTCGCCCAAGGAGTTCGCGCGGGCGAAGTCGATGCGCGTCAGCAGCGTGCTGCTGCTGCCGTTGGTCGCTCGCGACCACGTGCTCGGCGTGCTCTCCATCTTCCGCACGGGCCGACCGGCGCCGTACAGCGCCGCGGAGATCGTCATCGCGAAGGAGCTGGCGTTGCGCGCCGCCTTCGCCCTGGACAACGCGCGGCTCTACGAGACGGCGCAGCAGGCGACGATCGCCCGCGACCACGCGCTGGGCGTCGTGTCGCACGACCTGCGGAACCCCATCTCGGCGATCGGGATGTGCGCCCGCGCGCTGCTCGCCTCCACGCCCACCGACGACGTCGAGCGGCGGGCCCTCGTCACGACGATCGCCGACTCGACGGATCTCACGCAGCGGATGATCCGCGACCTGCTCGACGTGGCCAGCATCGAGCTCGGCCGCCTGAACATCGAGCGCCGGGCGCTGGCGGTGGGGCCGGTGCTCGCGCAGGCCGTGGAACTCTTCCGCCGCGACGCCGACGAGCGTGGCGTGCATCTGCTGCTCGATCCCGCCGACGGGCTGCCCGAGGTCATCGGCGACGAACAGCGCGTGGTGCAGGTGCTCGCGAACCTGCTTGGCAACGCCTTGCGCTTCACCGAGCGCGGCGGGCAGGTGCGCGTGGGCGCGCGGCGCGACGGCGGGATGGTCGAGGTGGTGGTGCACGACTCCGGCGCGGGGATCCCGACGAGCGAGATGCCGCGCATCTTCGAGCGCTATTGGACGGTGCGCCGCAACGCGCCGAAGGGCGGCACCGGGCTGGGCCTCGCCATCGCCCGCGGCATCGTCGAGGCCCACGGCGGCAGCATCTGGGCGGAAAGCACGCTGGGGACGGGCAGCAGCTTCCGCTTTACGTTGCCGGTGGCCTGAGCAGCTCGCGGTACGAGGCGTCGAGGCGATCGAGTTCCATCGCCCAGGTGCGACGCTCGGCCCAGCTGCGCGCGCCGTCGCGCAGGCGCTGCTGCAACGCGCGATCGCTGACGAGGCGCTCCATCGCGGCGGCGCAGGCGGCGACGTCCATCGCGGGAAAGGCGCGGCCATTCTCACCGTCGCGGAGATTGTCCGCCACGCCGCCGGCCGCCGTCGCGATCACCGGCAGCCCCGATGCCATCGCCTCGAGCACGACGAGGCCCAGCGTCTCGGTGGTGCTCGCGAAGAGGAAGGCGTCGGCACTGGCGTAGAGCGCGGGCAGTTCGCGCGTGCGGTCGAGGTTGCCGAGGAAGGTCACGTTGCGCGGCGCCTGGGCGCGCAGGCCGTCGAGGCTCGGGCCGGCGCCGGCGACGATGAACTTCACCTGGTCGGCACCGAGCTTCGCCTCGACGTGCCGGAAGGCTTCGAGCAGGACGTCCACGCCCTTCTCCGGCGCGAGGCGACCGACGTGCAGGAAGGTGAAGGCGTTGCCGAGCGAGTGCCGCTGCCGCAGGGCCAGCGAGCGCTTGCTCGGATGGAAGAGCACGTCGTCCACGCCACGGCCCCAGACCTCGACGTCGTGCAGGCCGAGTGCGCGCAGGTCGTCGCGTGAGGGTTCGGAAGGCGTGAAG
>CAZYQM010000115.1:6061-7029 GCA_964649965.1 uncultured Gemmatimonas sp.
TCGGAGGGCGTGAAGATGCGCGCCGCGTGCGCGTGGAATCGGCGGATCCAGCGCTGCACCGGGCCGCGCAGGAAGGGCACGCCGTAGGACGCCGTGTACTTGGCGAAGTCCGTGTGGTAGGACGTCGTGACGACGAGGCCGCGGTCGCGGGCGGCGCGTTGTCCCATCCGGCCGATCACGAACTCGGTGGCGCTGTGCACGATGTCCGGCTTGAAGCGGTCGATGACCTCGCGCACCGTGCTGCGCGCCGGTGCGGCGAGACGGATGTCGCGGTAGCCCGGCAGCGGCATCGACGGGATGCTCGTCACCTGCGCGTGGCTGACGCCGGGGCCGAAGATGTCGCCGTCGCCCTCGGGATAGCGCGGGGCGATGACCTCGACGTCCCAGCCACGCTCGCGCAGGCCCTGCACGGAAAGGGCCGTGACGACGCTGACGCCGTTGACCTGCGGGGGATACGTGTCCGTGCAGAAGAGGATGCGCATAGCCAGTGAAGCTCTCCCGGTTCCGTCACTGTCGTGTGACGGCGCGGTCACGAGTGGATGCGGCGGGATGCGACGTCGGCGAACCGTGCGCGGCCCGTGACGAATCCGCGACGCGTCCGCGCTGGGAATGTGTGCGACGCCGCACACGTTTGGCGACATCTCCCACCCGAGGCGCCGATGTCCGCCACATCCCCCGTCCGCCGCGTCGTGCTCGTCGTGCTCGATGGCCTCCGACCGGACGCCATCCCCCGCTTCGCGCTGCCACATCTCAGCGAGCTGGCGTCGCGCAGCGCATACACGCTGCTCGGACGCACCGTGCAGCCGAGCGTGACGGCCTGCGCGATGGCCTCGCTGCTCACCGGCGCGGCACCGGAGCGGCACGGCCTGCAGAGCGAGCGCTTCCACCTGCCGCGGCCGAAGGGCAGCCTTCATCCGCTGCCGCGGCACCTGGCGAGCCACGGGCTGCCGACGGCGGCCTTCCTCGCG
>CAZYQM010000116.1:0-6996 GCA_964649965.1 uncultured Gemmatimonas sp.
GACCTCGAGTCCGCGCGAGCGCAGCTCGCTCTCCAGGCGCTTCGACATCGAGAGCGTGAGCCGCGACTCGTTCACCCGGCGGCCGTTGAGCACGACGCCCGGATTGCCCGGGTCCACCCCGCCGTGCCCGGCGTCCACCGCCACCGTGTAGCGGCGCGAGAGGCCCGGCGGCGCGTTCGGCTCGCGACGCGGCACCGTGGGCACGACCACGACCGGCGACGGCGCGGTGGTCGGCGCCGTCGTCGGCGCGGCCGTCGCATTCGCCGGCGGTGGCGACGGCGGCACCACCACCGGCGTCTCCGCCGCAGTGCCCGCCGAGCTGCCAGTCACGCTCCCCGCCGCATTCCCGCCCGTGGTGCCCGTGGTGTTGCTGGCAGTGCGCGCCGGGGTCGTGGGCGGCACGACGGGAATTGCCGGTGCCGCCGGCTCGCGGCGCGCGATGGTCTGGAAGAGGCGCACTTCCCAGCGGCTCCGGTCCCACACGATGCCGACGCCGAAGCGCGGGATGATCTCGCTGAACAACTGCAGTGGTACGTGCACCGCGCCGTCGGCGACGATCACCGTCTCGAGCAGCGGCAGGGCGAAGCCGTTGTAGGCCGCGAACGGCATCCCGGCCTGCACCTCCACCGACGCGTTGGAGAAGGTCACGCGCCAGCGGTCGGCGCCGACGCTGTCCAGCGTGCCGCCGAGGAGGCGCGTCATCACGTCGAGGCGCACCCGTCCGCCGCCCTCGCTGGGCCGCAACTGCAGCACGGTGTCTCCGGCCACGCCCCGCACGCGGATCGCGTCGCCGGGCGGCACCGGGCGCGCACCGAGCAGGGCGAACATCGCCAGGCCGAGCAGCAGCGGGGCGCGCTTCACTTGGCGCTCCGCAGCGCCCGCTGCATCTCGCGCGCGTCATCCCGTTCCTTCAGGTCGGCGCGCTTGTCGTGCAGCTTCTTGCCGCGCGCCAGGCCCAGCTTGAGCTTCGCGCGGCCGTGCTTGAAGTACAGGTCCAGTGCCACCAAGGTCAGCCCCTTCCGCTCCACCGCACCGATCAGCTGCCGGATCTCCTTCTGGTGCAGCAGCAGCTTCCGCGTGCGCGTCGGTTCGTGGTTCCAGATGTTGCCCCGCTCGTACGGCGAGATGTGCGCGTTGAGCAGCCACACCTCCCCGTCCTTCACGACGCCGTAGGCATCGGTGATCTGCGCCTTGCCGTCCCGCAGCGCCTTCACTTCCGTCCCGGTGAGCACGATGCCGCACTCCCACGTCTCGAGAATCTCGTAGTCGTGGCGCGCGCGTTTGTTCCGTGCGATCGGGACGATGTCGTCGTCGGGGGCCGGCTTCGTGTTCACAGTTCAGAAGGATGACGATTCAGCGTTGACTTGGGTACCGGTCTCCAGTACGTTCCGTCTCCTCGCCGAAGTGGTGGAATTGGTAGACGCGCTGCGTTCAGGGCGCAGTGGGCGCAAGCCCGTGGGGGTTCGAGTCCCCCCTTCGGCACTGGTGAAGTCGTGAGACGTGGTTCGAAGACTCGAGAGGCCGCCCGGTGGGCGGCCTTTCGTCGTTTCTATGCCCGGGACCCGTCGTCCGTCTTCCGGCCCGCGTCTTCCGTGCGCAGCACGCTTGGCGGCACGTCCTCCGGCAGCGTCACCGCGCCGTAGGCCTTGGTCAGCAGCGCGCCGGCCTCGGCGGTGTAGCGCTCGAGCAGCTCGATGGCGTACGCCAGCGGCGCGCCCGCCGTGCGCGCCCCGTCGCTGGCGAAGGCCAGCAGGCAGCGCCCCAGCGCATCGGCCGACGTGATCGGCCCCTGGCGCACTTGGAAGGCCTCGCGATACGCGATCAACCGCTCGTTGAACTGCGCCGCGGCCAGGTCGCGCCGGTCCTCGGCGATGCGCGGGTCGCGCTCGAGCATCGCGCTGATCGCCCGCGCCAGTTCGGCCGCCGTGCGATCGTCGAGGGCATCACGCTGCGCGAGCAGCAAGCCAATCGCGGCGCGCGCGTAGCGCAGCTCCCAGCGCGCGTGGTCCTCGTCGCCGCCGGCTGCGACCTCGGACAGCCAGGTGACGTCCGCCGCCTCGGGCTCGCGCCCCAGACCCTCGGCCACGAGCTTCGCCCGACGCTCCCGCTCACGCGCCGACCGCCACGCCGCCGTGAAGGGGAGTGCCATCGCGTTCAGGCCTGCAGCACGGGCAGGCCGACCTTCTGCCGCACTTCCGGCTCGGCGAACAGCAGGTCCGAGAGGCGCACCGAATCCAACACCTCGTCAATGCGCTTCTGGAGCATCATCCAGACCGGCCGGATGCTGCAGTCGCAGGCCTGCGCGCAGCGCTCCGAATCCAGCGGGTGCGTCTCGCAGTGGAGGTCGAAGGTCACCAGCTCGGCCGCGGCGATGATCTCACGCACCGTGATCTCGCTCGCCGCACGGGCCAGCGCATAGCCACCCTTCGCGCCGCGCGTGCTCTGCACGATGCCGGCGCGCCGCAGGCGCAGCAGGATCTGCTCCACGTAGTCGCCCGGCAGCTTCTCCTTGGCGGCCACGTCGCGGCCCGTCACCGGGCCCTCGTCCGTGCGACGCGCGAGGTGCAGCGCGCAGATGACGCCGTATTCGGCCCAGGTGGTGATTCGCATAGGCGAAAGATGCCCCGAATCGCGTATCGGGACAAGCGTTGTCGGTTACTCGTCCTGCCCCGGGACCCCGGGTTCCGTCATCCGACGGAGATCCAGCACCTGCGTGGCCTCCTCCGGCGTGAGCAGGCCTTCCTTGAGCACCAGCGCGCGGATGGACTCACCGGTCTCCACGGAGCGCTTGGTGAGCGCGGCCGCCGCGGCATAGCCGATCTTCGGCGCCAGCGCGGTCGCCAGCGCCGCCGAGCGCTCCACCCAGTACGCCAGCATCGCCCCGTTGGGCTGCATCTCACGCACGGTCCGCGCTTCGAGCACGTCGGCGGCGTTCCCAAGGATGCGCAGCGCGCTCAGCACGTTGTGCGCGATCACCGGCATCATCACGTTGAGTTCGAGCTGCCCCTGCTCCGCCGCGGCGCTGACGGTCGCATCGTGGCCCATCACCTGGAACACGACCTGGTTGACCATCTCCGGCACGCTCGGGTTCACCTTGCCCGGCATAATGCTGGAACCCGGCTGCACGGCCGGCAGGTGCAGTTCGTCGAGGCCGGTGCGCGGTCCCGAGGCCATCAGGCGCAGGTCGCTGGCGACCTTGCCCAGGTCCAGCGCCAAGACGCGCCACGCGGCGCTGACGGCAGCGACGTCGCCCATACTCTGCATCAGCTGCACGCGATCGGCGCCTTCGCGCAGCGGCAATCCGGTGAGCGCCGTGAGCTCGACGACCATCCGCTCGGGATACACCGGCTCGGCGTTCACGCCGGTGCCGACGGCCGTGCCGCCGATCCCGAGGTCGAGCAGGTATTCGGCGGCCTCGCGCACGCGCCGTGCGCCGCGCTCGAGCGAACCCGCCCAGGCGCCGACTTCCTGCCCGAGCCGGATGGGCATCGCGTCCTGCAGGTGCGTGCGACCGGCCTTGAGATGTCCGTCGAACTCCGTCGCGCGCGCGCGCAGCGTCGCGGCGAGGCGATCCACGGCGGCGAGCGCGGGACGCAGGCGATCCAGCGTCGCGAGGCGGATCGCCGTCGGGATCACGTCGTTGGTGGACTGCGCCATATTGACGTGATCGTTCGGATGCACCGTCGTGCCGTCGAGCGCGCGCGTGGCCAACGTGGCCAGCACCTCGTTGACGTTCATATGCAGCGAGGTGCCCGCGCCGGCCTGGTAGACATCCACGACGAACTGCTCGCGGTGCGCACCGCCGAGCACGGCGTCGGCCGCGGCGATGATGGCGTTCGCACGCGCCGCATCGAGCCGGCCCGTGCCCCGATGCACCGACGCCGCCGCGCGCTTGATGCGCACGATGGCGTCCACGAATGCCGGATCCGGCCTCAGGCCGGAGATCGGGAAGTTGGCGACGGCACGGGCCGTCTGCGCACCGTAGAGCGCGTCCGCCGGCACCTCGACGGTGCCGAGCGGATCCCGCTCAAGGCGCGCGCCGTCGCTCACGGGGCGTCGCCGAGGTCGATCAGCGGCCACTCGACGATGGAGCGCACGCGCGTGCGGGTGCGGGCATCGAACTCGACGATGCGTTCACGCACGCGGGTGAACGAGTACTCGCGGGTCTCCGGCACCGCGTCGCCCCAGCCGTTCGCGAGGTTGAGCGGGATCGTGCCGGTCCCATCGTCCGTGAACGCGCAGGCGATCTCGAGGTCCGGCTGCGTGGCGCCCGGGGTCGAGTTGTAGCGCAACGAGACGACCATCACCGAACCCGGTGCCGGCGCCGCCTCCCAGGTGAGGTCCATCTGCTCGTTCGGCACGTGCGTCGGCAGCGTGTCCGCCGTGAACGGCTCGGCGAGGCGCATCTTGATCGCCATCGCTTCGAATCCGCCGGTGGCACCGGGGATGGTGACGAGTACCGAATCGCCGGCGGCGAAGTCGAGGTACGCGCCGCCGGGGAAGTCGTAGACCGGATACGTCGCGTTGGCCGCGCCGAGCGCCACCTCGGAGAACGATCCGATCGTGAAGTTGACGAACGGACCGGCGTTGAGGGTCTCCCCGGCGTTATCGCTGTCGACCGGCGGCCGGTAGCTGTACAGCGCACACGCCTGTGGCGCCGACGGGAAGATCTGCAGCCCGGCCGACTGGAAGAACACCGCCGAGCCGCGGACCACCGGCGTGCCGCCATTGCTGAAGGCCCGCACGGACACCAGGCCGATGCGCTCGCGCGGCGGCAGGTTGTCGTTCAGGCAGGCGGTCAGGGCGAGTACCAACGGGGCCGTGATCAGGAACGCACGCATCGTTATCGGGGAGTCTGGAGGTCGGGGAACACGGGGCGCAGGCCCCGTTTCAATACTACACCGCAGCGCACTGCCGTCACACCGGACGGCGTTCAGCCCTTGCGCAGCCGTGCCGTGCCGTTGAGGAACGGATTGCCGACGCGCTCGTGCCCGATGGTCGTGCGCGGACCGTGGCCCGGATGCACGACGACGGCGTCATCCAATGTGAGCAGCCGGGCCAGCGAACGCTCCAGCGCCGCCGCATCGCAGAGCGGCAAGTCTACGCGTCCCACCGAACCCTGGAAGAGCACGTCCCCGCTGAAGCAGTGCGTGCCGGAGATGAACGCGACGTGGCCCGGCGCGTGTCCGGGCAGGTGCCAGACGACAAAGCGCTCGCCGGCGAACTCGAGTACATCGCCGTCGGCGAGCGTGCGGTCCGGCGGCGGTGCGGGGTCGAACGGCAGGGCGTACGCCGCCGCGACGCGCGGCGCGTACTCCCAGAGCGGCGCGTCCGCGGGGTGCGCATACACGGGCACCTCGGGCCACAGCGCCTTCAGGCCGGCCACCCCGCCGATGTGGTCAATGTGCCCGTGGGTGATCCAGATGGCCACGAGCCGCGCACCCAGCCGCTCGATCTCGGCGGCCAACACCCGCGGCTCCGCGCCCGGATCCACCAGCACCACCTCCCGCGCCGCCTCGTCGTGCAGGAACCACGCGTTCTCCTGGAACGCGCCGACCGTGCGCGCGTGGACCTGCATCAGGCGCTAGGCACGAGCATCGGGATCGGCGCTGGCGCCGGCTGTCCGTTCTTCCGCGCCGTGAGGAACTTCTCCACCGCGATGGCGGCGGTCGTCGCATCGCCCACCGCCGTCGTCACCTGCCGCGTCAGTTGCGCGCGCACGTCGCCCGCGGCGAAGAGCCCCGGCACCGACGTCTGCATATTCGCGTCGGTGATCAGGTAGCCCGCGCTGTCGTGCTGCACGTGCTCCTTGATCATCCCCGTGTTCGGCGTGAAGCCGATGAAGATGAAGATGCCCGTCGCCACGAGGTCCGACGCCGCGCCCGTCTTCAGGTTGCGGATCTTCGCGTGCGTCATCAGGCCGTCCTTGCCGACGACCTCGTCCACCACGGTGTCCGTGATGACCTCGATCTTCGGGTTCGCGAAGGCGCGCTGCTGGACGATCTTCGACGCGCGGAACTCGTCCCGGCGATGCACGAGGTACACCTTCTCGGCGTAGCGCGTGAGGAAGTCCGCCTCCTCGAGCGCGGCGTCGCCTCCACCCACCACGAGGATGGTGTGCCCCTTGTAGAAGGCGCCGTCGCAGATCGCGCAGTAGCTCACGCCCTTGCCGGCGTACTCGATTTCGCCCGGGATGTTCAGCTTCACCGGCGTGCCGCCCGCCGTGACAATCACCGTCGGCGCGCGGTACACGTCGCCGTTCTCGACCGTCACGTCGAAGAGCCCGTCGGCCGCCTTCTTCACGGCCTCGACCGGCGTGGACGTGAGGATCTGTGCCCCGAACTTCTCGGCGTGGTTCTGGAACTTGGTGGCGAGCTCGTGGCCGAGGATGTGCTCGAAGCCGATGTAGTCCTCGATGACTTCGGTGTTGAGCAGTTCGCCGCCGGGGAAGCCGCGCTCCAGCACGACGCTCTTCAGCATCGAGCGGCCCGCGTAGAGCCCCGCGCACATCCCGGCCGGTCCGGCCCCGATGATCACCACTTCGTATTCGTGCGTCGCCACGGTGCGTCCTCGTTCAGATTCGTAAGGGGCGAAATCTACTCAGCAATCAGGTCAGGGGGCGGCCAGTTCCAGCACCGCCAGCGCGCCGTGGCAATGCGAGACGCTCCCGATGAGCACCTCGGCGGCCCCCCCCGCCGCGAGCTCGGCCACCAACGCATCGGCGGCGAGCACCTCGTCCACGCCGAACATTCCCACGCCGTAGGCGCGGTGCACGCAGTGGAACACGGCGGGCCCGTCGAGGCGTCGGCCGCGCAGGCGCTCCGTCTCGACGAAGGCGCGCAGCGTCGGCGGCAGGCTCCACGCGCGCGCGCCGCGCGTGTGCGGACAGGTCGCCGGCTCCACGCAGTTGATCGGGCACATCCACGTCGCGAAGCTCACGTAGTGCGTGCCGTCGTCGCCGCGGCGCTGCCAGGGAACGTCCACGGCGCCGTCCAG
>CAZYQM010000117.1:0-6986 GCA_964649965.1 uncultured Gemmatimonas sp.
CACCGACCTGCAGCATCCCTGCCAGATCCTCGCCGACCTGCTCACGGTGCAGCAGCACCTGGGCACCTTCGACGGCAAGACGATCACCTGGGTGGGTGACGGCAACAACATGGCCAACAGCTGGTGCGACGCCGCGCAGCTGCTCGGCTTCACGCTGCGCCTCGCCTGCCCGGAGGGCTACGATCCCGATCCAGCCATCCTCGCCCGCGCGACGGCGGGCGGCAACGTCCAGCTGCTGCGCGACCCGCAGGCCGCCTGCGACGGCGCCGACGTCGTCACCACGGACGTGTGGGCGTCGATGGGCCAGGAAGAGGAGCAGGCGATCCGCGAGAAGGCCTTCACCGGCTTCCAGGTGGACGCCGCGATGATGGCCCGCGCCAAGCGCGACGCGATCTTCCTGCACTGCCTGCCCGCGCACCGCGGCGAAGAAGTCAGCGCCGAGGTGATCGACGGGCCGCAGAGCCGCGTGTGGGACGAAGCCGAGAACCGCCTGCACGTGCAGAAGGCCGTGATGGCGGTGCTGATGGGCGGCGAGCCGCTGGGCTGAGCGCGATGTACGCGGTGATCGGCGCGGGACCGATGGGGCTCGCGACGGCGCGCGTCCTGCAGAAGCACGGCCTGCCGTTCACCGGCTTCGAGTTGCACAGCGGCGTCGGCGGGCTCTGGGACATCGCCAATCCGCAGAGCACGGTGTACGAGAGCGCGCACCTGATCTCGTCCAAGCGGATGACGGAGTTCGCCGAGTTCCCGATGCGCGAGGAAGTCGCGGCGTACCCGCGGCACGATGAGCTCAAGCGCTACTTCACGGAGTTCGCCGCGCATTTCGGGCTGGTGCAGCACTACGAGTTCTCGACCAAGGTCCTGCGCGTGGAGCGTGCGCCCGAGGACGGCTGGGATGTCACCACCGAGCAGGGCGGAACGCAGCGCACGCGACGCTTCGCCGGCGTGCTGATCGCCACCGGCACGCTGCATCATCCCTTCCAGCCCGCACTGCCCGGTGACTTCGCCGGCACCGTGATGCACTCGGCGCAGTACAAGTCGCTCGAGCAGCTGCGTGGCCAGCGCGTGCTCGTCGTCGGCTGCGGCAACTCCGGGGCGGACATCGCCGTCGATGCCGTGCGCGCGGCGGCGTCCGTGGACCTCAGCGTGCGCCGCGGCTACTGGTTCCTTCCCAAGTTCCTCAAGGGAAAGCCGATCGACACCTTCGGCGGGCTCATCAAGCTGCCGCGGCCCATCACGCAGCGCCTCGACGGCCTGATGGTGCGCATGGTGGTCGGTAAGCCGTCGGACTACGGGCTGCCCGATCCCGACTACCGGCTCTACGAGTCGCATCCGGTGATGAACTCGCTGGTGCTGCACCACCTCGCGCACGGCGACATCACGCCGCGCGGCGATCTCGCGAAGGTCGAGGGCCATCGCGTGACCTTCGCCGACGGCGCGAGCGCCGAGTACGACACGATCCTGCAGGCGACGGGCTACGCGCTGCACTATCCGTTCATCGCACGCGAGGCGCTGAACTGGCCGGAGCGCGCGGCGGCGCCGTCGCTGTATCTCAACGTAATGCACCCGACCGACGACACGCTGTTCCTCATGGGCATGGTGGAGGCTAGCGGGCTCGGTTGGCAGGGGCGCTACGAGCAGGCCGAGTTGGTGGCGCTGTACCTCAAGCGGCTGGCCGAGCGGCATCCGGCGGCGCTGGCGCTGCAGGCCGAGAAGCGCACGCAGTTCGCGCGACGGGTCGACGGGGGCTTCAACTACCTGAAGGTCGACCGGATGGCGTACTACGTGCACAAGGACAGCTACCTCAAGGCGCTGCGGCGGCACACGCGCGCGCTGCGCGGCTAGGCGCGGATGGACGACGCGCTGCCGCTGAAGTTCGATCCGTCGGGCCTGGTGGTGCTCAACGCCATCGTCGCGCTGATGGTGTTCGGTGCGTCGTTGGACCTGCGGCTCGACGACCTGCGGCGCGTGGTGCGGAAGCCGGCCGGCATCTTCGCGGGGCTGTCCGCGCAGGCCGTGCTCACGCCCGCGGCGACCTGCCTGCTGAGCTGGGTGTTCAAGGTGGATCCGGCGCTCTCGCTGGGGATGATGCTGGTGGCGGCCTGCCCGAGCGGCGCGCTGAGCAACGTGCTCACCTGGCGGTCGCGCGGCAACGTCGCGCTGTCGGTGGGGATGACGACGGTGTCGAGCCTCGCGGCGACGGTGCTGACGCCGCTCAACTTCGCGCTCTACGGCTGGTTGAATCCGCGCACGCGCGAGCTGTTGCGTGAGGTCGAGTTGCCGGTGGGCGGCATTCTCGCGCAGGTGGCGGTGGTGCTGGCGCTGCCGGTGGTGCTGGGCATCCTCGTCGGAACGAAGGCCCCCGGTGTGGCGCGACGCCTCGAACGGCCGCTGCGGCAGCTGAGCTTCCTCATCCTGATCGCGTTCATCGCCGGCGCGTTCTGGGAGAACCGAGCGCTGTTCATCGAGCGATTCGGCAGCTTCTTCTGGCTCGTCGTGCTGCAGAACGCGATGGCGCTCGGGATTGGATTGTTCGTGGCGCGCCTCGCGAAGCTGAACGACGCTGATACACGGGCCGTGACCATCGAGGTCGGCATCCACAACTCCGGACTCGGCCTCGCGATCCTCTTCACGTTCTTCCCGACGGCCGGCTCGATGATGCTCATCACCGCGTTCTGGGGCGTGTGGCATCTGGTGAGTGGGTTGCTGCTCAGCGGCTACTGGGGCGCACGGCCGCCGCGCGAGTCGCTGGCAGGGGCGGCGGCGTGAGCGCCGACGGGAAGCGCATCCTGATCACGGGTGCCGGCGGCTACGTCGGCCGCATCGTCGGCGAGCGGCTCGCCCGCGACCACTTCGTGGTCGGCACGGACCTCCGGGCCCGCGGCGATCTCGCCTTCGAGATCCTCGACCTCGACGTCCGCGACGCACGTATGCGCGAGCTGATGGCGGACCTGCGCATCACGCACGTGATCCACCTCGCGGCGGTGCTCGAGGGCGGCAAGGAGCGCAAGACGGACTACGACATCGACGTCGGCGGCACCAAGAACGTCGTGGACTGCGCCGTCGCCGCGGGCGTGCGGCATCTCACGGTGTCGAGCTCCGGCGCGGCCTACGGCTACCACCCGGACAACCCGGAGTGGCTGAACGAGGAGCATCCGCTGCGGGCGAGCGAGCTCTTCGCCTACGCCTATCACAAGCGGGTCGTCGAGCAGCTCCTCGCGCGGTACCGCCAGCTCTCGCCACAACTCGGCCAGCTCGTGCTTCGCATCTGCACCGTGCTCGGCGCGACGACGAACAACCAGATCACCGCACTGTTCCGCAAGCGCCGCATCCTCGGCGTGCGCGGCAGCGACTCGCGGTTCGTGTTCATCTGGGACGAGGACGTGGCCGGCGCGATCCTGCACGGCGTGCACGGCGACCGCACGGGCGTGTTCAACCTCGCCGGTGACGGCGCGATGAGCATCCACGAGATCGCCGCGGCACTCGGGAAACCGACGCTGATGCTTCCGGCGTTCGTCCTGAGGCAGGCGTTGGAGATCGGGCAGTTCTTCCATCTCAGCCGCTACGGGCCGGAGCAGTTGGATTTCCTGCGCTACCGTCCCGTGCTCGACAACCGCCGCCTCAAGGTGGTCTTCGGCTACCTGCCGATGAAGACCTCCGCCGAGGCATTCCAGACTTTCGCCGAGGCCCAGAGGGGACGCTAACGCGCCCTGACGGGGCGCCGTGATGCAGCTCCTCTACTCGACCGTCCGCCCGGGCGACCTCGCCCCCGACTTCACGCTTCCCACGCCGGACGGCACGCCCGTCTCGCTCGCGTCGTACCGCGGCAAGCGCGTGGTGCTCTACTTCTATCCGAAGGACTCGACGCCCGGCTGCACGACCGAAGCCTGCGACTTTCAGGATCACCTCGCGCGGTTCACGCGGCGCGGCGTGGTCGTACTCGGCGTCGCGCCGGGGACGCTGCGCTCCAAGGCCAAGTTCGCCGCGACCAACCGACTCACGTTCCCGCTGCTCAACGACGAGGACAGCGCCGTCTGCCAGGCGTACGGCGTGTGGCAGGAGAAGCAGCTCTACGGCCGCAAGTATATGGGCGTGATGCGCACGACCTACGTGCTCGACGCCGAGGGCCGGGTGGAGCGCGTGTGGGAGAAGGTGAACGAGAAGGGGCACGCCGCGGCGGTGAATGCCTTCCTGCTCGGCCAGCCGGACCCCGAACCCGCGAAGCCGACGCGTTCAGCGGCCCGCAAGAAATAGTCGTAGAATCAGGGTATGACGGACGCCTTCCTCGCGACACTGCAGGCGGCGCTCGACGGCGAGTACGTCGTCGAGCGCGAGCTGACGGCGGGCGGGCAGAGCCGGCTTTTCCTCGCCAGCGACGCCGAGTTGCCGCGGCAGGTCGTCATCAAGCTCTTGCCGCCGGAGCTCTCCGGCGAGGTGGCGCTCAAGCGCTTCAAGCGCGAGATCGCCGTGCTCGTCAAGCTCCAGCATCCGCACATCGTGCCGATCATCGGGATGGGTGCCACCGACGAGATGATGTGGTACGTGATGCCGTACATCTCGGGCGCGTCGCTGGAGGATCGCCTGAAGGCGGGCCCGCTGCCGCTGGACGAGGGGCTCGAGGCGCTGCACGAGATCAGCGACGCCCTCGCGCACGCCCACGGCATCGGCGTGGTGCATCGGGACCTCAAGCCGGCGAACGTGCTCTTCCAGGGCGGGCACGCCGTGCTCGGCGACTTCGGCGTCGCGCACGCTCGGCTGGAGATGCTGCGTTCCTCGAGCGGCGCCTCGCTCGGCGAGATGCGCAAGAGTCTCGCGAGTTCCGCGGGTCGGCTCACGGACAAGGGCTTCGCGGTCGGCACGCCCGGCTATATGGCGCCAGAGCAATTCCACGGTGACGATCCCGCCGACGCGCGCGCCGACGTGTACGCGCTGGCGATGGTCGGCTACGAGATCCTGACCGGCCGCGCGCCGTTCGCCGAGTACAAGGGCGCGCGGTTGATGGTCGCGCACTTCACCGAGATGCCCCTGCCCGCGCACGAGGTCCGCCCGGAGATTCCCGAGGCGGTCGCGCGCGTGCTGGAGAAGGGGATGGCCAAGGAGTCCGGCGACCGCTACGCCGACGCCGCCGAGTTCCGCGACGCGCTCGGGCGTCGTTGGTAGCGGCCCTGGCGGACGTCGGCGGGGCGCCGACGTCCGCCTAGCTCGCGACGGCGCGCGCCGGCGGGACGAATAGCGGGAACGTCTCTTCCGGCCGCAACGGATGCGAGAGCAGGAATCCCTGCACGTGCTCGCAGCCCATCGCCGTGAGCTGCGTCAGCTGCGCCTCCTGCTCCACGCCCTCGGCGACCACGTCCATTGACAGCGACTTCGCCAGCGTGATCACCGAGCGCACGATCTCCAGGCATTCGGCGCTGACGTCCATCCGGCCGACGAAGTAGCGGTCGATCTTGATGCTGCCGATCGGCAGGCGGTGCAGGTAGCTCAGCGACGCGTGGCCGGTCCCGAAGTCATCCATCAGGATGCGGATGCCGCGCTGGCGCAGCGATTCGAGCGTGCGTCGCGCGCCATCTTCGTCGGAGAGGATCACGTTCTCCGTGACCTCGAGCCGCAGGCGCTGCGCCGCGAGTCCGGAAATGGCGAGCGCGCGGTCCACGATTTCCGTGAGCGTCGGGTCGGCGAGCTGCTTGGCCGCGAGGTTCACGCTCACCCAGGGCGCGTCGGCGCCGTTCGGCGACAGCGCCATCAGGTGGCGGCAGGCTTCGCCGAGCGCCCAGGTGCCCAGCGGAACGATCATCCCCGTCTCTTCGGCGAGCGGGACGAACTCCCCGGGGCCGAGCAGGCCGCGCGTCGGGTGCGCCCAGCGCAGCAGCGCCTCGAAGCCGGCGAGCCGCGTGGCGGCGCCGTCGCGCGCCGAGAACACGGGCTGGTACCACACCATCATCTCGCCGCGGGCGATCGCCGTGCGTAGGTCCTGCGCCAGCGACGCGCGATGCCGCACGCCCTCGCGCATCTCCGGGCGGTACACCTCGTGGCGCGCGCCGCCCTGCGTCTTGGCTTCCTGCATCGCGAGCTCGGCGTTGCGCACGTAGTCCGCCGCGGATTCCGTGATCGGGTCGTGCATCGCGATGCCGATGCTCGCCGTGACGATCAGTTGGTGCGCGAGCACGTGCAGCGGCTCCTTGAGCAGGAGGTGCACGCGGTCGGCGACGCGCTCGGCTTCATCCGGTTCGTGCACGGCTTCGAGCACGAGGAGGAACACGTCGCTGCCGAGCCGCGCGATGACGTCGCCGGGACGCACGGCCGAGCTGATGCGTCGGGAGAAGGCCTGGAGCAGGGAATCGCCGGCACCGTGCCCGAGCGCGTCGTTGTGCGCCTTGAAGCGGTCGATGTCTACGACGAGCGCCGCGAAGCGCCGCTCGCCCTGGCGTCGCGTGCGCGTGATTGCGCGACGCAGCAGGTCGAGCCCGAGCGCGCGGTTCGGCATCCCCGTGAGCTGGTCGTAGAAGGCGTCGCGCCGCGCCTGTTCCTCGACGCTGCGCTGCGCGGTGGTGTCGCGCACCGAGCCGGCCACGCGGATCGCCTTGCCCGTGTGGTCGCGCACGATGAGTCCCGACCACTGCAGCGTGAGCCAGCGCCCGCTCTCGTGCCGCACGCGATGCTCCGAGCTGAAGCGGTCGCTGGAGCCAGCCGTCTGCGCGGCGATGTCCACCTCGACCTGCGCCCGGTCCGCCGGATGCACGCGTCCGCGCCACTCTTCGGCGGAGGCCAGCACTTCCTCGGGGGCGAGGCCCAGCAGTTCGCGCCAGCGAGCCGAGAAACGAATGCGGTTGTCGGCGAGGTCCCAGTCCCAGAGCGCCTCTTGGGCGCTGCGCGCCGGCAGGAGCAGCCATTCGCCGCTCGAGCGTCGGCTGAGGCGGCGAGCTGCGGCTTGTACGAGGGCGGCGGCCGCCTGCACCGTGTGCGTGGCGTGGCGCGTCTCGAGCTGA
>CAZYQM010000118.1:0-919 GCA_964649965.1 uncultured Gemmatimonas sp.
TCGTCTTCGGCGTCCTCCCCGCGCGGCGCGCGGCGCGGCTGGATCCGATCGAGGCACTGCGGTACGAGTGAACTGCCTTTCACCACGAAGGCACGAAGGGAGACGCAACGGACTCACGGCCCCGCAACCCCAAGAGGCATTCTCCTCGGACGTCGCGGGACCGTGAGCGTATCGCGGGACCCTTCGTGCCTTCGTGGTGAACGCCGTTGTAGTATCTTTATGCCTTCACGAAACCCGATTTCTCATTTCGCTGGCTGGACCGTTTGAGCTCGTTTGAATCGTTGAATCTCCCGCCCGCGCTGGTTCGCGCGACGGCTGACCTCGGCTGGACCAAGCCGACCCCCATCCAACTCGATGCCATCCCTCCCGCCCGCGACGGCCGGGACGTGCTGGCCTGCGCGCAGACGGGTTCGGGCAAGACCGGCGGCTTCCTGCTGCCCGTGTTGCACCGCTTGCTGGCCGCGCCCAAGAAGGCCACACGCGCGCTGATCCTCACGCCCACGCGTGAACTCGCGGCGCAGGTGCACGCGGACTTCACCGAGCTGGCCAAGCACACCACGCTGCGCGGCGCGGCGATCTTCGGCGGCGTCGGGATGGGACCGCAGGAGTCCGCGTTCCGCCAGAAAGTGGACGTCATCATCGCCACGCCCGGCCGTCTGCTCGATCACCTCGGCCAGCCCGGCAAGTACGTGGACTTCGGCGCGCTCGAGATCCTCGTACTCGACGAGGCCGACCGGATGCTCGATATGGGCTTCCTGCCGGCCATCAAGCAGGTGCTGCGGCAGATCCCGTCGCAGCGGCAGACGCTGTTCTTCAGCGCCACGCTGCCCGCGCCGATCGTCGAGCTCTCGAAGCAGATGCTCAAGGACCCCGCGCGGCTCAACGTCGAGCGCGTCGCGAAGCCCGCCGCCGGCATCGA
>CAZYQM010000118.1:929-6935 GCA_964649965.1 uncultured Gemmatimonas sp.
CTGTTCCTCGCGCTGCTCAAGGCGAACGTGATCGGAAACGTCATCTGCTTCACGCGCACCAAGCACCGCACCAACCGCCTCGCCGAGATCCTCACCAAGGCCGGCGTGCCGAACGCGCGCATCCACGGCAACCGTTCGCAGGCGCAGCGCACCGAGGCGCTGGCGAACTTCAAGGACGGCAAGATCCGCGTGCTGGTCGCGACGGACATCGTCGCCCGCGGCATTGACGTCGAGGCGCTGGAGCACGTCGTGAACTTCGACGTGCCGCATATGCCTGAGGACTACATCCATCGCGTGGGCCGTACGGCGCGCGCCGAGGCGACGGGCGAGGCGTTCACGCTGGTGTCGGCCGAGGAAGAGGCCGATCTCAAGCAGATCGAGAAGGCGATCCACAAGAAGTTGCCGCGGCGCACGCTCGACGGCTTCGACTACGGGCACGTGCCGGTGGAGCGCTTCGAGGTGCCGTTGGCCGAGCGCATCGCGGCGATCCGCGCGCGCAAGAAGGAAGAGCGCGAGCGGGCCAAGGCCAAGCTCGAGCGCAAGGAAGCGGCGGCGAAGGGACGGAAGACGGATGACGGACGACGCAAGCCTGAGTCGGGCGGCCCGTCGCGCTCCGCCAGCTCGGCTTCGACCGGCAACTCGAGTGCCCAGGGCGGCACGGGCGCTGGCAGCGCCAAGCGACGCCGCAGGCGGCGCGGCGGTTCGGGCCGCGGACCGGGTGGCAACTCCGGCGGCGGCAATCGCGGCGGGCCGTACAGGGACTGATGACGGATGAAGGATGCGAGAAGGGGAGCGCGCCGAGCTATCGGTTCGCTCCCCTTCTGTCACCCTTCACACTTCCCCGCTCCCCGTTCCCCGTTACTACTGCCTACACGCCGCCCCCGGGTTCGGCTTCGGGCCATCGAGCTTCGGGCGCTCCGCCCGATTGCCCAGCTCGATCGCGACATCGTGGATCAGCGTCGCGATGCGGCCCATCTTCTCGTAATCGATGTACTGCGGCTCGTCCGTGACCTGGTGGTAGTCGTGGTGCAAACCGGTGTGGAAGAAGGTCACCGGCACGCCGTAGCGCGCGTACATCGCGTGGTCCGAGCGGCAATAGATGCGCTCGGGGTGGCCATCGGCGTCGAAGCTGTAGTCGAACGTGAACGGGCGCGGCTGCTTGGTGTTCACGGCCTCGACGAGGTCGCCGAGCTCACGCGAGAGTCGCCGCGAACCGACGAGCTGCAGGTACCCGGGTCCGCCGCCAGCGATGTCGTCGGCGCCGCCGCGGCCGACCATATCCATATTCAGCTGCGCCACCACCGAGTCGAGCGGCACGGTCGGGTTCTCCGTGTAGTAGTCGGCGCCCAGCAGCCCGATCTCCTCGGCGACGTGGAACACGAACAGCAGCGAGCGACGCGGCTTCTGCGGCGCCGTCGCGAACTGCTCGGCCAGTTCGAGCAACACGACCGTGCCCGAACCGTCGTCGTCGGCGCCGTTCTTGATGGAATCGGAGCGCGCGCCACGCCGGTCGCGCAGCGAGTCTACGTTCACGCGGATGCTGGCCAGCTGCTCCGGCGTCGCGCGGCGGGCGCCCGTCGTGCGCAGCAGTCGCTCGCGCGCGAAGTTGAACGCGCGCAGCGAGTCGTGGTCCACCCCGACCGGCATCAACGGATCGTGGTCCGTGTGGGCGCCGAGGGCCACGTACTGCCCGCGCAGCGCGGCGTCACGACCCGGCAGCACGGCCACGACGTTCCGTCCCGGCGCCGGCGCCACCTCATAACGCAGCGACAGCGAGACCGACTGCCCCGCCGCGGCGATGAGCGCCTGTGCCATCTCCGGCGACGCGATGACCGTGGCCGGAAGCTCCGGCCCCGTCGGCGCACTGCCGCCCATCGCCAGCTGCGGCTGCGCGAGTTGGCGGCGCGCCGGTGCCGCGAGCTCGTCGAGCACGGGGACCACCACCGCCGCCGCGGCAGCGAAGCGCGAGTCCGCACCGATGGCGAGAAAGCGCTGGTTGAGCTGCAGGCGCCGCGGATTCGGACGCAGCACGACCACCTTGCCGCGCGCCTCGTCCGCCGAGATCCAGGTCGTGGAATCACCGTGCGTGCCGCCGATGACCACCTCGGCGCTCGCGACGCTGCGTGCGCGGGCGCCACGCGCGAGCATCGGCACGAAGTCATCGCCGATGGCGAATCCGCGGTTGCCGACGCGGATCGCCGAGGACGCCGCGAAGCCACGGCGCGTCATTCCGATGTCCTGGAAATACGTGCCGTTCTCGCCGGCGGGCTGCAGCCCGAGGCGGCGGAGTTCGTCGGCGATGTACTGGGTCGCCTTGAGGTGGCCTTCGGAGCCCGTGGGCCGTCCGCCCATCGAGTCGTCGGCGATGCGATACAGCCGCGTCATCAGGTCGGCGACCGTGATCGGTCCGGTGGTCGGGCGCGGCGGCAGCTTCATCGGCAGCGCGCCGTTCTGCGCGAGCGCGGCAGCGGGGAGCAACACGAGCGTCGTCGCGACGAGGCGCGAGACGTGGAGCAAACGGGACATCGGATTCTCCGGGTGGGGTCGGACCGGCTTGGTGAAAGCTAACGCAGCACGGTTTCCATACGTTTATACCCACGGGCGGCGTCGCCGTCCCATATACCCAACAGGAGGCATCGATGTACGCGTGGCGGTTGGCCCTGGTCGTGGCGGCGATGGTCGTGACGGCACCTCTCGCGGCGCAGCAGGGACCGCCGGGTGGCCGACCCGGTGGAATGGGCCAGGGACGCGGCGATCCGGCCGCGATGCAGGCCCGGCAGAACGAGATGCTGTTCAACGGCATCACGCTCTCGGCGGAGCAGAAGGCGAAGGTGGATTCCATCCAAGCCCAGTCACGGGCCCAGCAGCAGGAGATGATGCAGGGCGGCGGGATGCGCGATCCCGAGACGCGCCAGCGGATGATGCAGCATCGGCAGGCGACGATGACGGCGATCCGCGGCGTGCTGACGCCGGAGCAACAGACGAAGTTCGACGCGAACGTCGCGGCGATGCCGGCCGCGCAGGCCGGCGGACGCCCGCCGCAGGGTCAGCGCCCGCCGCTGCGCTGACGACGGACGCTGGCGATGCGCGGCTTCAGGGCCGCGGATCGCTGGCGAGAATCGCGTAGAGTTCGAGGTCCCGAGGGACGCCATCGCGCCAGACCGTCGCGCGGAGGCGTCCCTCGCGCTGCATCCCGAGCTTGCGCATCACGGCCCCGGAGGCCGGGTTCTCGACGAAGTGGTGCGCTTCGATGCGATGCAACCCGAGCGCGTCGAACCCGTACGCGAGCACCGCCTGCGAGGCCTCGGTCGCGATGCCCTGCCCCCAGCGCGACTTGGCGATCCAATACCCGAGCTCGGCGCGCCGGTGCACGCGCGTCAGGTTTAGCCCCACGGCGCCGATGAGCGCGCCCTCGGCGGCGCCCGCGTCACTCGCGCGGTCCACGATCGCCCAGACCACGCCCTTGCCCGCCTCGAATCGCTTTGGGATGTCCGCGAGGAACTCCTCGGCGCGCTCGATCGCGTACGGATGCGGGATGTTCAGCGTCTCGCGCGCGACTTCGACGTCGCTGAGCTCGCGCAGCATCGCCGGCGCGTCATCGGCGCGGAAGTGCCGCAGGGTGAGGCGCGGCGTCTGGAGCGTGGGCTGCGCCGGCAGCGGAGGCAGGTCAGGTCGTGGCATCGGAAGTCGGGGGCGTGAACGAAGTATGCGACGTTTGCGCCGCCGGCACGACATCCGCGACGGCGACCGAGCGGCCCGCGCACTTTCGGACGCCGTCTAGCGTCGGCAGATTGCGGGGATGAGCGCCCCCGTGGACATCCTGGCCATCGCCGCGCACCGCGACGACGTGGAACTCACCTGTGGCGGCGTGCTCGTGAAGCACGCCTGGCACGGGCACCGCACCGGCATCATCGACCTCACGGCCGGCGAGATGGGCACGCGGGGCTCGGCCGAGTTGCGCGGGCAGGAAGCGGCGGCGGCCGCCGAGGTGCTGGGCGTCGCCGTGCGCGAGAACCTCGGGCTGCCCGATGCCGGCATCACCAACACGCCGGAGACGCGCCGCGCGCTGGCCCTGCGCATCCGCGCGCTGCAGCCGCGCGTGGTGATCGCCCCCGCCCCGCGCGGGCGTCACCCCGACCATCGCGTGGCCGCGCAGCTGATCCGCGATGCCTGCTTCCTCGCAGGCCTCACCAAGCTGGACGCGGCCAGCCCGCCGCACCGCCCGACGAAGGTCCTGCACGCCATCGCCTATCGCGAGGACCACGTGAAGCCCACGTTCGTCGTGGACATCTCGAAGGAGTTCGAGACCAAGCTCGAGGCCATCAAGTGCTACGCCTCGCAGTTCGACGGCACGACTTGGGCGGGCGAAGTCTATCCCAACGGCGAATCGCTGTATGACATCGTGCGGCACCAAGCCGCGCACTACGGCTCGTTGATCCGCCGGCAGTACGGCGAGCCCTTCTTCACCTACGAGACGACGCGCGTGGATGACCTCCTCGCGCTCGACGTGAGCACATTTTGAACGACCGCGAGATCTCCTACCCGACCTACCTCGAACTCGAGTCCCTGCTGGCGCTGCAGAAGCCGCAGAGCAAGCCCGAGCATCCCGACGAACTGATCTTCATCGTCGTGCACCAGGCCAGCGAGCTCTGGTTCAAGGTCATCCTGCACGAGTTCGATCAACTGGTCGCGCGGCTGGAGGCCTTCGACGTGGCCGGCGCGCTGACGTCGATGCAGCGCGTGAACGTGCTGGTTGACCTGGTCTCGCACGAGCTGAGCGCGCTCGACACGCTGCCGCCCCAGCGTTTCGCCCAGTTCCGCGGCTACCTCGGCAGCTCCAGCGGTTCGCAGAGCACGCAGTTCCGGGCCATCGAGGCCACCAGCGGCCTGCGCGACCCGCACTTCCTCGCCGCGCTCAAGGAGCACGGGGAGATCCCGCCGCTGGTGCAGCGGGCGATCGAACGCCCCACGCTGCAGGATCTCTACCTCCAGCTGCTCGCGCATCACGGCGTCACGCTCGACCAGGTGTACCACGAGCCGCAGCACACGCTGCTGCATATGCTGGCCGAGGCGTTCCTGGCGTACGAGCAGGGCTTCGGACGCTGGCGCTTCCTGCACGTGCAGATGGTGGAGCGCATCATCGGACCCGACACCGGTGGTACCGGCGGCACGCTGGGCTCCAAGTACCTGATGAAGACCGTGGGCCAGCGCTTCTTCCCGGAACTCTGGGCGGTGCGCGCGCGGCTGTACAAGCGCGGCTGAGCCGTGGACGCGCGCGAGCTCATCGACATCTCCGTCCCCTTCGACGCGGCCACGCCTGCGTGGCCCGGCGACACGCCGTTCAGTTGCGGCTGGGCCTGGGCGATGCGCGACGGTGCGAGCGTGAACGTCTCGAAGTGGGAGTCCAGCCCGCACGTCGGTACGCACGCCGACGCGCCGCTGCACGTGCTGGTAGATGGCGCCGGCGCCGATGCGCTGCCCATCTCGGCCTTCGTCGGACCGGCGCGGGTGGCGGACGTGCGGCATCTCAGCGGCGCAATCACGCTTGCGCAGCTCAGGGACGCGGGCTGGAAGCCCGGCACCGCCCGATTGCTGCTGCGCAGCGGCGAGAGCACGGCCACGGGACGGTTTCCCGCGAGCTGGCCGGCGCTCGCGGTCGAGACGGCCGCCGCCCTCGTCGCTGACGGCCTGCAACTGCTCGCCGTGGACTGCCCGAGCGTGGACGATCGCGACAGCAAGACCTTGGACGTGCACCGCACGCTCTTCGGCGGCAACTGCTACGTACTGGAGAACCTCGACCTCGAGCACGTGCACGCGGGCGAGTATCGGTTGCTCGCCCTGCCGCTCAAGGTGGGTGCCTGCGACGCGGCGCCCGTGCGGGCGTTCCTCGCGAAGGCCTGACGGTCCGGCGCGCCCGGACGGGGCGCGAACGCCAGCGCTCCCCCGGCCCCGCGCGTAGTCTCCCTGTTGGCGTCTTTCCGGGGCGCAGCCGCGCCCGTTCACCCG
>CAZYQM010000119.1:0-6872 GCA_964649965.1 uncultured Gemmatimonas sp.
GATGGGTAAGGGGCCGCTAGCAAGGTATCGGCTCGGGCGTCACATTCCGTGCCTATGACTCTCCCCCCGCAGGCCATCCCCCGCCGCGCCGTCTGGAGCTGGATCCTCTACGACCTCGCGAACACCATCTTCTCGATGGGTGTGGTGTCCCTCTACTTCTCGCTGTGGGTGCGCGAGCAGGTGGGCGCGGACCGCGCCGACACGGTGTACGGCATCATCACGGCGGTGTCGATGGGCATCATCTTCGTCATCTCGCCGTTGCTGGGTGCGATGACCGACCGGGCGCCGCGGCGGATGCCCTTCCTCGTGACGAGCACCATCATCTGCGTGGGTCTCACCGCGCTGCTGGCCCGCAGCGGCTACTGGGTGACGATGCTGGCCTTCGTGCTGGCGAACGCGGCGTATCAGGCGGGGCTGCAGTTCTACGACGCGCTGCTGCCGGAGGTCACCACCGAGGAGAACCGCGGTCGCATCAGCGGCATCGGCGTCGGCATCGGCTACCTCGGCTCCTACTTCGCGGTCGGCATCGGCTTTCTGCCGCAGTCGTCGGACAAGCCGTTCCTGTTCACGGCGATCGCCATCGCCTTCCTCGTGCTGAGCGTTCCCTGCTTCCTGTTCGTCAAGGAACGCGGCAATCCCAATCCGCAGCCGGTGTTCTCGCTGGCGATGATCAAGGACAGCACGCGCGAGACGCTGCGGACGCTGCGCAGCGGCAACGAGCATCCGGGCCTGATCCGCTTCCTCGTCGGCCGCGTCTTCTACACCGACGCGATCAACACCGTGATCAGCATTATGACGCTGTACACGGTGAACGTCGCGGTGCAGTCGGGGCTGTCCACGGCCGAGGGCGAAGGGAAGGCACGCCTCGTGATGCTGGGGGCGATTTCGTTCGCCGTGGTGGGCGGCTTCGTGTGGGGCCGCTTGGTGGACAAGGTCGGGCCGAAGCGCACGCTCGACTACGTGCTCTGGCTGTGGGTGGCGACCTTCGCCTTCGCCGCGGCCGTGGGGCTGCTCGGACTGCCGTGGCAGACGCTGTTCTTGGTGGCGTCAATGGCCGGCGTCGCGCTGGGCGGCATCTGGAGCGCCGACCGCCCGTTGATGCTGCGCCTGACGCCACCGCATCGTATCGGCGAGTTCTACGGCCTCTACGGAATGGTCGGGCGGTTCAGCGCGATCACGGGGCCGGTGATCTGGGCCTTCGTCGCGTGGCTGTGCATCGGGCAGCTCGGGATGTCACCGGCCAAGGGGCAGGGCATCGGCGTGCTGGTGCTGCTGAGCTTCATCTTCCTCGCCCGCTGGATCCTCGGGCCGGTCAGCGACCGGCCGAGGACCGATGCGATCGTGACGATCGATCAGGGCGTGAAGATCACGTAACCCTGCGTCGCGAGGATCACGTGGGCGCTGGTCGCCGTGGTCGCGACCTGGACGAACGGCAGCAACTGATCGCGCGGCACGTTGCGGCTGACCTGCGCGTGGCCGCAGACGATGATCTGCACGCCGGCCTCGTGGAGCGCGGTGAGGAGCGCGATGCTGCCGTTGTCGGCGCCGGTGCGCGCCTTGTACGCCGCGTTGTTGAGGAGCGACGGCGTCGCCGTGCCGTGCACGATGACGGCCATCTTGATGTTGCTGCGTGGGACGCCGTTGGTCTCGAGCTGGCGGAGCAGGTTCGGCGGGCTGCGGAAGCCCGGCGCGATGCCGCCGGCAGTCTCCGGGGCGGTGGTCACGTGCCAGGCCATCTTGTAGACCTGATCCGTCGGCGCGCGGAACGACGGGTTCATCTCCGTCGGCGTGCCGCCGATCTCGCGGATGAGGGCTTCGCCGGTCTGGGCGGCGAGCGGCGTGCCGGCGAGGGCGGCGACTGCGCAGATGGCGATGTAACGGACGAGCCTTGGCATTGCGGTGATCTCCGGGTGGTTAGCGTGGAGCGGTGAGGCCGTGTCCGCCGATGGGGCGGGTGAGCGTGCCGGGCGCGAAGTCCGCGATCAGCGGGCGCCCCTTGGCGATCGCCGCCTGCACCGATGGCAGCGTCAGCGAGGCGCGATGCGCCGCGGCGTCTTCCCAGACCTCCGTGACCCAGATGGCATTGGCGTCCGCGAGGTCGTGCGCGACGATGTAACTGAGGCAGCCGGGCATTCCACTGACGCCGTCCAAGAGGACCTGCGTGAGGGCGTCTCGCTGGCCGGGCACCGCGACGATCTTTCCGATGAGTCCGTGCATTTCCAGAAGATACTGCGCGCCGACGTGCCACGCCCGTGACGCCCGCGCCCTTGCCCGGCGCGCCGGACGGTGACAGCGTGCAGGATGCAACGTCGCGACTTCCTCATTGATGTCGTCCGCCTGAGCGCCCTCTGCGCCGGCCTCCCGAACGACTGGCGCCTGACCTGGCGGCCGACCTATGCCGAGAATCCCTTCGCGCTCGGCGTCGCCAGCGGCGACCCGTGGTCCACGGGGGCGGTGCTCTGGACGCGCGTCGCGCCGCGGCCGCTCGAGCCGCAGGGCGGGATGCCCGGCAACCGGCCGGTGGTCGTGTGGGAAGTCGCCGAGGACGAGGCGTTCACGAAGATCGTGAAGCAGGGCCGCTACACGGCGGCGCCCGAACTCTCGTACAGCGTGCACGTCGAGGTGGACGGCCTCGTGCCGGACCGCTGGTACTTCTACCGATTCCAGTCGGGTGAGACAATGTCGCCCGTGGGGCGCGTGCGCACCACGCCCGCCGACGGTGCGATGACGCCGCTGCGCGTCGGGGTCGCCTCCTGCGCCAACTACGAGCAGGGGCTCTTCACGGCCTACGATCACCTCGCGACCGAGCGCTGCGACCTCGTCACGCACCTCGGCGATTACATCTACGAGTACGGCGGACGCGAGGAGGTGGTGCGCTCGCATCTCGGGCGCGAGGTCATCGGCGTGGATGACTATCGCCTGCGCTATGCCCAGTACAAGGTGGAACCGGCACTGCAGGCTGCGCACGCGATGTGTCCCTGGCTCGTCACCTGGGACGACCACGAGGTGGACAACAACTACGCCAACGAGTTCGGCGAGGGCCGGATGGAATCCGCCGAGCAGATGCGGGCGCGCCGCGCGGCGGCCTACCAGGCGTGGTGGGAGCATCAGCCGGTGCGCGTGCCGCGGGCACGCTCGTGGGCCGACCTCGATATCCGTCGCACCACGAATTGGGGATCGCTGGCCCGCTTCTGGATGCTCGACACGCGTCAATACCGCGACGACCAGGCCTGCGATGACGGCAATCGCGGCGTGCCCTGCGGCGAGTGGGACAATCCCGCGCGATCGATCCTCGGCGCGCAGCAGGAACAGTGGCTGACCGAGGGACTCGGCCAGTCGCGCTCGCGTTGGCAGGTGCTGGGGCAGCAGGTGATGGTCGCGCCGTACGACGAGGCGCTGGGCCCCGACCAGCGGGTGTCGATGGACCAGTGGTCGGGCTATCCGCGCAGCCGCGAGCGCATCCTGAACGCGATCGCCGAGCGCGCGCCGAACCGCACGGTCGTGCTCACGGGCGACATCCACTCGAATTGGGTGAACGAACTGCACGCCGGTTTCGATCGTCCCGAGCGTCCGGTGGTAGCGGCGGAGTTCGTCGGCACGAGCATCGCCTCGGGCGGCGACGGCTACGAGCAGTCCGCGCCGCTGAAGGCGCGGCTGGCGGAGTTGCCATATATCAAGTGGCAGTCGGGACGGCGCGGCTACTACGTCTGCGACGTCAACGATCGCGAGTGGCGCACGGACTATCGCGAGGTGCCGTACGTGACGCGTCCGGGTGCGCCGGTGGCCAGCGTCTCGAAGTGGCGCGTCGAGCACGGGCGCGCGGGCATCGAGCGGGTGGGCTGAGCGGCGTCAGCGCGCCGTCGCCGGCCACTCGAGCCGAGCCGCCGTCCCGGCGGACAGTGAACCGAGCCAGATGGCGCCGGGCGTCTCCAGCGCGTGCGTCAGCGACTCCAGTCGTCCGGTAGGGTCCTGCAGGTCAGCGACGACGCGCCAGGTCGTGTCGATCGCGATGACGTGCCCGTAGTGGACGGGGCCCGGTCGCAGGAACGCCGGGAGGCGCAGCAGCATCTTGCGGAACATCGGCTTGTCCGACATCCAGTCGGCCAGCGCGTTGCGCGGCGAGACCAACGCGATCCAGTAGCGGCCGTCGCGGCCGCGCGTGAGGTTGTCGGGGAATCCCGGCAGGTCCGTGACGACCGCCTCGATGGCACCGCGCGCCACGCCCTCGCGCTCGATGCGCAGGACGCGATAGTTGCCCATCTCGTTCACGAGCAGGCCGCTGCCGTCGTGCGTGACGGCGAGCCCGTTGGGGAAGACCAGCCCGGCGGCGATCACCGAAGTCTGGCCGCTGCGTGGATCGTACTCGATGACGCGTCCCGTGCCGCGATGCTCGAGCACCTCGAGGATGCTGGCCTGCAGTGCGTCATACTGCGGCGGATAGAACTTGGTGGACGCGTCCGTGAGATACACGCGGCCGTCCGGCGCGACGTCGAGATCGTCCGCATATCGGATCGGCGATCCCTCGGCCTCGGTGGCCATCACGAGCACGGCGCCGCTCGGTGACACGCTGACGAGGCCGCGCATCGCATCGGCGACCCACAACGTGCCGCTGGCGTCGAAGGCCATTCCCAGCGGTCGGCCGCCGGTGTTGGCCCAGCGTTCGGCGCCGCCGCCCAGCGAATCCGTACGAACGATCCACCCCGACGCCGTGGCGAAGTACACGCGTCCCTCCCTGTCCACCGCGATGGACTCCGGCCCCCGCTCGCCGAGCACGTGCACGGTATCCATCGCCGAGAGGCGCTCGTTGGCGGCGAAGACTCCGCTGTACCCGGGGTTGGCCGGTGCCTCCCAGGGCACGGGGCGGATGGGGACGGGCCAGAGGAAGCCGTAGAGCATCAGCGCGATGGCGCCTGCCGCCCAGACGACGCGAGGCGGGAGGCGTCGGTGCCACGGCGACTGGGCCGTCCCGTCGGCGTCGTCCGCGAGTCCCGCATCCGTGGTGTCGTTCATTCGGGAAATGTGGCACCGGGGTACGTCCGTGGGCGAGCCGACGCGGTGGCTCGCCCGCGGCCCCGCGCATAGCTTGCAGAAGTCCTCAACGCTGGGTGCACGAGATGCTGAAGCGCCGCGACCTGAACTTCGTCCTCTACGAACTCCTCGAGGCCGAGTCCCTCGCCGAGCGACCGCGGTTCGCCGGCCAGGGCCGCGAGATTTACGATGCGGTGCTCGATACCGCCGACGGCATCGCGCGCGAGTTCTACGCGCCGAATCGCAAGGCGAACGACCAGCAGGAGCCGGAAGTCCGCGACGGCAAGGTGTGGCTGCAGCCCGGCGTGAAGCCGGCCTGGGACGCGACGGCCGAGGCCGGCATCATCGCCAGCACGCACGACGAATCGCGCGGCGGGATGCAGTTGCCGCACGTCATCGCCTCGGCGGCGATCGCGCACCTCGAGGCGGCCAACATCGGCACGGCGAGCTATCCGATGCTCACCGCCGGCGCGGCGAACCTCATTGACGCCTTCGGCAGCGAAGAGCAGAAGGCGCGCTGGCTGCCGCCGATGCTCACGGGGCGTTTCGCCGGCACGATGGCGCTCACCGAGCCCGATGCGGGCTCGTCACTGGCCGACCTGCGCACGAAGGCGATCCCGAACGACGACGGGACGTATCGCCTCGAAGGCACCAAGATCTGGATCTCGGCCGGCGAGCACGAGCTCACCGACAACATCGTACACCTCGTGCTCGCGCGCATCGAAGGCGCGCCGGCGGGCACGAAGGGCATCTCGCTGTTCATCGTGCCGCGCAAGCGCCTCGACGCGGCGGGGAATCCCGCCGACGACAATCACGTCACGCTGGGCGGCTTGATCCACAAGATGGGCTGGCGCGGCACGACGAGCACCCTGCTCAACTTCGGCGAGCGCGGGGCCTGCATCGGCGAGCTGGTGGGCAAGGAGCACCACGGGCTGGCCTATATGTTCCATATGATGAACGAGGCGCGCATCGGCGTCGGGCGCGCGGCGATGGCGATGGCTTACTCGGCGTACCACGTAGGGCTCGAGTACGCGCAGCAGCGTCGGCAGGGCCGCCTGCCGGGCGAGAAGGATCCGACGAAGCCGCCGGTGCCGATCATCGAACACGCGGACATCCGGCGGATGTTGCTGACGGCCAAGACCGCCGCCGAGGGCTCGCTACACCTGATCCTGCTCTGTGCGCGGCTGGTGGACGAACAGCAGACCGGCGACGACGCGGCCAAACAGCGGGCGACACGGCTGCTTGAGGTGCTGACCCCCATCGCGAAGACCTGGCCGAGCATCTACGGGCAGGAGGGCATCAGCGCCGCGCTTCAGGTGATGGGCGGCTACGGCTACGCGCGCGAGTACGACGTCGAGCAGCTGTTTCGCGACAACCGGCTGAACCAGATCCACGAGGGCACGAACGGCATCCAGGCGCTGGACCTGCTCGGCCGCAAGGTGATGCAGGACAAGGGTGCCTGCTTCACGACCCTCCTCGACGAACTCTCGCTGCTTGCCACGGGCGCGACGTCACCTGTGCTGGCGCCGCTGGCGGCGCAGCTCGCCACGGCCGTGCAGCGGCTCGGTGCCGTGACAGCCGGACTGGCCAAGGGCATCGTCGCCGATGCGACGCGCGGACTGTCGAACGCCTCGTTGTATCTCGAGCTCACGTCACGCGTCGTGTACGCGGCGCTGTGGCTGCGTCAGGCCGTGGTCGCGGAGGCCGCGCTCGAGGCCGGTGCGAGCGGCGATGAGCGGGCGTTCTACGAGGGCAAGCTGCAGGCGGCGCGGTTCTACTTCGGCTTCGAGTTGCCGAAGCACGAGGTGGACGCCGCGTTGCTCAGGCGCAACGAGGCCAGCGCC
>CAZYQM010000120.1:0-5419 GCA_964649965.1 uncultured Gemmatimonas sp.
TACAACCGACTCTCCGACGTCGTGCAGACGATGCGCGGCGTGACAATGGACTGCGGTGGCGGCGGATCCGGCTGCCAGATCCGAATGGTCCGCGCGCCGATGCAGTGCTACCCGGAGTATTGGATCGACGGCCAGCTCAACAATGCCTGGGGCCCGGTGATCCCCGTGCGCGACATCGAGGCGATGGAAGTCTATACCGGGCCCTCCGACACGCCGGGCGAGTTCGCGGGCCGGAATGCCGGTTGCGGCACCATCGTCATCTGGACCAGCGCCGGTCCACGCCGCCGCAATCCCTGAAGTAAGAAACGCCGCGGCATCCGCCGCGGCGCTTCTTACTTCAGGCCGACTCAGGTCGCGTCAGAACGACCCGCCGAGCAGCACGGCGTTGAGCACCATCCGGTCCAGCGCCCGCCACCAACCGCGGAACATCGGATCGTTGGTGAACATCACCACGTTGCCGCGCCCGACGCGCTCTTGCACGATGAACGCGCTGCCGCGCAGCAGGCGCTCGGAGTTGTCGGGGAAGGTGAAGCCGCCGCGCTTGAGCGTGCCGGTCGTCGGGAACACCGCGACGTTGCCGCCGTCGTGGCTGATGCCGAGCACGCTGTTGCCGCCAACCAGCACGGGCATCCGATGACGCTCCATCCCCAGCGTCACCCAGTTGCTGAGGTCGAGCACGACGTCGAAGTGCGAACCCGGCAGGTCGGCGAGCTGGTCGGCGCAGGCGTTGGGGCTGGCGGTGGACCGCGTGGAATCCAGCGGCGCCTGCGACGAACGCGTGGCGTCGGGCTTCTTGCTCTCGCAGCTGATGCGCCGCGCGCTGGTGAGCCCGACGTCCTCGCGCGTGGCCCAGCTCGTGGCGCCGCCGAAGGTCACGAGCGCGCCGCCCGCCTCCACCCAGCGCTTGAGCGCCGCGCCGTTGCCCTGCACGCCACCGCTGGGGATGATGATCGCCGTGTACGCCGAGAGGTCGCCGTTGAGCGAGTTGGCGCTGATCGGCGTGAAGCGGATGCCGTAGCGCTGCTCCAGCGACCACCACACGGCGCCGTAGCTGGTGTGCGAGATGCTGCCCTCGGCCACCACGGCGATGTTCGGCGTCTTGAGATCCACGACGACGCCCGAGCCAGTGCCGTACTGCGCGTCGTTCGGGAAGGCGGTGTTCACGCCGCGGACTTCCACGCCGGAGAGCTTGGCGAGCGAGTCGAGGCGCGCGGCGAGCGTGGGCTCGTTGCGCGAGACGCGCACGACCCAGGTGCCGCGGGGCCAGGTGGTGTTGGCCGTCTGGATGGGCTGCGCGGCGATGGCGACGCGGAAGCCCTCCTGCATCAGCTGCGCGGCGAGCTTGGCGGCGTTGTTGCGGTCGTTGCGCCAGAGGTAGGCCGAGCGCGCGTCGCGACCTTCGACGATGCCGCCGCTGATCGCGTGCGGCAGTACTTCGGCGCCCATCTTCACGCCGTTGGCGAGCGAGAGCGGCTGCCCCTGCACGGCGGGAGCGTCCTCCGTCCAATAGGCCTCGACGCCGTAGGCGACGGGCAGCGCCCAGGCGGAGACGTCGTAGAACTCGTAGCCCTCGGTGTCATCGCCGTTCTGCGAGCGCTGCTTGTTGCGTTCGAACTTGGCGACCTGCTCACGGGCGAAGACGGGGTCGAGCTCGGGGTCGGCTTCGAGCAGCGCCTTGGCGAGCTTGCCCTGCGGCTGCGCGAGGTCCACCACGTAGGAACCCGCGGGGAAGCTGCGGGCGCGCGTGCCATCCTCGGTGTAGCTGGAGGCGCGGGCGCTGTTGAAGGCAGCGGTCGTGCGCGTGACCTCGATGCCCGAGCGCATCAGCGCGGCGGCCAGCTCGGCGGCGCGTATCGGGTCATTGCCCGGCACGAAGACGACGCGCTTGATGGTGCCGTTGCGGCCGTCGGTGACGGCCTTGGCGCGGAAGGCGGCGTAGTCGCGGACCATCTCGCGGGCACGCGACGCGGCCGTCTCGAAGGTCGCGATGCTGGCGACGTAGTGCTTGCTGATGCCGTCGCGCAGTGAGAGCAGCGTGCCGTCCTCGCGGTACTGCAGCAGGGCCGGGCCGCCGTCGGTCTCGTAGGTCGTGCCCATCGCGCCGTTCAGAGACGGCCAGGAGTCGTAGTATCCGGGATAGTACAGGTCGAAGGCGTCGCGCACGAAGTACAGCCAGCCGTAGCGGTCGAAGGCATCGGCGTTGCCGCGGCCCACGGCCTCGCTCCACTTGAAGGGCCAGCCGGAGATGTTCGTGTTCACAGGGCGCGCCGCCGGCGCCATATAGAACGTCGACGTGTAGCCGTGCAGGTCGGCGGTGACCATCGGGTGCCAGCGCAGCATTCCGCCGGTGATGGCCTGCACCTCACGCTGCGTGATGGCCATCAGGTCGCGGTTCATATCGAACCGGTAGTGATTGAAGCGACCGCGCGTGGCCCAGGGCTGGCCACGCTGCTGCTCGAGTGCGCTGCCCTCGGGGCTACCGACGGCGACGGAGTTGCTCCACACGGAGAAGCGCTCGTGACCGTCGGGGTTCGAGCTGGGGTTGATGATGACGATGGCGTTCTTGAGGTGCTCGAGCGTCGCGGGCTCGTTGCTCGCCGCGAAGTGATACAGCAGCTGCATCGAGGCCTCGAAGCCCGGCACCTCGTCGCCGTGCACGGAGCCGGAGAACCACACGACGGCCGGCGTGCGGGCGATCACGGCGTCAATCTGCGACTGCGTGGCACCGCGCGGGTCGGCGATGCGGTCCAAGTCGGCACGGATGGCGTCGAGCCGCGCGATGTTCTCCGGCGACGACACGATGTAGATGCGCATCGTGCGGCGCTCGTTGCTCACGCCGATCTCCTCGACGCGCACGCGGTCCTTGGCCGACTCGGCGATGGCGAGCAGCACGCGTTCCTGCAGGTGGTACTGCGTGTGCCAGCTGCCGACGTTGTAGCCGAGGATGCTCTCCGGGCGCGGGACGTCCTGGCGATAGGGGCCGCGGTCGTAGAAGGAGAACTTGGCGTCGTCGCGGAGCGGGTCGTCCCAGGGGTGCTGGGCGCTGAGCGGCAGGGCGACGAGCAGGAGCGCGAGGAGAGCTCTGAGCATTGGATTAGTCGGTGGACGGATGACAGAGGCGTACCGCAGTCTCACAACCGACGTGGAAGTTATCCTCTTTCCGGGCGATGGGGCGGGGGATGTCGCGACCCTGCCGCTCTTACGATGCCGAAGGGTGCGGGCTATGTTCGCCTCGACCCTGCAGGGATTTCGTCGATGCTATCTGCGTGCTGTCGAAGGTCGTGGCTCCTTGGTCCGTTGGTGCTGCTTGCCTGCAGTCCGGACTCGAATCCGGCGGAGCCCGCGCCACCCGTCGCCACGACGCTGGCGTTCGGTCCTGCACCCACCGCAAACGAAGCCGGTCGCACGCTGGGACCGTCGATCCAGGTCACCGTGCGCGATGCCGGCGGTGCGACGGTCACGAGCTCGAGTGCGCCGGTCACGCTGAGCCTCGTCGGCGGCAGCGCGGGCGCCGTGCTCGGCGGAACGTTCGTGCGCGCGGCCGTCAACGGCGTCGCGACGTTCGATGACATCACGGTCGATCGCGCAGGGGCGTCGTACACGTTGCAGGCGTCGTCACCCGGACTCGCGCCCGGCTCAAGCGCGAGCTTCGACATTACCCCAGCGGTCATCGTGCTCGGCGGCGACGCGCTGGTGGGGCTGGCCGGGTACGCGGCCCTTGATTCGCTCGTCGTCCGCATTGAGGATCCCGTGGGGACGCCACGCCCCGGGGCCTCGGTGGCGTGGGCGCCGGGAGCCGGCGCGATGCTTTCCGTGGACTCCACCACGGATGCGCAGGGCCGCGCGCGCGCGACGTGGCTGGCGGCCGCGGGTGCGCACGCAGTTCGCGTCTCGTCCGGCGGCACGCAGCGTGACATTCCCGTCTCCGGCCTCGCTCCCGCATCCTGCGGATTCACGGCCGGGCAGTTCGATGGGTTCCCGCCGCGCGATACGCTGCGCTTCGCGCCGTCGCATCGTCCGGTGCGTGTCGCGGCGCTCTTCGTGGATTTCCCGGACTTTCCCGCCACGCAGACGGTGGACGCCACGATGAACAGCATCGTCGTACCGTCGCTTGCGATGCTGGAGCAGACCACGGACGGTGCCCTCGACTTCGATGTCATCCCCTCTGCGGACTGGCTGCGGATGCCGGAACTCGCCGCGGACCTGAGCTGGTCGGATTTCGCGTCGCAGCGTGCGTACATCGACACCGTGCTGGCGCGATTCGAGCCGAGTTACGACTTCGCCGACATCGACGCGGTGTGGATCTTCCGCAGCTCGCCGAACGACCCCAAGGTGGTCTCCGGGACGATGACGCTGGCGCTCGGTGACTTCTGGCAGCTGCCGCCCCGCGACGGTCGCGAGTTGCATCGCTTCGTCACCTTTGGTGGCGACGTGTACTACACGTATCCCGAGTGGACGGACTACGGCGCGAAGATCGTCGCCCACGAGACGGGTCACGTCTTCGGCTTGCCCGATCTCTACGCCTACGAGGCGAGCGACCCGGTGGATGGACTGCGGTTCACCGGCGGGTGGTCGTTTATGGGCTTCGCGTCCCCGGGTTCGGCGTGGACGGCCGCAGAGCGACACTTCGTCGGTGCGATGCCGGCCGCGGAGATGCTGTGCCCGCCGCCGCAGCCGTTCGGCGCCGTGGTGCGGCTCGCCGCGCTGTCCGCGCCGGGGGATCTGCGCGCGATGGGACTGCGAGACGGCGTCTCGACGCTCACGTTCCTCGAGGTGCGTCGTGCAGTCGGTCTCGACGCACATATCTGCGCCGGCGGCCTGCTGGCGTACGACGTCGACGGCAGTGTCGCCACGGGCGAGGGACCGGTGGTCGTGCGCGAGGCGCGCAGCAGCGCCGCCGGCGCAGAGCAGGACCGCTGCGGCCCGAAATGGAACGCTCCGTTCCAGGTCGGCGACACACTCACGCTGGCTTCGCCGGACATCACCGTCACGGTGCTCGGCGAAGCGGGGGACGGCTCGATGACGCTCGCGATCCGGCGCCGCTAGGCGGCGCGTCGCTCAGAACTCGATCTGCGTCCCGAGCTCGACCACGCGATTGGGCGGCAACTGGAAGTACTGCGTCGCGCTGCGGGCGTTTCGCGCCATCACCGCGAAAAGCTGCTTGCGGAAGATGTTCATCGACATCGCGCCCTTCTTCCAAGGCCCGCTGCGTGCGATGAGCTGTTCGCGGCCGAGGTAGTAGCTGGTGTCGAGCGGCCGGGCGGCGATGCCGGCATCGCGGCAGCGCTGCAGGATCTCCTTCACGTCGGGGCTCTCCATAAACCCGTAGGTGCCGATGACGCGGAAGAAGCCGTGGGCCAGCGCCTCGATGCTCACGCGCTCGTGCCGCTGTGTCTCGGGGACGCCGGCGGTGCGGATG
>CAZYQM010000120.1:5429-6859 GCA_964649965.1 uncultured Gemmatimonas sp.
GCACCTTGTTGTGCTTGAGGTGGTGCAGGAGCACGACGGGCGTGCCTTGGCTCTCCGAGGTCATAAACACCGCGGTGCCGGGCACGCGGGTGCGCGGGTGGTCGCCGATGTCGGCGAGGAAGGTCTCGAGCGGCAGCGAGATGTCCTGCATCCGCTCGGTGAGGATGGCCCGCCCGCGCTTCCAGGTGGTCATCATCGTGAAGATGGCGAGCGCGATGGCGATCGGCACCCAGCCGCCGTGCACGAACTTCGAGGCGCTGGCGCTGAACAGCGTCAGGTCGATGACGCCGAAGACCACGAGGAAGGCGAGCACCCGCCAGAGCGGCCAGTTCCAGCGTCGCAGCGCGATGATGCTGTAGAGCGTCGTGCTCAACACGAACGTGCCCGTGACGGCGATGCCGTAGGCCGCACCGAGGGCTTCGGAACTACGGAAGCCGAACACCATCATCAGGCAGCCGACGGCGAGCGCGGCGTTGACCTCTGGGATGTAGATCTGCCCGAACTCGCGCGCCGACGTGTGCGTGATCGTCATCCGCGGCGAATAGCCGAGCTGGATGCACTGCTGCGTGATGGAAAAGGCACCGGAGATCATCGCCTGCGATGCGATCACCGTGGCCATCGTCGCGAGGGCGACCATCGGATACAGCAGGGCGCGCGGCGCGAGCAGGAAGAACGGATTCTCGATCGCGGTGGGATCGGTGAGGAGGAGCGCGCCCTGACCGAAGTAGTTGAGCATCAGTGCGGGCAGCGCGACCGCCAGCCACGCGACGCGGATAGGGCGCTTGCCAAAGTGCCCCATATCGGCATACAAGGCCTCGCCGCCGGTCACGACGAGCACGACGGCGCCCATAATGAAGAAGCCGGCGCTGCCGACGTCCTGGAAGAAGCGAATCGCGTAGATGGGGTTCACCGCGACGAGCACACGCGGGTGCTCGACCAGCGAGATCGCGCCGAGCGTGGCGATGACCACGAACCACAGCATCGTGATCGGACCGAACAGAGCGCCGACGCGCGCGGTGCCGAACTTCTGCGCCACGAAAAGCCCGACGAGGATGACCGAGGCCAGAGGTACGACCAACACGTCGAACGCCGGCGAGACGACGGTGAGCCCCTCCATCGCCGAGAGCACGGAGATGGCCGGCGTGATCATCCCGTCACCGTAGAGCAGGGCCGCGCCGAGCAGGCCGAGCGCGATCACGAGGAAGCGATTGGAGCGCTTGCCCGGGGCCTTCTGCAAGATGAGGGCGAGCATCGCGAGGATGCCGCCCTCTCCGCGGTTGTCCGCACGCAGGATGAACACGATGTACTTCACGGTGATCACGAGCACCAAGGCCCAGAACACCAGCGAGAGCACGCCGAGCACGTGCTCGGGCGTCGCCGTGATCCCGTACTTGTGGCTGAAGACCTCGCGGAGGGCATACAGCGGCGAG
>CAZYQM010000121.1:0-241 GCA_964649965.1 uncultured Gemmatimonas sp.
TGCCGTGCGCGAAGCCGATGCGAGCGAGCAGGCCGAAGCCGCCGAGCAGGATGAAGAACACGCCCACGCCGTGCATCGCGATCAGCAGCTTGCGGGCGGCGTTATCCGCCTTGAGTCCGCCGTTGAGTGCGTGGACAGTCATCCCTCCGAGCGCGACGAGCGTGAGGGCGATGCCGAGGATGTGGACGAGCTTGTAGAAGGCGTAGGGGAGCATTGGTGGCGGTAAGGGACCGTGACTCAA
>CAZYQM010000121.1:251-6385 GCA_964649965.1 uncultured Gemmatimonas sp.
TTCGCTGCCGCCGCTCAGCTGCCGATCAGCAGGATGACGCCGACGTCAATCAGCAGCAGGAGTACGATGGCCTTCGCCCACCGGTGCCGTTGGGTGGCGAGTCCGAGCGCAGCGACGAAGGCCCCGAGGCAGAGCAGGAGCACGGTGCCGACGATGACCTCGCCGACAATCGACTGCGGCGCGACGCCTTCGAGCGCGGCGGCAGGCACGCGGTCTTCGACGCCCAACGAGCGCCGCAGCCCGACCAACGGCGCGAGTCGCAGCCGCTCATCGTACTCCGAGTCGGACACCGTGCTGTCCGTCAGCACGACGCGGCACGAGGTCAGGGAGAGATTGCGGGCGCTCGACATCTGAGTGGTGCGGCGCGTCGTCGCGCTGTCAACGCGAAGCGTCGCCAAGCTTGCGGTGCCGTGCAGGCGTTGCACCTCACCGACCGGCGTCCCCACGCGGCTCAAGCCGCAGAGCACGACGATCTCCTTCTCCGCTTCGACCCAATAGACGGTCGTCCAAAGCGACACGACCAGGGCGACGACGCCGGCGGCGACACGCTTCAAATCCGCACTCCCTTGATGAGCAACCACAGCGTCAACGCGAGCTCCCCCGGCACCGCGGTCGCGACGACGACGGTGTCGAGCAGCGGAGCCCACGCGGGCACGAGCAACACCCCGAAACTCTGCGAGAGATAGCCCGCACCGGCCACGAAGAGCAACCCGCCGATCCAGCGCGGGAGGAAGCCGGATCGGTACACGAGCCACGCGAGCAGCAGCACGTGGAAGCCGAAGAACAGCCCCCACACGAGGACCATCGCGCCGTTTGCCTGCTGGAAGAGCTGGAGCAGTTGGTCGCGCTGCTCCACCGAGAACGCCGTCAGCGCGCCGCCGGCGCCGCCGAGCACCAAGGCGCTGGTGAGCAGGTTGGCGCCCTGCAACACCGCCTCGCCGACGCGCGCCAGCGCGGCGGCGAACGACACCGCGACGTTCACGCCGCGGAACATCACGTAGAGAAGGCCCGAGAGCAGCACCTCGATGAGGAAGATCAGCGCCTCGATGCCCATCCCGAAACGGTAGCCGTCGCCCATCGCCTGGACGTTGGCGGCGGTGGCTGCGGCGTCGCCGGCCACGAACACCGCGCCCTTGCCGCCGAGGAAGACCATCGGGCCGAGGATGAAGAGACTGATGTACAGCGCGCCGATGACGCGGGCGTAGCGATTCAGGTCAGGGGTCGTCACGGGTGGCTCCGGTCAGGGGACGAGGACGAGTCCGCCGGCGCCGTCGCCGCGCCCCGCGCGTTCGACGGCGTCGCTCGCCTGTTCGAGGGGAAGCGCCGGCGCGACCTCCGGCCGCACGACGCCGCGGGCCATCAGGTCGGCCAGCGCCGCGAGGTCGTCGCGGTTCGGCTGCGAGAGCAGGCCGACGATGCGATGCGACACGAAGCGGTCAAGGAGCATCGCGCCGACCGTCCGCTCGAAGCCCATCGTCAACCGACCGCCGCTCCCGCCGACGATCACCAGCGTGCCGGTCGGCGTGAGGACGCGACGCAATGCCGAGATGCGACGGTTCCCGGCGATGTCGATGACCACGTGGTACGGCTCGCCTCGCGCGTCGATGTCCTCGCGCGTGTAGTCGATTGTCTCGTCGGCGCCGAATGCCTGCAGTCGCTCGAGGTTCCTCGTGCTGGCGACGCCCGTCACGTGCGCGCCGACTCCCTTGGCCATCTGCACGACGTAGGATCCGACGCCGCCCGATGCGCCCACGACGAGGACGCGAGCGCCAGGTGCGACGTCGGCCGCGCGCAGCGCCTGCAGGGCGGCGATGCCCGGGATCGGCGCCGACGCGGCTTGCTCGAACGAGACGTTCGCCGGCTTGCGCGCGAGCAGTTGCACCGGCGCGGCGACGAGCTCGGCGAAGCTGCCGCTGTGTTGGCCGAAGACGGCGTCGCCGACGTGGAGCGATGACTCGCCCTCAGGCAGGAACTCGATGATCCCGGCGAACTGCAGGCCAGCGATCGGCGCGCTGGGGCGGGTGAATCCATAGGATGGCCGCGCGATGAGTGGCAGTCCGTGAGTGACGAGCCAGTTGCCCTTGGCGACGCCGGCGGCGATGACGCGTACGAGCGCCTCGCCCGCGGCTGGGGTCGGGGCGGGGACGTCTTGGACGGCGAGGACGCTGCTTGCAGGCCCGAAGGCAGACTGTATGACGGCACGCACGGGGGATTCCCTCCGGTGGAGATTGGGATTACAATGTAAGCTGACGGTGTAAGCTAGGCTTACGCTGTAACCCTGTCAAGGTTTCGCCCCGATGCCTACTCGCAAGAAGCGCCTGCCCCTCTCCCGCCCGCGCATCCTCGATGCCGCCATCACGCTCGCCGACGCCGAGGGCCTCGGCGCCATCACAATGCGCCGACTCGGCCAGGCGATGGGCGTGGAGGCGATGTCGCTCTACAAGCACGTCCGCGACAAGGACGACATCCTCGACGGTGTCGTCGAGCGCGTGCTCGAAGCCATCGCGCTTCCGGAGCCGGGTGATGACTGGAGAGCGGGGATGCGGCGCCGCGCGGAGTCGGCGCGCGCGGTGTTCGCGACGCATCCCTGGGCCGTCGGCCTGCTCGAGTCGCGGGCACAGGATTCCAGTCCGCGGCGATTGACGTATTTCGACAGCATCCTCGGCGCCCTGCGGGCGGCCGGTTTCTCCAACCAGCTCGCGATGCGCGCGTTCTCGATGCTCGACGCGTACATCTATGGATACATCCTCCAGGAGCACAGCCTCGCGTTCCGCGACGACGACAGCCTGCAGGAGGTCGGCGAGGACCTGTTGCGACAGATGGCCGATCGGTATCCGCATCTCACGGCGGTCACGCAGGACGCGCTCGCCGCCGGATATGACCACGGGGCGGAGTTCGCGTTCGGGATCGAGCTATTGCTGGAGGCCTTCGAGCGGCGGCGGCTTGCGGCGCTCGACGCCGGACGCGGTGGCTGAGCTCCGGCTCGTCGAACCCTGCTACGACGCCGCGCTCGCGGCGCCGCGCTCGGCGCCATCACGGATCCGCACGTGCTGTCGCCAAAAGTACACGGCCATCCCGCCCCAGAGCACGACGCCCACCCAGCCGAGCCAGTAGCCTTCCACCAGCGCGGCCAGCAGCGCCGGAATCGCCAGCACGCACGCCACGATGACGAACGCGACGCGCGTGCGCGGCCCCATCGCACGCGCTTGACGCTCAGAGATCTCCGAGCGCGTCACGGGAACCAGTGACGACTCGCCGCCCTCGTATCGCGGCAGGCCCGCCGTGGCCCACCACTGCGCCAGGAGCATCGCGACGGAGCCGACGACGAACACCGTGCCGATCATTCGCCACAGCGAGGCATCGTCGCCGGCAGACTGCGCCGCGAGGGCGAGGGCGAGCATCGCCGCGACGTGCGACTGCTTGTGGCGACGCTCGAAGCGTGCCTGGTTCTCCGGCGTCACGAGCAGCCACCGCGCGGGGAGCAGCGGGGCGATGCGCCGCGCCACGACGCGCTGACCGTCCACGGTCTCGCGATAGAGAAACGCGAGCATTCCTGCGAAGTAGCCCTGCTGCATCGGATGCTCCGGTGAGGGTGACCGCTCCGCCGCAGGTCCTACGCCCTAGACGGGCCAGCGAAACGGCGGCACGGCATTGCGGCAGCACTCCGGCATCAATTCCCGCAGATGCTGCAGCGCGTGGGCCGCCTTGGACAGGAAATCCTCGGTCGCGGGAATCTCGTACACGAGCGGATGCTTCGCCCACGCCGCCGCGATCTGCGCGTCGATCGCCCGCGCCTCGTCCTGCGTCTCGATGCGCAGCGGATTGCGTTGGTCGTAGGCCTCGACCGCGGACGGCGTGCGCAGCAGGATGACGGCGTGGTAGCGCGCCAGTTCGGCCTCCTGCGTGGTGCCGACCGCGGACCAGAGGTCGCCATCGCCCATCCAGTACGCCGAACCGTCGGGCGTACCGCGGTCGCAGAGCAGCATCGCCGCGTTGTCGAGCGCCGCCGTGGCCTCGAGTTCGCGCTGCACGTGATAGATCGCGCGCTGCGCGGCCTGACGGATCTCGACGCGGTGGTTGCGCGGGAAGCGGCCGCCGAAGACGATGCCCGCGGCTTCGGGCAGGGTCACGAGGTGTCGGCAGAAGAAGAGGCGCGCCAGCTCGAGCACGGCTGACTTGCCGGCGCCGGGACCGCCGGTGAGGACGACGCGCCGGCTGTCGTGCGCTGCGGTGCAGGAGCAGGGATTCATCTAGTCAGGTAGCGGAATGCCGAGGATCGCGAGGACAGCGTTGGACGCAACGCGACGAGGCGGAGCATCAGTTGAAGCATAGCGAGACTCCCACGCGAGCGTGGGCGACGACGACGATGGCCTCCCGCACCCTATGCGCGCGGGGCCGGATCGGTGACAGGCGGCGCGTCCGGACAGAACAGCGTCGGCACCGCCGCCTCCCACTTGGTCACGATCACGGACACGACGAACCCTCCAGCGGGGCGGGGCGTCGGCGGCATCGTTTGCACCACGAGCCCAGGCGCCTGCCAGCGTCGCCCGCCCGTCGAGCAGCGGTGCGCGAACAGGCCCGAGGCGACGAAGGACGCGTCGAGCGAATCGAGCATCACCTGTACGCGCGCCGTGTCCACGAACACGCGCTCCCACGTGACGCCGATCCACCCGTTCGCGGAATCGCGCGTGGCGAAGACCGTGCCGAACTCGCGCCCCCGCGTGACGGTCGGCCACTGGCAGTGTTCGGCGCCGGGCAGCGGGCCGAGGTACTCGCCGCGCGGTCCACGGTTGCCGCACACGGGGTCGCTGCGGCCGCCGCTCCACGCCGACGCGAGCTCGAGCACGCTGGGCGGCACGGGGGCGGGGCGGTCGCCGCAGGCGAGCAACGCGAGCGGGAGCAGCGTGACGCGGAGGCGGCGGAGGCGATGGGGCACGCGGAGGCGGGTGGAGCGTGGAGTGAAGGGGCCGCAGCGATTTTGCACAACGGTCCGCCTTGACGCAACGTTGTGGGATCGCGTGTCCGTCCCGCCAAGCCCCACCACCGCACGAGACCCCCGCCTATGCCCCGCGCCTTTCTCCGCCCGCTGCGCGCCCTCGCCGCGGCGCTCCTCGCGCTGCCGTTGACGCTTGCGGCACAGTCATACGAGCGCGTGACGCTCGACAACGGCCTGCTGCAGGAGTTCCGCTGGCGCAACATCGGTCCTGACCGCGGCGGACGCTCGATTGCCGCGAGCGGCGTCGTCGGCCGTCCGCAGGAGGCGTACTTCGGCGCGACGGGCGGCGGACTGTGGAAGACGATGGACGGCGGCGAGACCTGGTTCCCCGTCACCGATGGACAGGTGACCTCGGCGTCCGTCGGTGCAGTGGCAGTGAGCGAGTCGCATCCCGACCAGGTGTGGATCGGGATGGGCGAGTCGGCGATCCGCGGCAACATTATGCCGGGCGACGGCGTCTATAAGTCCACCGATGCGGGCAAGACCTGGACGCATATGGGCTTCCGCAACGCGGACGCGATCTCGAAGATCCGCATCCATCCCACCAATCCCGACATCGTGTGGGTCGCGGTCTTCGGCGAATACGGCGTGCCGAGCGAGGAGCGCGGCGTATACAAGACGACGGACGGCGGACGCAGCTGGCGTCGCGTGCTCTTCCGCGACGCGCGCTCCGGGGCCGTGGAGATCGCGGTGGACCGCACGAATCCGAACGTGCTCTACGCGGCGCTGTGGGAGGCGTATCGCAAGGAGTACCAGATGTCGTCGGGCGGGCCGGGCTCCGGCCTCTTCAAGAGCACCGACGGCGGCGAGACCTGGACGGAGATCACGCGCAACCGCGGATTGCCCGCGGGCTTGGTGGGCCGCATCGGCATCGCGCTCACGGCGGCGAACCCGCAGCGCGTGTACGCGCTCGTGGAGAACGACAACGGCGGCCTCTTCAAGAGCGACGACGGCGGGCGAAGCTGGACGCTGATGAACGACAGCCGCTCGATCCGCCAGCGCGCCTTCTATTACACGCACCTCTTTGCCGACCACCAGAACGCCGACGTGGTGTACGCGCAGAACACGTCGCTCTTCCGCTCGGAGGACCAGGGTAAGACGCTCTCGAGCATCGGCAACGGCACGCACGGTGACTTCC
>CAZYQM010000121.1:6395-6841 GCA_964649965.1 uncultured Gemmatimonas sp.
GGGCGACCGCGTCGCGACCGCCCTCCTCGTGATCGCACCGCAGAGCCAGGGGCAGCCGGCCGAGCTGACCGATCGCGCCTGGGGAGTGCTCAGCCAGCTCTACTCCGTGCGGTCGCGCGACTCCTGGGGCCACGGTGACTTCCACGACCTCTGGATCGATCCGGACGACCCGGCGCACCTGGTCGTGGCGAACGACGGCGGCGGCGCCGTGACGACCAACACCGGGCGCAACTGGACCGCGCAGGACTTCCCGACGGCGCAGTTCTATCACGTGATCACCACCGCGCACATCCCGTTCCACGTGTGCGGTTCGCAGCAGGACAACAGCACGGCCTGCACGCCGTTTGACTGGAACCGCGGCGGTGGGCGCGGCTTCGGCGGGATGGGGATGTACGGCGGCACGCGCGGCGGCGCGCCGACCGGCGGCCCCGGCCCTGGCTATCGCG
>CAZYQM010000122.1:0-6833 GCA_964649965.1 uncultured Gemmatimonas sp.
GCCGTCGGCGAACGACCGGAACCCGCAGTTCGGATTGATGCGGCCCGAGAGGAAGGCACGACGGTCGGCCGGCACGATCGTGTCCACGTTGAACTTCGCGTAGATGATCGGCTGCCCGCTGAAGCCGCAGAGCTGCGACGGCACCTGCACGACGAAGGCCCCGCCGACCTCGAGCTCGATGATCGAATCGAGGGCATAGCCGGTGCGCGGCGCCGACGCGATGTCCGCGTACGGCACGCCCGGCACCTGGATGCCGATCGAGCGTGCGCCGGAAATCGGGTTCACGACTTCCTTCACCGGCAGCACGCGCAGCTTGCCCTCCGGCGTGATGTCGAAGGCGAGGTCGAAGGCCCCGGAGGGCTCGAGCCGCACGGTCGCGTTGCTTTGCACCGAGTATCCCGTGGGATACGGCGTCGGCGAACCGGAGATGGCCCAGACCGTGAAGATGGTGCGGACGATGGGCGTGTCCGCGCGCGGCGCGAAGGGGTCGGGCCCGCAGCCCAGGCCGAAGGCGGCGACGAGCAACGCAGCTGCGGCCGCGGCGCGGCGCAGGGGACGGCGAACGGGAGTCGTGGTGTGCACGCCATAAACTACCCCGCTGGCGGCACTTCCATCAAGCGACGCGTGCTTGACTTGCCTCTGGGCGGGGACGAACTTCCACGCTCCCTTCACGGAGCGACGTTTGGCCACGATCCGCGACCTCGTTGCGACCCTCCGCCGATTCGACGGCGTGACCGCTGCCGCCGTCCTCGGCCGTGACGGGCTGTTGATCGACCACGACGCCAACGCCGGCGTCGACGCCGAGCAGGTGGCCGCGCACGTGCCGTCGATCCTGCAGTTCGCGGATGACCTCGGGGCGGCGGCGGGCGCCGGCGCGCTGCAGACGGCGATCCTCGAGCACCAGGACGCCACCGTGGTCCTGGCGGCGATGTCCGCCGACGCGATCCTGCTGGTCCTCGTCCGCTCGGACGCGAACCTCGGCGCGCTCGTGTACGACATCCGGCGTCACCGCGCGGGCCTCGCGGCGCTCGTCTGACGGCGGCTGCCGTGGTCCCGCCGGCTCCCGACACGCGCACCCGGATCCTCGTCGCCGACGACGAGCCGCACATCGGCCGCATCATCAAGACGAAGCTCGAGCAGGGGCCGTTCTCCGTGGACCTCGTCTACGACGGGGCCGAGGCCCTCGAGGCGCTGGAACGCGATCCGTCGGCCGGCCTGCTGATCCTCGACCTGATGATGCCGCGGCTCTCCGGCCTCGAAGTCCTCGAGCGCGTGCGCGCCGATGTACGCTTCGCCCACCTGCCCTGCCTGATCCTCACCGCGGCCGGCCAGGATTCCCAGGAACAGGACGCCCGCCGCCGCGGCGCCGATGAGTTTATGACCAAGCCGTTCAGCCCCAAGCGCCTGCTGGCGCGCGTCACCGAGCTCGTGGAATCCGGGCGATGAGCGCCGCGCCGTATGCCGTGGTGCTGGCCGGTGGCGTCGGCTCGCGCTTCTGGCCGCTGTCCACGCCGGAGCGTCCCAAGCAGCTGCTGCCGCTCGTCGGCGCGCAGACGATGCTCGAGGACACCGTCGCCCGCCTCGACGGCCTCGTGCCGCGCGACCGCATCCTCATCCTCACGAGCAGCCAGTTGGCGCCGGCGATCCGCGCGACGCTGCCGTGGATGGCGGCGTCGCAGGTGCTGGAGGAGCCCCGTGCCGCCGGCACGGCGGCCGCGCTGGCCTGGGCGGCCCTCGAGGTTCGCCGCCTCGGCGGGCCGGGCGCGGCGATGCTCTCCGTGCACGCCGACGCGGCAATCGGTGACGATGCCGCGTTCCGCGCCGTGCTCGACACGGCGGTGCGCAGCGCCGTCGCGCACGATGCACTGGTCACGGTGGGCATCATCCCTACCGAAGCGAACCCCGGACTCGGCTACATCGCACCGGGCGCCGCCCTCGATGCAGACTGCGCGCGCGTGGCGCGGTTTCTCGAGAAGCCGGATCGTGCGACGGCGGAGCGACTCGTCGCACGGGGCTGCCTGTGGAACTCCGGCATCTTCGCGTGGCGCGCCGAGACCTAGCTCGCCGCCGCGCTGACCGCCGCCCCCAGCGGCCGCGAGGCGTTCTTCGGCGCCGTGCGTGACACGGTAAGTGTGGACGTCGGTGTGCTCGAACGCAGCGCGAAGGTCGCGGTGGTGCGCGGCGGCTTCGGTTGGGACGACGTCGGCACCTGGGGGGCCCTGCGCCGCGTGCGGCCGCGCGACGCCTTCGGCAATGCGACGCACGGCGACGTGCATCTCGTGCAGGCGCGCGACAACGTCGTCCACGCCGAGCGCGGGCGCGTGGTGCTCTATGGCGTGCAGGATCTCGTCGTCGTCGTGCGCGACGGCCTGACGATGGTGACGACCGTGGCGCACGCCGCTCAACTCAAGCAGATGCTCGACGCACTCCCGGCGGAGGTCCGCGACCAACGATGACGAGCTTCGTCCTCTACGACGACGCGACGGCGCGCGACTTCGCGCCGTTCGCCCTCACGCGTCCAGCCGGCGAGCTGCGGGCTGGCGCATCGCTCACGCGCGAACGCTGGGCGCGCGCCCTCGCGCTGCCGGCGACGGGCTTCATCGGCGCCGCGCACCTGGGGCAGTTCGCCGAGTTCGACGCACCGCCGGCGGCGGCGGGGACGCTGGCGGCGGGCACCTGGCTGGTGAACGCGCGCTGCGCGCCGCGGCTCGACGCGTGGACGCTGGCCGGCGACGCGACGACGATCCACTGCGCCGGTCGCATCGCGGCCGTGCGCCTCGCGACGGACGTCGCCGTCGCCGACCTCGCGGCCGGCACAACGCCGCTCGACGAGCTCGCGGAGGGCGAGGCGGTGGAGATCGGCGGCTGGTGGCTGGAGCACGCCTGGGACATCGTCGCGCTGCTGCCGGCGCTGGTCGCCGCCGACGCGGCGGCGCTGTTGCCCGCCGATCCCGACGCACGCGGCATCCAGGTACTCGGGCCACACGCCGTGCACGTCGCCGCCGACGCGACGATTGAACCCTACGTGGTCGCCGACACGACGGCGGGCCCAGTGGTGATCGAGCGCGGCGCGCAGGTGATGGCCTTCACGCGCATCGTCGGCCCCTGCGTGATCGGCGCGGGCAGCAGCGTGATGGGCGGGCGTCTCGCCTGCTGCAGCATCGGCCCCGCCGTGAAGGTGAGCGGCGAGATGAGCGTGACGGTGATGCTCGGCCACGCGAACAAGGGGCACGACGGTTTCGTCGGCCACAGCGTGATCGGACGCTGGGCCAACCTCGGCGCCGGCACGATCACGAGCAACCTGAAGAACTCGTACGGCGAAGTGACGATGTGGACGCCGCGCGGTGTGCAGCGCACGGGGCAGCAGTTCCTCGGCAGCCTCGTCGGCGACCACGCGAAGACCGGCATCGGCACGCGATTGAACACGGGCAGCGTGATCGGCGCGGCGGCGAACCTCTTCGGCACGCGGATGCCGCCGAAGGTGGTGCCGCCGTTCGGCTGGGGCGATGGCGAGCCCTGGGAGACCTTCGCGCTGGATCGCTTCCTCGTCGTCGCCGCGCGCGTGATGGGGCGGCGCGGCGTCGAGCCCTCCGCCGAGGCCGGCGTCCACTGGACGCGCGTCTTCGCCGCCCGCGACGGCGCGTGAGGATCTGGTCGCTGGGCTCGGGCAGCCGCGGCAATGCGATCGTCGTCGCGAGCGGCGGTCGGGCGGTGCTGGTGGACTGCGGTTTCGGGCCACGCGCGTTGGTGACTCGGTTGAAGGCCATCGGCCTCGTGCCCGAGATGATCGAGGCGCTGATCCTCACGCACGAGCACCAGGATCACGCCGACGGCGCGGCGAAGGCGCAGCACAAGTGGCGCTGGCCCGTGTACGCGAGCGCCGGCACGCACGCGGCCCTGCGCGACATCCCGGCCAAGCAGCGCGTGACGATGGCCACGGGCACGGCGGTGGATGTCGGCGCCTTCACGCTGGAGTGCACGGCGATCCCGCACGACGCGCGCGAACCGATGGCGGTGGCGTTGACGGCGACGGCGAGCGGGGCGCGCGTGGGCATCGCACACGACCTCGGCGCCGTGCCGCCGGCGCTGGAGACGCTGTTCGCGCGCTGCGATGCGCTCTGCCTCGAAGCGAATCACGACGTGGCGATGCTGCGCAACGGGCCGTATCCGCCCGCGCTTCAGACGCGCATCCGTGGCGGGCGCGGCCACCTGAACAACGACGAGGCCGCGGCGCTGGCCGTGCGACTCGCGCATCCGGGACTGCGCACGCTCGCACTGCTGCACCTCAGCGAGTCGAACAACGTGCCGGCGCTGGCGGCGCGCACGGTGCAGGACGCGCTGGCGCGTGCGCGCGTGCGCGTGACTGCGAAGCCTGCCGCCGGGCGCAGCCCGGATGCGCTGGCGGCGCTCGACACCGCATCGATCGGCGCGCAGCTCGCGCTCGGCATCTGAGCGCCGCGCCACGCGCGAATTAATAGGAAAGGGAGCGCGCAGCGGTCCAGCGAATCCGTGACGTCACGCGTAGATTCGCCGAGTCGCAATCGCGCGTCACGGCGGTGCGACATTGATGCCGTCGCGGGGTTTCGCCGCGGTGGTCCCCACGAGATACTTCCGGCCTATGCAGACCTCGATCTCCTGGCGACGCGACCTTCCCGCCTCCATCGTCGTGTTCCTCGTCGCGGTGCCGCTGTGCCTCGGCATCGCGCTGGCTTCGGGAGCCCCGCTGTTCTCCGGCATCATCGCCGGGATGGTCGGCGGCTTGGTCGTCGGGCTGATCTCGGATTCGCAGCTGATGGTCAGCGGCCCTGCGGCGGGGCTCACGGCGATCGTGCTCGCGGCGATCAGCCAACTCGGGAGCTTCGACGCGTTCCTCGCGGCCGTGGTGATCGCCGGCGCGATGCAGATCGCGTTCGGGCTGCTGCGCGCCGGCGTGATCGGCTACTACTTCCCGACCGCCGTCATCAAGGGGATGCTCTCGGCGATCGGCCTGATCCTCATCCTCAAGCAGATCCCGCACGCCGTCGGCTACGACGCCGACGCGATGGGCGACGACGCCTTCCTGCAGGCGAACGCCGAGACGACGTTCTCGGGCCTGGTCGAGGCCTTCAAGCACCTGCAGTGGGGCGCGGTGGTCGTGGCGGCGATCTCGCTGCCGCTGCTGTTCTTCTGGGGACAGGGGCCGCTCCGGCGCTTCAAGGGCGTGCCCGCACCGCTGGTGATCGTCGTGCTCGGCGTTGCGCTGAACGCGCTGTTCGCCGTCGCCGCTCCGGAGCTCGTGATCGACCCATCGCACCTGGTGAGCGTGCCGGTGCCGGAGTCGCTGGGCTCGTTCTTCGGACAGTTCACGTTCCCCGAGTGGGGCGCGATGCTGCGTCCCGCGGTGTGGCAGGTGGCGCTGACGCTGGCGGTGGTGGCGTCGTTGGAGTCCCTGCTCTCCCTGCAGGCCACGGACGAGATGGACCCGTGGCACCGCGAGGCCGACACGGACCGCGAGCTGCTCGCGCAGGGCACGGGCAACTTCATCTCCGGCCTGATCGGCGGCCTGCCCGTGACCGGCGTCATCGTGCGGTCGGCGACGAACATCAGCGCCGGTGCGCAGACCCGCTGGTCCGGCGTGCTGCACGGCGTGTGGCTGCTGGTGGCGGCGCTGGCGATCCCGGGGCTGCTCAACACGATCCCGCTGGCGGCGCTGGCCGCCGTGCTGATCCACGTCGGCTACAAGCTGGCGAACCCGGCGCTGTTCAAGGCGGCCCTGCAGCGCGGCCGGACCTACGCCTTCTCGTTCTTCTTCACCGTCGGCGTGATCCTCGTGACGGACCTGCTGCGCGGCATCCTGGTCGGCCTCGCGGTCGGCGTGATCGCGATCCTGCGCGACACCGTGCAGAGTCCGCCGTACACCGAGGTGAGCCCGCCGGGCGCGGTGCTCAAGCGCCTGCAGCTGCACGACAACGTGAACTTCCTGCACAAGGCGGCGCTGACGACCGTGCTCGAGTCCCTGCCCGAGGGTTCGCGCATCGAGCTGGACGCGCGCCGCACGCGGCGCCTCGACGCCGACGTGCTCGAGGTGATCGGCAACTTCCGCAAGAGCGCCGCCCAGCGCAACATCGACCTTCGGCTCGTCGGGTTCCCCCCGTCGCTCCAGTAACCCCGAGGCAACCGTGGAATCCTTCAAGTCCCTGATCGCCAACAACCGCGCCTGGGCGAGCGAGATGCTCGCGCAGGACCCCGAGTTCTTCAAGCGCACGGAAGGCGGACAGGAGCCGCACTTCCTGATGATCGGCTGCTCCGACAGCCGCGTGCCGCTGGAGCGGATGACCGGCGCCCTGCCCGGCGATATGTTCGTGCACCGCAACATCGGCAACCAGGTGTGGAGCACCGACGTGAACGTGCTCTCGGTGCTGCACTACGCGATCAACGTGCTCGACGTGCCGCACGTGATCGTCTGCGGCCACGACAACTGCGGCGCGCTCAAGGCGGCGATGGGCCCGGCGTCGAACGGCGTGGTGGACCACTGGCTCTCGGACATCCGCAACACGCTGCGCTGGCACCAGGACGAGCTTGCCGCGCTCACCGACCCGAAGGAGAAGCTGGCCAAGCTCTCCGAGCTGAACGTGCGGCAGCAGTTGGGCATCCTGTCGCGCACGCCGGTGATCCGCGACGCCTGGGAGCGCGGCAAGCGGCCGATGCTGCACGGCTGGGTGTACGACATCGCGTCGGGGCTGATCCGCGTGGTGGCGGACCAGATCGATTCCGAGGAGAAGGCGGCGGAGATGCTGCCGAACAACTAGCTGTAAGCTGTAAGCTCTAAGCTGAGAGAGGGGCGCGCCGATGAT
>CAZYQM010000123.1:0-6827 GCA_964649965.1 uncultured Gemmatimonas sp.
CGGCGGCGATGCGCGCTGGATTCGCCGCGCGGTGGACTGGTTCCCGCCGGACAAGAAGTACGAAGGCGCGCTCAACGTCGTGCGCCCGCCGGCGCGATTGCAGATGCTCGCGACGGACGCCGAAGACCGCGTGCTGGTGGTGAGCCGGCGCGCGCATCCGAACTGGGCGCCGATGACCGGCGGGCCCGCCAGGGTCGAGCGACAGCGCTCAGGGTCCGCGCCCGCCGAGGCGGCACGCACGCGCCCCTCGCTTGCCGATTGGGGCAAGCTCTTCGAGTTCGTCCTCGAGGTCTTCGACGCGGACGGGCAGCTCGTCGCGACCCGTGTGCTGGACGACGGAATGCAAGGACTGGTGGACGGCACACAGGTCTATCAAGTCGTGGCGGATTCCGTCGGGCTCATCTCGCTACGGACCTGGCACATCCGTGTGTCGGAGGGCTCCGCAATCCGCTGAACACGCGGGACCCTGAACACGCAGGCCCCGAACGCGTGCGCAACCAGAATCGCGCGGCGTGTGTCTGATGCACGAGGCCGCGCTGCCGCACCGCGCCTCGCGTCGGCCCCCTTCCGCCTCTCACCGACCGAAGAATGCGTCCGAACTTCCGCACGCTGCTCCCCGCCCTGCTGACGCTCGCCGCCTGCGGCGACGCCGCCTCCCGGTCCGCCAGCGTCGTCGTGGACACCCTGCCCGGCGGCATTCCGCGCACGATGTCCTCCGCGCCGCTCGAAGCCGGCCGCTGGACGCTCGAGCTTGCGCGCGAGATCCAGCCCGCGGAGGAATCCGACGGCGAACTGATGAACCCGCAGTCGCTGGCGATCGCCGACGACGGCTCGGTGCTCGTCGCCGAGTCGCGACCTGCGGTGATCAAGGTGTACGGGCCTGACGGCGCGTTCCTGCGCAGCATCGGCGGCGACGGCGCGGGTCCGGGCGAGTTCCGCGTGGCGTGGATCACCGTGCGCGGCGACACGCTCATCGTCCAGGATCCGATGAACGTGCGGGCCACGCTCTTCGACTGGCGCGAGGGGCGCTTGCTCCGCTCCGTCTCGACGACCTGCTGCTATTGGGCGCCGATCGACGTGGACGCCAGCGGGCGCGCTTGGCTGCGCCAGATGGCGCCGCTCCCGGACAGCACGCGGTCGTTCGGCCAGGCCTACGTCCGCATCCCGCTCGCCGGCGGCCCGTCGGACACGGTGTTCGCCTACGAGCGCGCCGGGCTGCCTCGCTCCCCCTCGTGGACGCTGCGGTCCGGCGGGCAGATGCAAATGTCGATGCCCGTACCGATGACGCCGCAGGCCCACTACGTGGTCGAGCCGCGCGGCGGGCTGCTGACGGGCTGGAGCGGCGAGTACAGCATCCGCGTGTCGCGGGACGGCCAGGACAGCGTGGCCGTCTTCGGACGGCAGTGGTCCCCGGTGGCCATTGACGCGGCGGAGCGCGATCGGCTGCACGAGGCGGCCGTGCGAGGCGTCACGCAGAACAACTCGCGTTGGGACGAGGTCAGCGTGCGTGAATCGTTCGATCGCAACCTCATCCCGAGCAGCCGGCCGGCGTTCGAGTTCCTCCACGCCGACGAGGCCGGCCGCCGCTGGGTCCGGCTCAGCCAGGGCGACACCACGCGCGTCGCCTTCGACCTGTTCGACGCCGAGGGACGCTGGCTCGATTCGCTGAGCGTCAGCCGACAGCTCTGGATCGGCTCGTCGTTCGGGCCCACGGACTTCGGCGCGCGCGAGGTGGCGATCGCGACCGAGGGCGAGGACGGCCGGCCGCTCGTCCGCGTGTTCGCCATCCGACGACGCTGAGGGTGGCCGTTGGGTTGCGGCGGGCGACCCGATATCTTTAAAGGCTGTTTCGTCGCCATTCCCCGAGCACCCCGCCGTGACCGCCCCGCACCTGATCCGCAACTTCTGCATCGTCGCCCACATCGACCACGGGAAGTCCACCCTGGCCGATCGCCTCATCGAGGCCACGGGGATGCTCCAGAAGCGTGAAATGAAGGCCCAGGTGCTCGACACGCTCGACCTCGAGCGCGAACGCGGCATCACGATCAAGCTCAACGCCGTCCGGATGTCCTACGACGCCAAGGACGGCGTCACCTACGAGCTGAACCTGATCGACACGCCGGGGCACGTGGACTTCACCTACGAAGTCTCGCGCTCGCTGGCCGCCTGCGAGGGCGCGATCCTCGTCGTGGACGCCTCGCAGGGCATCCAGGCGCAGACGCTGTCGAACCTGTTCCTGGCGATGGACGCGGGCCTCGAGATCATCCCGATCCTCAACAAGATCGACCTGCCGGGCGCCGAGCCGGAGAAGCGCCGCCAGGAAGTCGTGGACCTGATCGGCTGCGACCCCGACGACATCCTCCTCGTCAGCGCCAAGGAAGGCATCGGCATCCCCGAGCTGCTCGAGGCGGTCGTCAAGAAGGTGCCGCCGCCGCGCGGGAACCCGGACGGCCCGCTGCGCGCGCTCATCTACGACTCCTACTACGACAAGTACCGCGGCGCGATTCCCAGCGTGCGCGTCGTGGACGGCACGCTCAAGAAGGGGATGAAGATCACCTTCGGCGCGTCGGAGTCGGTGTACGAAGTGCTCGACGTCGGCTACAACCAGATGCGCCAGGTGCCGGCCAAGCAGCTCACGGCGGGCGAAGTCGGCTACGTCGTGGCCAGCGTGAAGTCCGTGAAGGAGACGCGCGCCGGCGACACGATCTTCGACGCCGAGAACAAGGCCGGGCAGCCGCTGCCGGGCTACCAGGCGGTGCGCTCGTTCGTCTTCGCCGGCATCTTCCCCACCGACACGCAGCAGTACGAAGACCTGCGCGACGCGCTCGAGAAGCTGCAGCTCAACGACGCCTCGCTCAACTACACGCCCGAGACGTCCACGGCCCTCGGCTTCGGCTTCCGCTGCGGCTTCCTCGGGCTCCTGCATATGGAGATCGTGAAGGAGCGGCTCGAGCGCGAGTTCGACCTCGACCTCGTCACGACGGTCCCGAGCGTGGAATACCACGTGAAGAAGACCGACGGCGAGGAGCTCCTCGTCGAGAACCCGGCGCTGATGCCGCCGGCCTCGGTGATCGACTACATCGAGGAGCCGTACGTGAAGGCCCGGATTATGGTGCCCACCGACTACATCGGGCCCATTATGACGCTGGGCACCGAGCGCCGCGGCGAATACAAGGGAATGAACTACCTCGATACCACGCGCGTGGAGATCGACTGGGAGTTCCCGCTCGGCGAGATCATCCTCGACTTCTTCGACAAGCTCAAGTCCATCTCGCGCGGCTATGCCTCGCTGGACTACGAGATGCTCGGCTACCGCAAGAGCGACCTGCAGCGCCTCGATATGCTGATCAATGGCGACCCGATCGACGCGTTCAGCGTGATCGTGCACGAGTCGAAGGCCTACGAGTGGGGCCGCAAGGTCTCCGACAAGCTGAAGGACCTGATCCCGCGCCAGCTCTTCGAGGTCGCCATCCAGGCGGCGATCGGCCAGAAGGTGATCGCGCGCTCGACGGTGAAGGCGCTGCGCAAGGACGTGCTCGCCAAGTGCTACGGCGGCGACATCTCACGCAAGCGCAAGCTCCTCGAGAAGCAGAAGGAAGGCAAGAAGCGGATGAAGCAGGTGGGATCGGTGGAGATCCCGCAGGAAGCCTTCCTCGCGGTGCTTCAGGTCGAGTAGATCAGGGTCCTGCGCGCTCCACCGACAGTTCGTAGGTCCCGACGGTGCCGCTGCCCAGGCCCGCGACGCGGATGACGTAGCGTCCCGCCGCGTCCACGCGCACCGTCAGCTGCGAATCGAGGTTGCCGCCGCCGTCGTCGTCGCTGGCGAGTTCCTGGAAGCGGTCCCCGTCCTTGGTGCCCCAGCGCAGGAAGCTGTCGAACTCCTCGGAGCGCAGCGTGATGCGCAGCTCGTCGCCGGCGTTGGCCTCGACCACGTATTCGTGGAAGAACTCGCCCTCGTCGCTTTCCGGATCGCTGCCCGTGATCTCGCCGTTGACGGTCTGGCCGAGGCGCAGCGGCCGCTGCGTAACGGCGACGGGCACCGCCTCCTCGACGGACAGCGTGAACGCGCCGAGCTCGTTGGGCGCCAGCGCCCGCGCGATGATGCGGTACTCGCCCTCGAGCACGATGCTGATCCGCGAGTCGGTGCCGCCCGCGCCGTCGTCGTCGGCCTGCACTTCCTCTTCCGTGCCGTCCGCCTGTCGCTGCATCAGGACGAGATAGGCATCGAAGTCCTCGGAGCGCAGCACGATGCGCACGCGCTGGCCGCTGCCGCGGATCGAGAAGTGGTTGTAGCCGAAGCCCTGCTCGTCGTCCACCGGCGAGTCGCTGGTGATCGCGCCGTTCACCGACTCGCCGACCGTGATCGGCAGCGGCGCCGGCATCGTCGGCGGGTCCATCTCCTCCACGCGGAGCACGAAGGTGCCGCGGCCGTCCGACGCCAGGGACTGCGCGACGACGAGGTACGAACCGTCGGCCGGCGGCCGGAACCGCAGGCGCGCGTTGGTGCCCTCCGGGCCACCGCCGGAGTCGTCATCGCTGGCGATCTCCTCGGTGAGGCCACCCACCTCGCGGGCGACCCAGACGAAGGCGTCGAACCCCTCGCCGTCCATCGTGACGACGTAGCGCTTGGCCGCCGAGGCCGTCAGGCGATACGTGCGGAAGCCGCCGCGCCCGGCGATCTGCGGGTCGGAGGCGACGATCGAATCGACGACCGACTGTCCGGTGCGGATGGGACGTCCGCCCTGCGGTGCCGCGGCGCCGGGCCGCGCGCGCTGCGCCTCCGCCGACATCGAGACGGCCGCGACTCCGGCCAGGCCCACCGTGGTTGCCAGCACCCAGCGACCGATCGCGCGCGACATCGAAGCTCCGAGAGGAAAAGGATGGGACGAATATGGCACCAACCCGGTGTCCGAGGCCACGCCGTGCATTGTCGGCTCTTGGGGGCGCCGGTAGCTTTCGCGGCAATGTCGGAAGCCGCCATCGCCGCACTCGTCGCCAGCAACCCCGGCCAGGCCACGGTCGAGGAATACACGCTCGTCTACCGCACCCTGGCCGCAAAGGTCCCCTGTCGGATGCTCGTCTTCGGGGTCGGCCGCGACACGCCCCTGTGGCTGGACGTGAACCGCGGCGGCACCACCGTGTTCCTCGAGAACGTGAAGCAATGGGCGGACTTCTCGCGCCAGGCCTCGCCGGAGGCGACGGTCTACGACGTCTCCTACGGTTGGACGCGTCGCTTTATGTGGCCGCTGCTCAAGCGGATGTCGCCCGATGCCCTGTTGATGCGCGACCTCCCCAAGGACGTGCTCGAGACGCCCTGGGACGTGATCCTCGTGGACGCGCCGCGCGGCACGAACTGGAAGGCGCCGGGCCGGATGAAGAGCGTCTACACCGCCTCCGTGCTCGCCGCCAAGAGCGGCGCCGACGTGTTCGTGCACGACTGCCACCGCGCCGTCGAGCGCGAGACCGCCGAGCGGTACCTGGGCCCGTCGCGCTTCGTGGCGCAGGCGGGCTCGATGCGGCACTATCGCTTCCAGTAGTCGCGTGCGCATCGGCATTGATATGCGCGTGGTGCCCCCGCAGGGTCCGGGGCAGCAGCGCTATCTGTGGCGGCTGGGCAGTTGGCTGGGCACGCAGGGACACGACGTGCACTTCGTCACGGTGCTGCGCCAGCGAGAGGAGGCCGCCGCGCCGACGGGAACGCAGTATCACGATTGGCACGGACGCTCCGCGGCGGCGGTGCGCGCCGCCGTCGAAGACCTCGCACTCGACGCGCTGCTGCTCAACCCCGAGCGTTCGCGCCCCTTCCGCGGACTGCGCGCCAACGTGCTCCGCTCCGCCTACGGCACCGAGCAATACCTGCAGAAGCTGCGCTCGTTCCGGAATCCGCTCGAGTACGCGGCCCGCACGGCGCTGCGCGCGCTGCCCTGGACGCTCGCCGATATGCACTGGGAGCGCGAGTTCTACGAGGCGCATCGTCCCTACCCGGATGTCATCGCGCAGTCCGGCTATATGCGCGACCAGATCCTCGGCAGCTACCGCATCCCGCCGGAGCACGTGCACGTGGTGCACAATGCCGTGGACGTCGAGGAGTACACGCCGGCGCGGCGCCTCGAGCTGCGCGAGGAGATGCGCGCCCGCTGGAGCATCCCCGCGGAGGCGCTGTGCCTGCTGTTCATCGGGCACAACTTCCGCCTGAAGGGCCTCTGGCAGATGCTCGAGGTGCTGCCGCGGCTCGGCAAGCTGGACCGTCCGGTGCACCTGCTGGTCGCCGGCAAGGGCACGGGCGACCCGCAGCGCCGCAAGGCGCGACGACTGGTCCGTGCGCTCGGACTCGAACGCCAGGTCACCTTCGCGGGCGATGTGCGCCCCTCGCTGCACGCGCACGCCGCCGCCGATGCCCTGCTGCACCTGTCCTGGCACGACTCCTTCGGCTTCGTCTCGCTGGAGGCGATGGCCAGCGGCCTGCCGGTGGTGACCACGCGCTACGTCGGCGCGGCCGAGTTGATCGTGGACGGCGAGTCCGGCCTGCTCGTGGACCCCGCCAAGGACGAGGAGATCATCGCGGCGATCCGTCGCCTGGCCGACGACGGCGCCCGCGCGCGGATGGGCGCCGCGGCAGCCGTCGAGGGCGCACGTCACGACGAGCCCAGGAACTTCGCGCAGGTCCACGACGTCATCCGGACGGCGGTGGGTCGCGGCGCGGGCCCCGTCCGCGGCCGCTAGCTTTCGGAATGGCGCGCGACGACCAGTTCATCCTCGGCGTGGACCTCGGCGGCACGAACATCGTCGTCGGGGCGATGAGTGCCGACGGTAGCCGTGAGTTCGCG
>CAZYQM010000124.1:0-6800 GCA_964649965.1 uncultured Gemmatimonas sp.
TGCCAGCCGCTGCTCTACCAGGTGGCGACGACGTCGCTGGCGCCGAGCGACATCACGGCGCCGATTCGCTGGGTGCTGCGCGACCAGAAGAACGTGACGACGCTGCTGGGCACCGTCGAGAAGATCGAGCGGCGCAACCGCGCGATCCGCGTGGTGGGCGAGCCCGAGCCGCTGCACTACGACTACCTGATCGTGGCGCCGGGGACGCGGCACAGCTACTTCGGCCACGACGACTGGGAGCGCTGGGCGCCCGGCCTGAAGAGCGTCGAGGACGCGCGGCGCATCCGCAAGCGCTTCCTGCTGGCGTTCGAGCGCGCGGAGTGGGAGGAGGACGAAGCGGCGCGGCAGTCGTTGCTGACGTTCGTGATCGTCGGTGGTGGCCCGACGGGCGTGGAACTCGCGGGCGTGCTGCCGGAGATGTGCCGCGTGGCGTTCCGGCCCGATTTCCGCCGCATCGACACCTCGATGGTGAAGGTGATCTTGCTTGAGGGCGGGCCGCGCATCCTGCCGGCGTTCCCGGAGAACCTCTCCAAGCGCGCCTGCCGCGACCTCGAACGACTCGGCGTCGAGGTACGGGTGAACACGATGGTCACGGAGATCACGGAGCAGGGCGTGCACGTCGGCGAGTCGTTCATCCCGACGCAGTCGGTGTTCTGGGCGGCGGGCAACGCGGCCTCGCCGTTGGTGAAGACGCTGGAGGCGCCGCTCGATCGCACGGGTCGCGTGCTGGTGGAGAACGACCTCTCGCTGCCGGGCGACGGGCGCGTGTTCGTGATCGGCGACGCGGCGGCGGTGAAGCAGCCGGACGGTCGCTGGGTGCCGGGTGTGGCGCCGGCGGCGAACCAGATGGGCCAGTGGGCGGCGAAGAACATCCTGCGCCACCTCGACGGCGAGGCGACGCAGCCGTTCCGCTACTTCAACAAGGGCGACCTCGCGACGATCGGCCGGCACAAGGCGGTGGCGAGCTTCTTCGACGGCAAGCTGCAGTTCCGCGGCTACATCGCCTGGTTCCTGTGGCTGTTCGTGCACATCGCGTACCTCGTGGGATTCCGCAACCGCATCAGCGTGCTGCTGCAATGGGCCTACAACTACATCTTCTTCGAGCGCGGCGTGCGGTTGATCACCGAGACGGAGGATGCGTCGATGTCGCGGCATCCGGCGACGCAGGGGCGCACCGGTGAGTACCACGCGCGGACGTCGGGTTCCGTGGAGCATCAGGGCTGAACGGCGGTTCACCACGGAGGCACGGAGTACACGGAGAACTGCAACGGCATTCACCACGAAGGCACGAGGGGCACGAAGAACTGCCACTACAACTGCAACTGCTTGGGGGTCCGCACAGATGGTTCTGTGCGGACCCCCAAGCAGTTGCTCTTGCAGTCTCCGTGCCTCTGTGTCTCCGTGGTGAAAAACACCGCGTCGCGGAGACGTGAGACTGCTGCGGCTTCCTTCGTGCCTTCGTGGTGAACGCCGTTACGCCGCCGCGGGCTTGTGGTCCGGCAAATGGTGCTCGATGCCGAGCCCGAGGACGATCGTGAACGCCGCGAGCGCCGCGCCGGTGAAGAAGGGCACGCCCTTGCCGAGGTAGTCGAAGGCGAAGCCCGCCCAGAGCGGACCGGCGACGCGCGCGATGCCGCCGAAGGTCTGCTGCACGCCCATATACAGCCCGCGCTCGTGGTTGGGGATCACCTGCGACAGCATCCCCGTCACGCAGGGGAAGGTGAACGCAGTGCCGAGCGGGATGAGCAGGATGGCCAGGGCCAGCGACGTGTAGTTGGTCGTGAACGGCAGCGCGAGCATTCCGAGGCCGAGCAGCGCGCCGCCGTATCGCGAGAGCCGCGGTTCACGATAGCGATCCACCAGCGGGCCGAGGAACACGGCGCGCGTGAGCACGCTGAGCACGCCGATGTACACGAAGACCCAGCCGATGCTGGTCTCGTCAATGCCGAAGCGTGCGTTGAGGAAGATCGCGAGGATGGCGTTCATCCCGTGGAAGGCGCCCATCCCAATGGCGTAGATCCAGATGAGGCGGCTGGCGGGCAGCCCCGGGTGCGTCGTCACGCGCAACAGGGTCTCGCGCGAACCAGAGACCTTGGGACGGTCGGCCGTCTTCACGCCGGCGTGTTCGTTGCTCTCCGTGAGATACTTCCACGCGAAGCCGACGTTCACCAACGTGATCATCGCGGCGACGAGTCCGGGCCATTCGGTGCCGAAGCGCGCCGAGAACGATCCGATGGCCGGACCCAGCGCGACGCCGGCGTTCGTGGCGGCCGACAGCCAGCCCAGCGCCTTCGCGCGGTCCTTGGGCGCGGTGGCGTCGGCGACGTAGGCCTGGATGACTCCCACCGTGCCGCCGCCGGCGCCCTGCACGATGCGCGAGAGGAAGAGCAGTTCCAGCGAGCCGGCGAAGGCGAACACCACGTACGCGATGCCGGAGCTGGCGAGCCCGATGATCAGCGCCGGCCGCCGCCCGTAGCGGTCGGAGACGCGTCCCCACAGTGGCGCGCTGAGGAGCTGCGCGATCGCGAAACTCGAGACGAGGATGGCGATGACGGTGCCTTCGCCACCGAGTCCGACGGCATCGAGTGCGCGCCAGAGCGGCCCGTGGCCGACGAAGCGCTGTGCGTAGAACGGGAGCAGGGGGAGCACCATCAGGAGCCCCACCATATCCACGAACGCGGTGACCATCAGGACGACGAGCTTGCCCACAACCCTTCCTTGGCGTGACACCGGGGCGACAGGCCCATCGGCGACGGGTAAACTAACACGGTGCGCGGGCGTCTCAGGTCAGCGTGTGGTTCGGACGGACGCGCTGGACGCTCGTGGGGTGTCGTTCGGTGCCCTTTCGGCCCGGTCACTCGTCTCATCCAGAGGCGCTGGCTTTACCCCCCCACCAGTCACGGTAACTTCCGAGCGTGTTCGAGACGGTAGGCAGGGGGCTCCGGATGGGGCTCGGGACGATCGGGTCGGCGAGCCGCCTCACGGCAGAGTCGGGGCGCGCGCTGCGTGACGTCCATACCTGGCAGCCGAACTTCGCGCAGCAGGCGAAGCAGCTCGGCGTGGACTCATTGCCCATCGGGATGCTGATCGCGGGCTTCACCGGCATCGTGCTGGCGTTGCTGGCGAGCTACAGCTTCACGGGCGCGGTGCCGCGCTACTTGGTCGGCACGCTGGTGCAGAAGACCATAATGATGGAGCTGGCGCCCGTGCTGACGGGGCTGGCGCTGGCGGGTCGGGTGGGCGCGAACATCGCGGCCGAGATCGGGACGATGCGCGTGACGGAGCAGGTGGATGCGCTGGAGACACTGGGCTACGACCCGGTGGCGTACCTCGTGGTGCCGCGGGTGCTGGCCGGCGTGCTGATGTTTCCGGTGGTTGTCGGTGCGGCGATGGCGGTCGGGATGGTCGCGGGCTGGATGGCCTCGCTGCTGCTGCTGGGCCTGTCCACACCGGAGTTCCTGAAGGGCGTGCGGCTGTTCTTCGACCACTTCGACATCCGCTACGGCTTGGTGAAGGCGGCGAGCTTCGGCTTCGCAGTGACGGTCCTGGCGAGCGCGGCGGGCCTGCGGACGCGCGGTGGGGCGCAGGGCGTCGGTGGCGCCGCGACCAAGGCGGTGGTGCAGTCCTGCGTGATGATCCTCGTCCTCGATGCGTTCTGGGCGATGGTGTGGCTACTTGGGAGAGCGCGATGAGCAAGCGGAAGAGCGACTGGGTGGTGGGCCTGAGCGTCCTCGGGACGATGATCGTGCTGATTGCCGGCACGATGTATCTCCAGCAGGCCGACCTGGGCACGCGACGGACGTCGGTGAGCGCGCGGTTCCGCGACGTCGGCAATATGCAGGTGGGCAACAGCATCGTGATCCGCGGCGTGAACGCAGGGCGCGTGGAGCGCATCGCGCTGGCCGACGACGGCTGGGTGACGGTCGAGATGAAGCTCAACGAGGGCATTGACCTCCCCGCCGATCCCGTGGTGCTGATCCAGGCGGCGACGCTGTTCGGCGAGTGGCAGGCGGTGATCACGGCGCGCAGCGCGGCGCCGGGGATACGCGAGGTCCTGCTGCAGCTGTCCGACACCGTCGGCGCGCCGCCGGCAACGCTGCCCGGTGCGGTGCTGCCCGACATCGCGCAGCTCACCTCCGTGGCCGGCGGCATCGCCGGCAACGTGGCGTCGGTGGCGGAGCGCGTGCGCGTGGCCTTCGACGACAGCGCGGCGCGCGAGCTGCGCAGCACGATCCGCAACTTCAATACGATGTCCACGCAGCTGACGCGCACGGTGCGCGATCAGTCGCGTAACCTGGATTCGGTCGCGGTGGACGTGCGCGTCGGCGCCAACGAGCTCGCGCAGGGGATGACGAACTTCCAGCGCACCGTCGCGCGGCTCGACTCGGCGACCTCGGCCGGCGAGGTGGAGCGCATCATCGGCGAGACGCAGCAGGCGGCGATCAACCTGCGGCAGGTCAGCGAGCGCCTGGGGGCGATGACGATGTCGCTGGAGCGCAGCGAGGCGTCGTTGCGCGGGGCGCTGGGCAAGGCCGACACCATCCTCGGGCGCATCGAGCGCGGCGAGGGCTCGCTGGGCCTGATGCTGAACAACCCATCCCTGTACAACAACTCGGACTCGCTGGTCATCGACCTGCGGTCGCTGATCGCGGATTTCCGCCGGAACCCCAAGCGCTACATCAATCTCAGTATCTTCTGAGGATGGCGCAGCGCATTCGCACGCGGTTCGTGGTGATCGGGTCGGGGATCGCCGGCCTGCACACGGCCTGGCGCGCCTCCGACCAAGGTGACGTCGTCGTCCTCACGAAGCGCTCGTTGCGCGACTCGTCTACGGCCTGGGCGCAGGGCGGCATCGCCGCGGCGCTGGGCGCGGGGGACTCACCGGACCTGCACCGGCAGGACACGCTGGCGGCCGGCGCCGCGCTCTGCGACGCGGCCGCGGTCGAAGTGCTGGTGGCTGAGGGTCCGGCCCGCGTGCGTGAACTCGCCGACGCGGGTGCGCAGTTCGACGTGGACGTGCGCGGCAAGTTCACCTTGGGCCGCGAGGCGGCGCACTCACGCAAGCGCATCGTGCACGCGAAGGGCGACCAGACGGGCGCCGAGGTGGCGCGGGCGCTGATCCACCGCGTGCGGGAGCGCGCGAACATCACGGTGCTGGAGACGGCACGCGCGCTCGATCTCATCGTCGTGAACGGCCGCTGCTGCGGCGTGCGGGCCAACGTCAGCGGCAAGGCGGTGGAGATCGTAGCCGATGCGACGGTGATCGCGACCGGAGGCTGCGGGCAGCTGTATCGCTACACGACGAACCCGCTCGTGGCGACGGGCGACGGCTACGCGATCGCGCACCGCGCCGGCGCGAAGCTCGCCGATATGGAGTTCGTGCAGTTCCACCCGACGGCGCTGGACACGCCGGAGAATCCGCTCGCGCTGATCTCCGAGGCCGTGCGCGGCGAAGGCGCGGTGCTGGTGAACGACCGCGGCGCGCGCTTTATGACGAAGGCGCACAAACTGGCCGAGCTCGCGCCGCGCGACATCGTCGCGCGGGAGATCTTCCGCGTGCAGCAGACGGGCAGCCGCGTGTGGCTGGACGCACGCAAGCTCTCGCGCACGTTCGCGCGGCGCTTTCCCGGCATCCTGCAGCTCTGCCTCGCGCGCGGCATCGACCCGCGCAAGGAGCTGATCCCCGTGACGCCGGCGGCCCACTATATGATGGGCGGCATCGTCACCGATCTCGCGGGCCGTTCGTCACTGGATCGCCTCTACGCCTGCGGCGAGGTCTCGCGCACGGGCGTACACGGCGCGAACCGGCTGGCGTCCAACTCGCTGCTCGAAGGCTTGGTGTTCGCCGAGCGCGTCGCGCGCGATATGGTGAACCAGCCGCGGCTGCCGCGCGTGCCGCGCGCTACGGAATGGGACGTGCCGCGCCTGCGCGATCGCGGCGCCGCGCAGGTGGCCGCCGACGAGATCCGTTCGGTGATGTGGTCGCACGTCAGCATCGACCGCGACGCGGCTGGGCTGCGCACGGCTAAGAAGGCGCTCGACGCGATTCGCTCGCGCCTCTCCGCCGGCGCCACCGAGGAGATCAATATGGTGGACACCGCGAAGCTCATCGTGGATTCCGCCCTGCTGCGCCGCGAGTCGCGCGGCGGGCATTACCGCAGCGACTTCCCGAAGCCGAAGAACAAGTGGCGCGGGCGGCACATCGAGTGGTGAACGCAGACGGGGGCGCCGAATCGGCGCCCCCGTTGCGTTTCCGGCGCCACGCGGCGCGTCGCGTTACCAGCCGAGCACGCGCGCGAAGATCAGCGGCGCGACGATCGTCGCATCGCTCTCGATGACGAAGCGCGGCGTCGTGGGCCCGAGCTTGCCCCAGGTGATCTTCTCGTTCGGCACGGCGCCGGAGTAGGAGCCGTAGCTGGTGGTCGAGTCGGAGATCTGGCAGAAGTAGCCCCAGAGCGGCACGCCGGTGCGGCCGAGGTCCTGGTGCAGCATCGGGACCACGCAGATCGGGAAGTCGCCGGCGATGCCGCCGCCGATCTGGAAGAATCCGATCGTCGATTCTGTGCGCGCCGTCGCCTGGTACCACTCGGCCAGCGCAATCATATACTCGATGCCCGTGCGCACGGTGTGCACGTTCTTCACGTCGCCGGCGATCACGTGCGCGGAGAAGATGTTGCCGAGCGTCGAGTCCTCCCAGCCCGGCACGAAGATCGGCAGGTTGCGCTCGGCGGCGGCGAGCAGCCACGAGTCGGCGGGGTCTGCGTCGTAGTGCGGCGCGAGCGATCCGTCGAGCAGCAGGC
>CAZYQM010000125.1:0-6794 GCA_964649965.1 uncultured Gemmatimonas sp.
TGCCGCCGTTGCGTGCCGCACGCGAGGCCGGCGTGGCGATTGTCAGCGAGGTCGAGCTCGCGCTCCACCAGATGCCGTCCCACGTGCGCTACATCGGCATCACGGGCACGAATGGCAAGACGACCGTCACCGCGATGGTGGCGCACCTGTTGCGGGCGGTGGGTGTGGACGCCGAGGAAGCGGGGAACATCGGCACGCCGCTCAGCGAGATCGCGCTGCGCGAGCGCCCACCGGCGTGGGTGTCGCTGGAGCTGAGTTCGTTCCAGCTCGCCGACACGCCGAGCGTGAAGCCGGCGGTGGCCGTGCTTACGAACCTCGCACCGGACCATCTGGACCGGTATCCCGACCTCGAGAGCTACTATCGCGACAAGGACCGGCTGTTCCGCAACCTCGACGGCCTGAGCATCCGCGTGGTGAACCGCGATGACGCCGAGGTGATGCGTCGCACGGCCACGGTGCGCGGTGAGGCCAAGACCTTCAGCGTGGAGCGTCGCGATACGGACGCTTGGTACGACGCCGACGCGCGCACGCTGATGCTCGCCGGCGCGCCGCTGCTCGCGCGCGACGAGTTGCCGCTGCTCGGCGTGCACAATGTGGCGAATGCGCTCACGGCCGCGCTGGCCGTGCACAGCGCGCTGCCCGAGGCGCGCACGCCGGAGGGCCGCGCCCCGCTCGCGGCGGGCCTGCGCAGCTTCGTCGCGCCGCCGCATCGTCTCGAGAAGGTGGGCGAGTACGACGGCGTGCTGTGGATCAACGATTCCAAGGCGACGAACGTCGGCGCGGCGCGCGTGGCGATCGCCGGGATGGAACGCCCGACGGTGCTGCTGCTCGGCGGGCGGCACAAGGGAGAGCCGTACTCGAACCTGCTCGAGGTGATGCGCGGCCGCGTGAAGGCCGTCGTCGCGTACGGCGAGGCCGAGGACATCGTGGTCGCGGACCTCACGGGCCACGTGCCCGTGGAGCGTGGCGGATCGTCCTTCGACACGGTGCTTGCCAAGGCGCGCGCGCTCAGCGTGCCGGGCGATGCGATCCTGCTGTCTCCCGCCTGTTCGAGCTACGATATGTTCAACAACTACGAGGAGCGCGGCGCGACCTTCCGCGCCAAGGCCGGCGAGGGCTCCGCGGCGTGACCGCCATCGGCGACGTGTTCTCGCCGACGGGCACGGCCGGCACGCCTGCGCGCGGGACGCGCAGCGCCAGCCGCGAGCGCGTTCGCTGGCGGATGACGCTCGAGGCGCGGTTGCTCGTCGTGCTCACCGCGACGATTCTCGTGTTCGGGCTCGCCACGCTGTATTCGGCGAGCTCCATCTACGCGGTGCAGCGAGGACTCGAGAGCTGGCACTTCCTGTACCGGCAGCTGACGGGTGTCGCGGCCGGCGTGGTCGCGGTGGCGGTGCTCGCCAAATGGGATGCCGATCGCTGGCGCGACCTCGCGTGGCCGATCCTCGGCCTCTCGTTCGTCGCGATGCTCGTGACCGTGCTGCCCGGACCCTTCGAGCGCCTCGCGCCGAAGATCGGCGGCTCGCGTCGCTTCCTGCTCGGCGGCTCGATCCAGCCGTCGGAGTTCACCAAGCTCGCGCTGGTGCTGTGGACGGCGATGCTGATCGTGAAGAAGGGTGGGGAAGACGGCCTGCGGCGCCTGACGAAGGGCCTGATGCCGTTCGGCATCATCCTCCTGGCCTTCTCGGCCATCTGCGCGCTGCAGCCCGACTTCTCGGTCGTCTTGTTCTACGCGCTGGTGATGGGGGCGATGCTCTTCGCGGCCGGTGCGCGCATCGGCCATTTCGTATTTCTCGGCGTGCTCTCGCTGCCCATCATTTGGAACGAGATCAACCGCCTCGAATACATTATGCGCCGTTTGCTCGGCTTCGCCGGCGCGGCCGGCGCGGAGGCCGAGGTGAAGTATCAACTGACGCAGTCGCTGATCGCCGTCGGCTCGGGCGGGCTCTTCGGCGTGGGCTTCGGGCAGGGCCGCCAGCAGTACGGCTTCCTGCCGCTGCCCCACAACGACTTCATCGGCGGCATCATCGGTGAGGAATGGGGTTTCGCGGGGCTCGCCGGCGTCACGCTGCTCTTCGCGCTCTGGGGCTGGCTGGGCTTCCGCATCGCCAAGCAGGCGCGCTCCCCGTTCACGCAGTTGGTGGCGCTGGGTATCACCGTCACGACCGTCGTCACGGCGTACCTGCACATCGGCGTCGTGATCGGGTTGCTGCCGACCACGGGCCTCACGCTGCCGTTCATCTCGTACGGGCGGTCGAACATCCTGCTCTCGATGCTGACGACGGGGATCCTGCTGAACATCGGCAGCCACGCCGAGCGCGTGCACGGCGACGCGGCGACCGATCCGCTCACGCGGCGTTGAGTCGCGTGGCGTGAAGCACCGGCTGCGCGCGGTGGAATCCCCCGGCTCGTCCGGCGAGATTTGACGCGATGTCCACCCACGTCTGGTTCTCCGGCGGCGGCACGGGCGGTCACCTCTATCCCGGCCTCGCGATTGCGCGCGCGCTCGTGCGCAAGCGTGCCGACGTGCAGCCGTTCTTCGTCGGTGCGATGCGCGGCATCGAGCGCGACGTGCTGCCGACGACGGAGTTCCCGCACCTGCTGCTCGACCTGCACCCGCTGTACCGGCCGCAGGTCTGGAAGAACTGGCGCACGTTGCGCGGCGCGATGGCGAGTTGGTCGAAGCTCGACGCGGCGGCGCGCGAGCGCCCGCCCAAGCTCGTCGTCGGCACGGGCGGCTACGCGGCGGGCCTCGCGCTGCTCTGGGCCTGGCGGCGCGGCATTCCCGCGGTGCAGCACATCGGCGACGCGATCCCCGGCATCACCGCGCGCTGGGGCGCGCGCTTCACGCGCGAGTCGTACCTGGGCTTCCCCGAGGCGGAGCGCTACCTGCCCGTCGGGCGCGGCGCGTATCGCTTCACGGGCAATCCGATCGAACCGCCGGCGGACATCTTCCCGGCGCCGGCGCAGGCACGCGCGCGCTGGGGATTTCCCGCCGGCGCGAAGGTGCTGCTCGTCTTCGGCGGATCGCAGGGCGCGCGCGCGCTGAACCAAGCCGTCGCCGCGTGGGTGGAGCAGGGGATTCCGGCGGGACTCTGCATCCTGTGGGCGACGGGCAAGGCGCAATACGACGGATTCAAGCAGTTCGACCGCGCCGACGTGCGCGTGGTGCCGTACCTGAATCCGATCGCCGAGGCCTACGCGACGGCGGATCTCGCGCTCGTGCGCGGCGGGATGATGGGCAGCAGCGAACTCTGCGCCTGGGGGATCCCCAGCGTGATCGTGCCGCTGCCGAGTGCGGCGAACGATCATCAGACGGCGAACGCCCGCGTGCTGGAATCGGCCGGCGCCGCTATCTGCCTGCCCCAGTCGGAACTGAGCGTCGCGCGCTTGGAGCGCGAGGTCGGCGCGTTGCTCGCCGACCCGGCGCGGCTCGCGGCGATGACCACGGCTGCCAAGGGACGCGGCCGCCCGCAGGCGGCCGCCGAGATCGCGCGCCACGTCGCCGCGTATCTTTGAGGGATGCCGCTTCTCGACGCCGCTGATCCGCGGCCCGTTCACTTTATGGGAATCGCCGGCGCGGGAATGTCCGCGCTGGCCGAGCTGAGCGTGCGCCGCGGCGCGCGCGTCACCGGCTGCGACGCGAATCCCGCCGGCGCCGGAGATCTCGCGGCACTCGGTATCGCTGTGCAGCAGGGGCACAATCCGTCGCACCTGGAAGGCTGCCGCGCGCTGGTGGTGACGAGCGCGGTGCCGAAGGACCATCCCGAACTGCTCGCGGCCAAGCAGCTTGGCATCCCGGTGATCCGCCGCGCCGAGGCGCTGGCCGAAGCGACCGCCGGCGGGATGTTGATCGGCATCGCCGGCACGCACGGCAAGAGCACCACGACCGTGATGACCACCGAGGCCTTGGCCGCCGCGGGAAAGGCGCCGACCGGCGTGGTCGGTGCGCGCGTGCGCAGCTGGGGTGGCAATCTCTCGCAGGGCGGCCACGACGTGTTCGTCGTCGAGGCCGACGAGTACGACCGCTCCTTCCTCGCCCTCTGGCCGACGGTCGCGGTGGTCACGAACGTCGAGGCCGACCACCTCGACATCTACGCCGACCTCGCCGACATCACGGCGACGTTCAGCGAGTACGTGCGGCGCGCGCGGTATGTGGTGCTCTGCGCCGACGACCCAGGCGCGAACGCGCTACCGAGCCCCGCGACGGCGGAGGTGATCCGCTATGGCATCACCAGCCCCGACGCGCGGCTCGTCGCGCACGACATCCGCATCGAGCACGGCGGCTCGGTGTTCCAGGTGAAGTACGACGGCAAGCCGATGGGCGAGGTGCGACTCAAGGTGCCGGGCCAGCACAACGTGCGGAACGCGCTCGCGGCGCTGGCCTGCGGCATCGGGCCCTGGGCGTTGAGCGTCGAACAGATGGCGCCGGGCCTGGCGAACTTCGTCGGCGCCGAACGCCGCTTCGAGCGGCTGGGCAAGGTGCAGGGCGTGGAAGTCATCGACGACTACGCGCACCATCCGACGGAACTGCGCGCGACCCTCACGGCCGCGCGCGAAGCCTTCCCGAACCGTCGCATCTTGGCGGCGTTCCAGCCGCATCTGTTCTCGCGCACGCGCGACTTCGCGAGCGACTTCGGCGACGCACTGGCGTCGGCGGACCTCGTCTTCCTCGCCGACATCTACCCGGCGCGCGAGAAGCCCATCGAGGGCGTGACCAGCCGGTTGATCGCCGACGCGATGCAGCGCCGCGGCCTGCCGCCGCGCTGGATGGGCCCGCGCATCGAGATGGCGGCGGCGCTGAAGGCCGCGGCGCAGGACGGAGACATCGTGCTCACGATCGGGGCGGGGGACGTCACCAAGACCGGCCCCGAACTGATCCGCCTGCTCGAGGGATAGCGTGGACGACGCCCGCGGCCCCGTCGGTGCGCCGAACGCACCGGAACCGCCCAAGTGGCGGCGGGTGCTGCGCCGGATCACGCGCATCACATTTCTGCTCGCGGTCCTGTCTTCCCCATTCTGGGGACGCGCGCTGCTGCGCTCGATGGATTTCTTCCGCGTGCGTCGCGTCGAGATCGAAGGCCTGCGTTACGCCACCCCCGACGAAATCGTTTCGCGGTTGAGGGTGGATACGCTCGCGTCCGTCTGGGACGACGTCTCCCCCCTCGAAGCGCGGGTCGCGGAGCACAGCCAGGTGCGCGCAGTGCGCATCCGGCGAAAGCTCCCCGGGACCCTCGTCGTGGTGGTGACGGAGAATCCGCCGGTGGCGTTGGTCAACACGCCACGCGGCCTCATCGTCACCGACGCCGACGGGGACTCGCTGCCGGTGGATCCCACGCGGATGGACGTGGACCTGCCGGTGCTCGCGCGCAAGGATTCCCTGTTGCTCCGCCTCCTGGCGGAGACGCAGGCCGGAGAGCCGGCGCTGTTTGCTCGCGTGAGCGAAGCGCGCCGCACGGGACGCGGGGAGGTCGTGCTCGAACTTCCCGAGTTCCGCATCCTCGCCGACAGCGCGGTGACCGCCGCGCGGCTGGCCGAGGTGCTCCCGGTGGAGCTCGATGCGACACGCCGCAACTGGCGCCCGCGCGAACTCGACCTGCGCTTCCGTGACCAGGTGATCGTCCGCCTCCAGTCGCCCCAATGAATCTCGACCGTCTCGTCGCCGGCCTCGACATCGGATCCGCCAAGACCACTGCGGTCATCGCAGAGGTCGTGGGGGACCTGCCGAAGCATCCCACCGTGAACATCCTCGGCGTCGGCCAGGCCCGCACCACGGGCCTGCGCAAGGGCGTCGTCGCCGACATCGAAGAAACGCAGCGCTCCATCACCAAGGCGATGCAGGACGCCGAGCGGATGGCGGGCGCGCGCGTCGAGACCGTCTATGCCGGCATCGCCGGCGAGCACGTGCAGGCGATGACCTCCAAGGGCATCGCGTCGGTGACCGGGCACGAGATCACGCGCGCCGACGTGGACCGCGCGAACGCCGTGGCGCGGGCGCAGCCGATCCCGCAGGATCGCGAGCTGATCCACGCGATCCCGCAGGAATACACGGTGGACAAGAATCAGGGCGTGCGCGATCCGGTCGGGATGATTGGCACGCGCCTCGAGACGGAGATGTACCTCGTCACGATCGGCTCCTCGCCGGCGATGAACCTGCGCAAGGCGGTGGAGCGCGCGGGTTACAAGGTGGGCGAGCTGGTGCTCGAGCCGCTGGCGTCGGCGCTGTCCGTGCTGACCGAAGAAGAGAAGGAGCTCGGCGTCGCGCTGGTCGAGATCGGCGCGGGCACGACGGACCTCGCGGTGTTCCACGAGGGCAAGATCCGCCACCTGGGCACGATCGCCTTCGGCGGCCTCAACGTGACCAGCGACATCGTGCACGGCCTTGGTGTGACGGCGTTGGACGCCGAGCGCCTGAAGGAACAGTACGGCGCGGCCTATGAGCCGATCGTGAAGAACTCGGGCGAGACGATCCGGTTGCCGAGCACGGGCGCGCAGGGCGATAGCGAGATCCCGCGCGAGCTCTTGGCGCACATCATCCACCAGCGGACGCAGGAGATCTTCGAGATGGTCCTGCGGGACCTCGAGGAGCATCACCTCGTGAGCAAGCTGGCGGCGGGCGTGGTGGTGACGGGCGGCGCCGCGGCGCAGCCGGGCACGGACCTGCTCGCGGCGGACGTCTTCGGACTCGGCGCCCGCGTCGGCGCGCCGGGCGAACTGCTCGGCGGCTTGGCGGACAGCATCCAGAGCCCGCGCTTCTCGGTAGTGACGGGCCTCGTGCAGTATGGTGTGCACGG
>CAZYQM010000126.1:0-1357 GCA_964649965.1 uncultured Gemmatimonas sp.
CGGAAGTCGAAGCGGAGATGAAGGAACTCGGCCTGCGCGCCAACGCGCTCGTGCGTCGCCTGCAGGCGCTCAAGGACGAGGACGCCGCGGCCTACGCGCTCGTGAGCGACGCCTACAAGCTGCCCAAGGACTCGCCCGAGCAGGAGACGGCGCGCACGGCGGCGATCCAGGCCGCGCTGATGAAGGCCGCAGAGGTCCCGCTCGAGACGGCGCGCTGGTGCGCCGAGGTCGCCGAGCTCGCGGCGATCTGCGCGACGAAGGGCAACACCAACGCGGCGTCGGACGCCGGCGTCGCCGCGCTGCTCGCCGAGGCGAGCGCGAAGGGGGCGGCGTACAACGTGCGCATCAACGTCGTCGGGATGCCCGACAAGGCAGCCGGCGCGCCGATGGCGGAGGAGGCGCAGCGTTTGGTGAATGCCGCGTCGGAGGCGGCTGCGCGCGCGACGGCCGCGGTCGAGGCGCAGCTGTAGTGCGATTCGCGCTCGGTCTGCTCGCGCTCGCGAGCACCGGGGCCGGCCTGCTCCCCCAACCGCTCAGCGCGCAGCGCGGAGCGGCAGCGCGTGACGACCTCGCGATGTTGGTCGGCCGTTTCGTCCGCGACAACGCCGCCAGCGACGACGTGCCCGCGGCCATCGAACGCGCCGTCGCACAGATGAGCTTCCTCACGCGCGCCATCGGCCGCAGCCGGCTGCGCGCGACGAACCAGCCGCCGGCCGACGTGCGCATCGCGCTGCCGTCGGATTCGGTCGTTGTGCACTACGCCGGACAACCGGAGCTGCGCGCGCGGCGCGACGGATCACCTCGCGAATGGCGCAACGCCGCCGGCGAGCCGTTTGAGGCGCGCGTCACGCTCAGCGCGTCGCCGGATGGGGGCGTGACGCTGCGCCAACGCTTCAGCGCCGACGACGGACAGCGCGAGAACACTTGGGCGCTGGACGCCGCTGGCGCGACCCTCACACTCGACGTGCAAGTCTCGTCCCCGCGCCTGCCGCAGCCATTGCGCTACCGGCAAGTCTTCCGCCGCGCGCCCTGAGCGACCCCAGGCACGGAGCCCTTCGTGCCTTCGTGGTGAACGCAGTCAGCCCCGCCCGAGATACTCGCGCCGGAACCGCTCGTGCCCCCGCGCTGCGGCCGGCGCGCCGAGCTCATATGTCGTCCCGCTCGTGCACCAGGTGACGTGATCGGCCCCGTCGAGCAGCGCCTCGACGTCGTGCCCCGTGACCACCACCGCGCAGCCGTCCTCCGCTAATGCGCGGAACGCCGCGAGGATGCGCTCCTGATCGATTGGCGCGATGCCGCGCAACGGCTCATCCGCCAGCAGCACGCGCGGCCGACGCACGAACACCGCGGCCACCTC
>CAZYQM010000126.1:1367-6765 GCA_964649965.1 uncultured Gemmatimonas sp.
CGCGCGGCGGCGCGCCCCCGGGATAGCGCTCCGCCAGCATCGCCAGCTGCGCGCCGAGCGTGAGTCCAGTGCCCAGCCCGCCGGCATCGGGAAGGTAGTACACGCCGCGGCGCGCGAGCATCGCCGGCCGCACGCGGAGGAATCCCTCGCCCTCGCTCTGCACCACGCCCGAGTCCGGCTCGAGCCAGCCCGTCGCGATGCGCATCAGCGTGCTCTTCCCCTCACCGCTGCGCCCGAGGAGCGCGCGCACCTCGCCGGACACCGCACGCAATGAAGCGGAACTCAGCACACGTCGTCCGTCGAAGGACTTGCTCACGCAGTCCGCGACGAGGCGCAGCGCAGCCGCGCCAGGCGGCGAACTGGCGATCACGCCAACCGCCGGAGCAATGCCAGCACCACCTCGCCCACCACCCCACCGAGCGCGAGGAGCGTCGCCTGCGTCGCCGTCGTGACGCCGAGGTTCGCCAGGAAGACACGCTCCGTGAGTCGTCGCGCCTCGATGAAGCCCACCGCCACCGCGACGAGGATCGCCGCCGGCATCGGCCCCGTGAGGTCGGGCGGCTCGCCGCCACCGATCGCGGCGGAGAGGAGAACCGCGGCCGTCAACCCCAGCCGCACGAGCAGCCACAGCCAAAGGCCGCGCCGCAGCAAGTGTCGGGCAGTGAGCGTGGACCAGGGCATCGCGACTACTACCCTGTGAGCCAGCGCGAGTGCCGTCAGGAGGCCGGGGCGATAGGCCGCGCCAAGGCGACGCGGCCGCAGGACCGCGCAGCGGTCCGAGAGCGTCGCCGTCGCGGTCTATCGCGCCGGCCGACGCCGAACCACAGCTACCCCAGCGTCGTCAGGATCCGCGGCCCGTCGGCGGTAATCGCGACGGTATGCTCGAAATGCGCCGAGAGCGACCCATCAAGCGTGACGATCGTCCACTTGTCGCTGAGCGTCTTCGTCGCCGGCCCGCCCGCGTTCACCATCGGCTCGATCGCCAGCGTCATCCCCACCTGCAGGCGCGGCCCGCGCTTCGGCTTGCCGTAGTTCGGCACCTGCGGCTCCTCGTGCATCACCGCGCCCACGCCGTGGCCCACGAGGTCCTTCACCACGCTGTAGCCGGCCTTCTCGACCACCGCCGAGCAGGCGGCACCGAGGTCGCCGATGTGGTTGCCGAGTACGCACTGCTGGATCGCCGCGTGCAGCGACTGCTCGGTGACGTCCATCAGGCGCCGCGCCTCGGAGCTGATCTCGCCCACGGCATACGTCCACGCGCTGTCCGTGTGGAAGCCGCCGTAGTACACGCCGATGTCCACCGTGATGATGTCGCCGGCCTTGAGGATCCGCTTGGCGCTCGGGATGCCGTGGACGATCTCCTCGTTCAGCGAGATGCAGGCCGAGCCGGGGAAGCCGTAGAGGCCCTTGAACGAGGGCGTCGCGCCCGCGTGCGAGCGGATGAACGTCTCGACCATCGTGTCGATCTCGAGGGTCGAGACGCCGGGCTGCAGCGCAGGCTTGATGTGCTGGTGCGTCGCGGCGAGGATGCGGCCGCTGGCCGCCATCGTCTCGAGCTCGCGGGGGCTTTTCAGTTGGATCATTGGCTTACCTGCGCAACGCGGCGCCGGGGACCGACACGGCCGCGCTCAGCGGCCGACCGCCTTCAGCGCGCGCGCGAAGACGTCGTCGAAGGAACCCACGGCATCGATGTGCTGCACGTTCGCGCCCTGGCCAATGTACCAGTCGAGCACGGGCTTGGTCTGGGCGTGATAGACCCTGAGTCGGTTGCGGATCGCGTCCGGCTCGTCGTCCTTGCGGCGCACCAGCGTGCCGCCGCAGTCGTCCGGGCAGCTGATGCCCGGCTCGAGGCCCGTGAACGGCTTCTGCGTCTTGTCGCAGGTCGTGCGGCCGGAAAGCCGCGTGACGAGCAGCTCGTCGGCAATCTGGAAGTCGAGCACGACATCCACTCGCTTGCCAATCTCGGCAGTCATCGCCTTCAGGCCCTCGGCCTGAGGCACCGTGCGCACCACGCCGTCGAGGATGGCCCCGTTGGCGTAGGTGGCTGAGAGCAGCGCTTCCTTGATGATGCCGAGGATCACCGCGTCGGGCACGAGGTCCCCGCGGTCCATATACGCCTTGGCTTCGAGGCCGAGCTTGGTGCCGTCCTTGACGGCGGCCCGAAGCACGTCGCCGGTCGCCAGCTTGGGGATGCCGAGGGAAGCGGCGATCCGCTCCCCCTGCGTCCCCTTACCGGCGCCCGGCGGGCCCAGCAGGACGACGATCAACTCAGAAGCCCTGCTGGACGTTGCGCCCGCGGAACCGCACACGCGAGCCCTTCTTCATAAAGCCGTCGTACTTCCGCAGCAGCAGGTGCTGCTGCATCTGCGCCATCGTGTCGAGCGCGACGCCCACGACGATGAGCAGCGACGTGCCGCCGAACTGGAACGGCACCGCGAACATATCGGCCAGCCAGATCGGGAGCAGCGCGATCGCGGTCAGGAACGCCGCCCCGGGGAGCGTGATGCGCGTGACCACCTGGTCGATGTATTCGGCCGTCTTCGCGCCCGGCTTGGTGCCCGGGATGAAGCCGCCCTGCTTCTTCAGGTTCTCCGCCAGCTCCACCGGATTGAAGATGATGCTGGTGTAGAAGTACGTGAAGAACATAATGAGCACGGCGGACATCACGAAGTACACCCAGGTGCCCGGCGCGAAGTACTCCGAGAACTGGGCGAGCCGCTGGTTGCCCGAGAACTGCGCAATCGCGCCCGGCACCACGATGATGGACTGGGCGAAGATGATCGGCATCACGCCCGCCGTGTTGATGCGCAGCGGGATGAAGTTCTTGCTCGCGCTCTGCTGCCGTCCCTTGGCCATCGTGCGCTGCGGGATCTGGAAGCCGATGCGGCGCGCGGCCAGCGTCATCGCCACCACGCCGGCGACGACCAACGCCATCACCGCCGTCATCCCGATCAGGCCGAGCAGCGAGACGGCGCCCGTGCTGACGAAGCCGATCGTCTGGAAGATGCCCGGGATGAAGCGCTCGACGATCGAGAAGAAGATCAGCAGCGAGGCGCCGTTGCCGAGGCCGCGCTCCGTGATCTGCTCGCCCAGCCACATCACGAACAGGGCGCCCGTGGTGAGGAAGAGCACCATCTGGAAGATGAAGCCCGAGCCCGGGGTGACCACCGCTCCGGTGATGCCGGACGTGAAGAGCGCGTAGCCGTAGCCCTGCACGGCGGCCAGGCCGACGGTGCCGTAGCGCGTCCACTGCGTGATGCGCTTCCGGCCCTCTTCGTCCTTGTTCATCTTGTCGAGCGCCGGGATCACCGCGGCCGCGATCTGCATAAAGATCGAGGCCGAGATGTACGGCATAATGCCCAGGGCGAAGATCGTGGAGCGGGAGAGGTTCCCGCCCACGAACAGGTCGTACAGCCCGAGCAGCCCGCCACCCTGGCTCGCGAAGAAGTCCATCATCGCCGTCACGTCCACGCCGGGGGCGGAGACGTGCGAGCCCACCCGGTAGATCACCAGGCAGAGGAACGTGAACGTGATCTTCTGCCAGAGTTCCGGCGTGCGGTAGATGTTGCCTGCCGCCGCCAGCGGATTCGCCTGGGCCATTGCTTACGCCTCGACCGTGCCGCCAGCGGCGACGATCTTGGCCTGGGCCGCGGCGCTCACCTTGAGACCCTTGACCGTGTACGCCTTGCCCACCTCGCCGTTGGCGAGGAGCTTGGCCGGACCCTTCGACGCCTTGGCCAGACCCGCCGCCACCAGCGTCTCCATCGTCACTTCGCTGCCCGCCACCAGGGCGAGGTCATCGAGCCCGATGACCTGCGCCTCGACGCGGAACGGGTTCGTGAAGCCACGCTTCGGCACGCGGCGCGTGAGCGGCATCTGGCCGCCTTCGAAGTGCGGCTTGTTGCCGCCCGGGCCGTGATGGCCGGCGCGGGCCTTGATGCCCTTGTGACCCTTGCCCGACGTCTTGCCCGTGCCGGAGCCCGGGCCGCGCCCGAGGCGCTTGCGGTTCCGGTGCGAGCCCGGCGTACGCGCCAGGGTGCCCAGGGTGATCTTCTCGTCGCTCATTGTATTACTCCTTGACCGGCGTCACTTCGACCAAGTGACGCACGCGCTTGATCATCCCGCGGAGCGCCGGCGAGTCCTGGTGCACCACGGAATCCTGGTGGTGCTTGAGGCCGAGGGCCTCCAGGGTCGCGTTCATCCGCTTGTCGTGGCCGATGCCGGACCGCACCTGCGTGATGCGGACCTTCCCCTCGGTCAGGGTGTTCGGCTCAGTGTGCTGCGGCCCGCGAGTGCGGTGCCAAACGAACGTGCGTGGCATTTACACGACCTCCTTGGACTTCGCGCGCGACTTGTACGGCAGCGCCGAGACTTCGACGCCGCGCTCGCGGGCGATCTGCTCCACCGTCGTGAGGGCCGTGAGGCCGTCGAGGGCGGCGAGCACCATATTGTGCGGGTTCGTCGAACCCAGCGACTTCGTGAGGATGTCGTGGATGCCGACGCACTCGAGCACCGCACGCACCGCGCCGCCGGCGATCACGCCGGCGCCGGGAGCGGCCGGCTTCATCAGGACCTTGCCGGCCCCGTGACGCCCGACGATCTCGTGCGGGATGGTCGCGCCCGTCATCGGCACGCTCACCATATGGCGGCGGGCGGCGTCCACGGCCTTGCGGACCGCTTCCGACACCTCGTTCGCCTTGCCCGTCGCCACGCCCACCTTCCCCTGCCCGTCGCCGACGGCGACCAGCGCGTTGAAGCTGAAGCGACGGCCACCCTTCACGACCTTCGCGACGCGGTTGATGGCAATCACGTTCTCGAGGAGATCCGAGCCCTCGCGCTCCTGCTGCGGGGCGTTGTCGCGGCCACCGCGGCCGCGACCATCGCGCCCGCCCTGACCGCCACGACCGCCACCCGGGCCGCCGCGCCCGCCGGGGCCACCCGGGCCCCCACGACCACGTCCGCCGCCCGGACCACCGCGGCCACGGCCACCCTGGCCGCCGCTATTGCCGAAAGCACCACTCTGTTCAGCCATTTAGAACTCCAGCCCGCCTTCGCGGGCTCCGTCGGCCACCGCCTTCACGCGGCCGTGATACTGGTATCCCCCACGATCGAACACGACCTTCGTGATGCCGGCCGCCTTCGCCTTCTCGGCGACGCGCTTGCCGACTTCGACCGACTTCTCCGTCTTCTTCCCCGACAGGCCGCTGTCCGTCACGGTCATCAGGGTCTTATGCTGCACGTCGTCCACCAGCTGGGCCGACACGTGCTTCAGCGAACGGAACACCACCAGGCGCGGCCGCTCGGCCGTGCCCGCCACCTTCGCCCGCACGCGGGCGTGACGGCGCGCGCGGAGCCCAGCCCGCGTCTTCGGTACACGCTTCCCCGGCATTACTTACCT
>CAZYQM010000127.1:0-6745 GCA_964649965.1 uncultured Gemmatimonas sp.
GCCAGGGCACGGGCATCGGCGGTTTCATCGGCCTCGACCAGCCGAACCTCTTCGGCAAGTGCAAGCGCGGCGCGATCAACTGGCAGTACGGCCGTTTCATCAACGACTTCAACGCGTCGTACACGGACCCGAACGTCAAGGGGACGCTGGTCTCGGCGCAGATCCAGGGCTACCACTCGCAGGCGCGCTACCGCATCGCCGACTTCGGGCAGAACACGCGCATCGGCGCGAACCTCCGCGTCGGCTATCCGTTCCCGGGTTCGCGCTTCACCCGCGTCTTCACGTCGTACGGCGTCGAGTCGGTGCGCTTCGGGTCCGGCGGCCTGCTCGGGCAGGTGGACCAGCGCGGCTGCGACGGCTGTTTCCGCAGCACGCTGGGCTTCGACATCACGCGGGATACGCGCGTGGATATGCCGTTCGCCACGGACGGGCGCCTGCAGACGATCAGTGCGCAGTTCAACGGCGGCCCGCTGGGCGGACGCGCGACGTTCCAGCGCTACACGACCGAGATGCGCAACTACACGCTGTTGGCGCGCATCGGCGGCAAGAACCCCGGCTCGCAGCCGCTGCGCCTGACGATGGGCCTGAGTGCCCGCGGCGGTGCGGTGTTCGGGAACACGCGCGACTTCTTCTGGTCGCAGCAGTTCTCGCTCGGCGGCGTGCAATTCGGCGAACCGCTGCGCGGCTATCCGGAGTTCTCGATCACGCCGCGCGGCTTCAGCTCGGCGGCGGGCACGTTCAACGCGCAGTTCGAGTCCTTCGGCAACGCGTTCTTCACGACCACGGCCGAGATCGGCCTGCGGTTCAACCAATCGCTGTACATCTCCGCGTTCTATGACGCGGGCAACATCTGGAGCCGTCCGCAGGATTTCGATCCGACGCGCCTCTTCCGCGGCGCCGGCTTCGGCGCCTCGACCGTCAGCCCGCTCGGTCCGCTGGGCATTGACATCGCCTACGGCTTCGACCGTCTCGACGCCTTCGGCAACCCCGACCCGCGGTGGCAGCTGCACTTCCGCCTCGGGCAGTTCTTCTAACCTTGGAGTCTCTCCGTATGTCCGTTCGTTCGCGTGGCGTGCTTCTCGTAGCCGCCCTTCTCTCCCTGGCGTCTGCGCCGCTCGCGGCCCAGAAGGTCGCGTTCGTCAACTCGCAGCGCATCCTGCAGGAGATGCCGGCGCGCGCCCGGGCCGAGGCGCAGATGCGCACGGCGATCGAGGCGCTCGGCGCCCGCCAGCAGGTGATGGTGGACTCGCTGAATGGGATGATCGCCGCCTTCGAACGCGACTCGGCGAGCCTCTCGCAGCAGGACAAGATCGCCCGCTTCCAGTCGCTGCAGGCCTATGACGCCCGCTACCGCGACACGCTGCAGGTCCTCGAGCAGGAGAGCCAGGAGGCGCAGGCGGAGGCGATGCAGCCGTTGTTCGACCAGATCCGCGTCGCGCTGGACGACATCCGTGCGGCGGACAACTACACGATGATCCTCGACCTCTCGCGCGAGGGGAGCCCGCTCGTCGCGTTCGACCGCAACCTCGACATCTCGGACCGCGTGCTGTCCCGCATCCGCGCCGCCGGCGCGGCGACCCCGCGTCCGCAGACGCCTGCGGCGACGCCGCCGGCGACGCAGCGTCCGGCGCCGCAGGGCCCGGTGTCGCAGCCGACGGGAGTCCGGCGCCCGTAAGGGTGCCGGCGGCACGCCTCCCCACCAGGCGATGACCGGACACGACCGTTCGACCCTGAAGCTCGCGGAGCTCGCGGCCGCCGTCGGGGGCACGGTGCTCGGAGACGGCGACGTCCGCATCTCCGGCATCGCGCCCCTCGATCGCGCCGGTCCCGACCAGCTCTCGTTTCTCGCCTCGAAGAAGTACACGTCGCTGCTGCTGGAATCGGCGGCGGGGGCGATTCTCGTGAGCCCGGACCTGCAGGACGCGCCGGGCCGCTGCGCGAACCGCGTGCTGGTGGAGAAGCCGCACGAGGCGATCCTCGCGCTGCTGCCGCTGCTGTACCGGCAACCGACGCGACCGTTCGTGGGCGTGCATCCGACCGCGGTGGTGGATGCCGGCGCCGAGGTGGACGCGGATGCCTGCATCGAGCCCTTCGTGGTGATCGAAGCCGGCGCGCGCATCGGCGCCGGTGCCTGGATCGGCGCGCACAGCGTGATCGGGGCGGGGGCCCGCGTCGGGCGCGACGTGCACCTCTATCCGCAGGTGACGCTGTACCCCGGCGTGGTCCTCGGTGACCGCGTGGCCGTGCACAGCGGCACGCGCATCGGCAGCGATGGCTTCGGCTACGTGTTCCGTGAGGGCGCGCACCAGAAGCTACCGCACGTCGGCGGCTGCATCATCGGCAACGACGTGGAGATCGGGGCGAACTGCACGATTGACCGCGGCAGCATCGACCAGACGGTGATCGGCGACGGCACCAAGCTCGACAACCTCGTGCACGTGGCCCACAACGTGCGCATCGGCCGGCTCTGCCTGATGGCCGCGCAGGTCGGCATCGCCGGCAGCGTGCGCATCGGCGACGGCGTGGTGCTGGCCGGCCAGGTCGGCGTCTCGGGGCACCTCACGATCGGCGACAAGGCGACGATCACCGCCCAGGGCGGCGTGGTCGGCAATGTGCCGGCCGGTGAGATGTGGGGCGGGTTCCCGGCGCGTCCCCACCGCGAGCAGATGCGCAGCTACGCGGCCCTGGCCAAGTTGCCCGAGTGGATGAAGCGCGTGGAGCGGACGCTGCGCGACGGAGAGTCGTCGTGACGCGGCGGACGATCGCCGCCGAGACGACGCTGCAGGGCGTCGGCCTGCACCTCGGGCGCACCTGCACGCTGCGCTTCCTGCCCGCACCGAGCGGCACCGGCCTGCGCTTCCGGCGCATTGACGTCGAGGGCCGTCCGGAGACGCCCGCGCACATCAGCGTGGCGGTGGCCGCCGAGCGCCGCACGCAGCTGGGGGCGGGCGAGGGCGCGCTGCACACGGTCGAGCACGTGTTGGCCGCCGTGTCCGGCCTCGGGATCGACGACCTCGTCATCGAGATGGACAGCGCGGAGCCGCCGATCCTGGATGGCTCGGCGGAGCCGTTCCGCGCGGCGCTGGTGGCGGCGGGGCTGCGCGAGCAGGCCGGCGCGCCCGACGTGCTGCGCCTGCGTGAGCCGGTGCGCGTCGTGGACGGCGAGTCCGTGTACGTGGCGCATCCCGCCGACGCGCTGGAGGTCGAGGTGAAGATCGACTTCCCGCACCCGCTGATCGGGGCGCAGGACGGGAAGTGGACGGTCACGCCGGAGACCTTCGCGCGCGAGCTGTCGCCGGCGCGGACGTTCGGGATGCTGAGCTGGGTCGAGGGCCTGCGGGCGAAGGGCCTGATCCAAGGGGCCTCGACGGCGAACACGATCGTGCTCGACGAGACGGGCGTCGTGGACACGACGCTGCGCTGGCCTGACGAGTTCGTGCGGCACAAGGCGATGGACGTCGTCGGCGACCTCGCGCTGGCGGGCGCGCGGGTGCAGGCGCGGATCACGGCGACGAAGCCCAGCCACCGCGGGACGGTGACGCTGCTGCGCGAGATGGTCGCGCACGCGCTGCCGGCCGCCGGGGCGACCACACAGGAGAACCGCGTGTACGACATCGAAGACCTGATGAAGATCCTCCCCCACCGCTATCCGTTCCTGCTCGTGGACCGCGTCCTCGAGCTGGAGCCGCAGAAGCGGGTGGTGGCGATCAAGAACGTCACGATCAACGAGCCGTTCTTCCAGGGGCACTTCCCTGGGCACCCGATTATGCCGGGCGTGCTCATCGTCGAGGCGATGGCGCAGGCCGGCGGCGTGCTGCTGATGGGGGCCGTGGAGGACCCGGAGAGCAAGGTCGTGTACTTTATGAGCATCGACAACATCAAGTTCCGCAAGCCGGTGAAGCCGGGCGACCAGTTGCGCTTCGAGGTGGAACTGGTGCAGCTGCGCAGCAAGGTGGCGCGGATCAAGGGCGTCGCGAAGGTGGACGGTGCCGTGGTCTGCGAGGCCGAGATGGCGGCGATGGTGCGCGACCGATGAGCGCGACCATCCATCCCACGGCGATCGTGGACCCCAAGGCGGAGTTGGGGAACGACGTCACGGTCGGGCCGTGGGCCTATGTGGGGCCGCACTGCGTCGTCGGCGACGGCAGCGACATCCAGATGCGTGCGACGCTCGAGGAACACGTGATCCTCGGGGCGAAGGTCACCGTGGGCATCGGCACGGTGCTCGGCGGCAAGCCGCAGGACCTCAAGTTCAAGGGCGAGGTCACGACGGTGGAGATCGGCGAGGGCACGACGCTGCGCGAGTACCTCACGATCAACCGCGGCACGAGCGAGTCGTTCAAGACGTCGGTGGGCAAACACTGCTTCCTGATGTCGTACGTGCATCTCGCGCACGACTGCCACGTGGGCGACGGCGTGATCATCTCGAACGGCACGCAGCTCGCGGGCCACGTGACCGTGCACGATCGCGCCATCATCTCCGGTCTCTGCGCGGTGCACCAGTTCGCGAAGATCGGGCGGCACGCCTTCATCGGCGGCGCCTCGCGCATCTCGAAGGACATTCCGCCCTACGTGAAGGCGGTGGGCAACCCGGTGCAGCTCTACGGGCTGAACTCGGTGGGCCTGCAGCGCAGCGGGTTCAAGGAAGAGGTCGTCGCCGAACTCAAGAAGGCGTACCGGCTGTTCTTCCGCTCGGACCTGAACATCACGCAGGCATTGGCGAAGGCCGGCGACCTCAAGCCGTTCCCCGAGGTGCAGGCGTTCGTGGAATTCGTGGAGGCCTCGGGCCGAGGAGTGGTGACGTGAGCCAGCCGTTGCGAGTGGGCGTGATCGGGACCGGGAGCCTCGGCTACCATCACGCACGCATCCTGCGCGACTTGCCGGGTGTGGTGTTCAAGGGATTCTTCGAGGCGAACGCCGACCGCGCCGGCACGGTGGCGCGCGAACTCGGCGTCCGCGCGTACCCGACGGTGGAGGCGCTGCTCGCGGACGTGGACGCGGTGAGCATCGTCGTGCCGACGTCGCATCACCACGCGGTGGCCAAGCAGGCGCTGGAGGCGGGCAAGCACATCCTCATCGAGAAGCCGATCACGGTGACGCTCGAGGAGGCGGACGAGCTGCTGACGATCGCCGAGCGCGTGGGCAAGCTGATCCAGATCGGGCACATCGAGCGCTTCAACCGCGCGATCCGCGCGGCGCTGCCCCACGTGGACACGCCGCTGTTCATCGACAGCGACCGTCTGGCGCCGTTCAACCCGCGCGGCTCGGACGTGGCCGTCGTGCTCGACCTGATGATCCACGACATCGACCTCGTGCTGACCTTGATCGGCGCGCCGGTGAAGGACGTCGCGGCCGCGGGCCTGCCGGTGCTCACGCCGAGCATCGACATCGCCAACGCGCGCATCACGTTCGCCACGGGCGCCGTCGCGACGATCACGGCGAGCCGCGTGTCGAAGGAACGCACGCGCAAGCTGCGCATCTTCCAGAAGAACGGCTATCTCTCGCTGGACCTCGCCTCGGGCACCGGCGAGATGTACCGCCTGCGCCAGGACGTGGACCTCGCGACGCTGGCCAAGCAGGCGCAGCCGATCGATGCGTTCGTGGAGCGCGTGGCGATTGACGCGCCGGAGGGCGAACCGCTGCGCCTCGAGCTGGAGAGCTTCGTGGCCGCGGTGAAGGGCGAGCAGCCGGTGGCGGTGACGGGCCGTGCGGGCCGCGACGCGCTGGCCGTGGCGCTGCGCATCGTCGGCGACATCGAGCAGGCGCTGCCGGCATTGCGCGGCCAGCTGCCGGTCGGGCGCAGTGCGTGAGATCCTGATTCTCGCGGGGGAGGCTTCGGGCGACCTGCACGGGGCCATCCTCGCGGAACGGCTGCGGGCCCTGCGTCCCGAGGTGCCGATCAGCGGCACCGGCGGCGTGCGGATGCGCACGGCCGGCGTGGAGATGCTCGAGGAGCACGAGGGCGTGGTGGGCTTCGTCGAGGTGCTGAAGCACATCCCCTCGCACTATCGCCTGCTGAAGCGCCTCGAGGCGCGCCTGGCGAGCGATCGCGTCGGGCTCGTCATCTGCATCGACTACCCGGGTTTCAATATGCGCGTCGCCGCCGCGGCGGCGCGGCACGGCGTGCCGGTGCTGTACTACATCACGCCGCAGGTGTGGGCCTGGCGCGCCGGGCGGCTCAGGACGATGGCGCAGATCATCACCAAGGCGGCGGTCATCCTGCCGTTCGAGGAGACGATGCTGCGCAACGCCGGCATCGACGCGACCTTCGTCGGGCATCCGTTGCTCGACCGCGCGCTCGCGCTGCCGACGCAGGCGGAGGCGCGCGAGCGTCTCGGCTTGCCGGCGCAGGGCGAGTTGCTGGCGCTGTTCCCGGGCAGCCGCGCGGAGGAGATCCGCCGGCACCTGCACGACTTCCTCGCGGTGGCCGACGAGCTGCGGCGACGCCGGCCGCAGTTGCAGGTGGTGCTGAGCGTCGCGCCGACGATTGACCTGCGCGACGACGAAGTCCCGGTGCCGCTGATCCGCTCGGCGAGCTTCGAGGTGCTGCGCGCGGCCGACCCCGGGCGCCGCGGCTACACCGCGGAGTCGGCCAGGGAGCGTGCCGAGCGCCGAGCCGAGGCACTGCGCGGTGGCTTCGGCGAGGGTGAGGTCGTGCACGTGGGGTGGAGCGTCATCGACGTCGACGGGGTGGATGCCGGAGGCTCCTCCGGGCCGCTCGCCCTGATCGACGGGGTGCCGTCCG
>CAZYQM010000128.1:0-1082 GCA_964649965.1 uncultured Gemmatimonas sp.
GCCGTTGCGGGCGTACTGCCGGCGCGCGTCCTCGTCGAGATAGAGGCCCACGTCCGACCACAGGCAACGCACCGGATCGGGCATCCCGACCAGCACGCTGTCCCAGCGCGCCTCGGCCTCGGCGTAGCGTCCGAGCTGGTGCAGGGCGAAGCCACGCAGCGCGACGCACCACCAGCCGTAAGCGCGGCATTCGATCGCGGCGGCGAGGGCGTCGGCGGCGCGGCCGGCCTCGTCGAGATAGCGCACGCGCTGGCCTGAGATCCATTCATCGGTGGGCAGCGCGCGTCCGAGTGAGTCCAGCGTGGCGATCAACTGGGTGCGCGCCTCGGTCACCTCCGTGCGCTCGGCCTCGGGCGACGGGGATTCCTCGTCGTACCAGTAGCAGAAGCGGCCAACCTGCTCCTCGCAGCGGCCGCTCGAGCGCCCGCGCGTCGGCTGAAGGTTGGCGCGGCGAAAGGTCTCGAAGCGTTGCTGGGCGCGCTGGCCCGTCTCGCGGGCGTCCGGGCCTGACGGCTGCGCGCCCATCGCGGCGGTGCCGAGGGACAGGAGGGCCGCTGCGAGGACCGTGCTGCGGAAAGCCGCGCGGACCGCGCCGCCGCGGGGCAGCAGGGCGGCGACGAACGAGGGGCGTGCGGCTTCGCGGCGAATGTCCATTGCGAATGATACCCCGCGTCCGCGACAGGGTTGTAGCTTTCCCGACTATGACTGGAATCGTCTTCGACGCCCTGCACCCCGGCCTGCGGCCCCCGCAGCGGGCCACCGCCGCCAGTGCCGGCCACGATCTCGCTGCCTGCCTGCTGTCCGGGTCCGTGACCGTGTTCGTCGACGGCAAGCCGGGGCTCCGGGCGGTCGAGCCCGGCGAGGTGCCGGCCATCACGCTGGCTCCGGGCGAGAAGGCCCTCATCCCGCTGGGATTCCGCGCGCGGCTGCCTGTGGGGTATGAAGCCCAGGTGCGTCCACGATCGGGCACCTCGCTCAAGACCGATCTGGTGATCGTGAACAGCCCGGGCACCATCGATGCGGATTTCCCCGATGAGTGGATGGTGCCCGTGAAGAATGGCGGGACGGTGCCGCTGCGCATC
>CAZYQM010000128.1:1092-6744 GCA_964649965.1 uncultured Gemmatimonas sp.
AGTCGTTCTTCGAGAAGCGGGTCCCCTCCTTCTCCGGGCGCTGAGCGCCCCCACGCCTCACGATGATGCAGAGATTCCGCCTCGGATGGCTCGCGATGCTCTGCGCGGTGCCGCTGGCCGCGCAGGAGCCCACGCCGGTGAAGATCGAGAGCTTCACGCTCACCAACGGCCTCAAGGTCCACGTCGTCGAGGACCACTCGGCGCAGGTCGTCGCCGTCAACGTCTGGTATGACGTCGGCTCGCGCAACGAGCGGCCTGGCCGCACGGGCTTCGCCCATCTCTTCGAGCATATGATGTTCCAGGGCTCGCAGAACGTGGGCAAGATGGAGCACGGGCAGCTCGTCGAGCGCGCCGGCGGCACGTACAACGGCAGCACGCAGCCCGACCGCACCAACTATTTCCAGACGGTCCCGTCCAACCGGCTGAACCTCGCGCTGTGGCTCGAGGCGGACCGGATGCGCTCGCTGGTGATCTCCGAGGAGAACCTCGAGAACCAGCGGCAGGCGGTGAAGGAGGAGCGTCGCCTGCGCGTGGACAACCAGCCGTACTCGGCGGCGATCATCGACTCGATGCCCCTGCTGTTCGATCGTGAGCGCTGCTTCGCCTACGCGCATTCGATCATCGGTTCGATGGCCGACCTCGACGCGGCATCGGTGGACGACGTGCGCGATTTCTTCCGCACGCACTATGCGCCGAACCACGCCTCGCTGGTCGTCGTCGGTGACGTGACGGTGTCGCAGGTGATGCGCCTCGCGCAGCAGTACTTCGGTGCGATCCCCGCCGGCCCGAGCCGCGACCCCGTGCGCTGCGATGCGCCCCCGGGGCCGGGGATGGCGAACGTGCGCCAGGTGGTGGACAACCAGGCGACGCTGCCGGCGGTGCTGACCACGGTGCGCGCCGTCGCGCCCTCGCACGCGGACTATCCGGCGCTGGTGCTGCTCGCGACGATCCTCGGCGAGGGCGAGAGCAGCCGCCTGAACCGCACGATGGTGCGCGGCAGCAAGTCGTCGGTGGCGGTGCAGACGCTGCACGATCCCTTCGGCCCGATGCGCGGCGCCGGCATCATCGGCGCGCTGGCGATCGCCAACGGCGGCGTGCCGATCGATTCGGTGCGCGCCGAACTCGCGCGCGAACTGTTCGATTCCGCCGACCGCATCGGCGCCGACGAACTGGCGAAGGCCAAGAACGTCTGGCGGGCGAACACGATCTTCGGTCGCCAGCGTGCGGCCGACGTCGCCGAGGCCGTGCAGTACGCGGCGCTCTATCTTGGCACGCCGGCAGCGGTGAACGGCGAGGCGGCGCGCTATGCCGCCGTCTCGCTCGCCGACCTGCGTCGCGTCGCGCGCACCTACCTGCGCCCCGAGCGTTCGCTCACGTTGATCATCGCTCCGGAGGGTCGCTGAGATGCGCCGCCTTCTCCTGACCATCGCCGGGGCCGCGTTGCCGGCGCTCGCCAGCGCGCAAGAGCCGACGCGTCCCGCACCGCAGACGCCGGTGCCGCAGCGTCCGCCGGCCCCGCTGCCGCTCACCGAGGCGCAGTTCCCGCCGTTCGTGGAGTTCGAGCTCGAGAACGGCCTGCGCGTCGTGCTCGTACCGAGCGCGAAGCAGCCGGTGCTCTCGATGCAGCTCTCGGTGCTGGGCGGCACGCTGTACGATCCTGCCGGCAAGAGCGGCCTCGCCGATATGGTCGCGAGCCTGCTCACGAAGGGCGCGGGCACGCGCAGCGCCGACCAGATCGCCGAGTCCATCGAGCGCGTCGGCGGCAGCCTCGGCGCCAGCGCGGGCCCGGACTTCCTGAGCGTCTCGGCGTCGGTCCTGCTCGATGACCGCGAGCTCGCCTTCGAGCTGATGGCCGACGCGTTGCTGCGGCCGAACTTCCCGAGCGACGAACTGGAGCTGCTGCGCACGCAGACGCTGTCGGCGCTGGCGCTGGCGCGCTCGCAGCCGGAGGCGATTGCGGGGCGCATCTTCGCCAAGGCACTCTACGGTGAGCATCCCTACGGTCGCCGCGCGGACGAGGAGAGCATCCGGGCAATCACCCGCGAGGATCTCGTCGCGTTCCACGCGATGCGCGCGCGGCCCGCGCAGGCCCTGCTCGTGCTCGCCGGCGCGATCGACAGCCTGGAGGCGCAGCGGCTGGTGACGCGGCACTTCGCGTCGTGGTCGGGGCGCGGGGCGTCGCCGCCGCCGGCGCGTCCGGCGCCGCAGCGGATGCGCGGGGAGATCATCCTCGTGCATCGGCCGGGATCCGTGCAGTCGAACATCCTCGTAGGCAACACGACCTGGCTGCCGACCGATACGCGCAGCCACGCGCTGGACCTCGCCAACCAGATCCTCGGCGGTGCGAGCGACGCGCGGCTGTTCACCATCCTGCGTGAGGAGAAGGGCTGGACCTACGGCGCGTACTCGGACGTCGCGAAGGTGCGCGGCGTGGGTTCGTTCACGGCCAGCGCCGAGGTGCGCACGGAGGTGACGGACTCGGCGCTGGTGGAACTGTTGGCGCAGGTGCGGCGGATGGGCGCCGAGCCCGTGCCGATCGATGAGTTCACGCGGCAACAGCAGACGCTCACGGGCCGCTTCCCGCTGCAGGTGGAGACGGCGCAGCAGGTGGCGGGTCAGGTCGCGACGGCGCGCCTGCTCGGCTTGCCCAACGATTACGTGCAGACGTATCGCCAACGCCTGGCGGCGCTGACGCGCGAGGATGTGCAGCGGGCCGCGCGCGCGGGGATGCGCGGTGAGGCCGCGCTGATCGTCGTCGTCGGCGACGGGGCGGCGCTGCGTGAGCGCCTCGAACGCATCGCGCCGGTCACGATGGTGGACGTGGACGGCCAACCGATCGCGCAGGAGGAGACCGAAGCACCGACGATCCCGCTGGCCCTGGATCCGGCCAAGCTGCAGGCCACCAGCGACTCCTTCGCGGTGATGGTGCAGGGCCAGAACTTCGGCTACCAGACGATGTCGCTCGAGCGCAGCGCCACCGGCTGGACCTTCCGCGAGCAGAGCGTGCTCGGGCCGATCATCCAGCAGCAGACGCAGGTGGAGTTCTCGAACGTCGTCACGATGCTCCGTACGGAGCAGTCGGGCAAGTTCCAGGGCAGCGATATGCGGATGACGGTGCAGTACGGGGACGGCAAGGCTTCCGGTGAGGGTCTCACGCCGGGGCAGGGCGGGATGCAGCCGGTGAACTACCGCGACGTCGCGGTGCCGCCGGGCACGGTGGACGACAACCTCGTGGTCGCCTTGCTGCCGTTCTTCACCTGGGCCGAGGGCGGGCGCGTGGAGGTGGCGGTGTTCGCGTCGGGGCGTGGCGTCGTCGAGCGGCGCACGTTCCGCGTCGAGGCGGTCGAGGTGGTGAACATCCCGCTCGGTGCGTTTGCGGCCTACCGCGTGAGCTACTCGGGCGGCGAGGCGCCGGGCACGTACTGGATCGAGCGGGATGCGCCGCATCGCGTGCTCAAGTTCGGGCCGGCGGGGGTGCCGTTGGAGTTTGTGCGGGTTCGGTGAGCGGCGACTCTAACCGCAACTCACAACTGCAACTGCTTCACCACGGAGACACGGAGACACGGAGACACGAAGCTCGCTCATTCGTGTTGTGGTCGTGGATGACAATAGGGGTCCGCACCGATGGTTTGGTGCGGACCCCCTTTGTCAGTCGGATGCTTTGCCCCGCGAGTCCTGCGTTCACCACGGAGTCGAAGCCTTCGTGCCTTCGTGCCTTCGTGTCTCCGTGGTGATTGCAGTTCAGGCTTTACGGATTCAGCAGGCGGTCAATCTGCCAGCGCGCGTCCTGGATGTGCGCGCGGGTGGCGGCGTCGCCGGCCTTCGAGGCGGCCGAGGCCAGCGCCGCATCGAGCGTCCGCAGTTCCATCCGCAGCATCGCCTTCACATCGGTGCTCGGGCGGGCGGGCGCGGTGAAGCTCTGGCCCGTCTGCGCGCTCGACGAAATGCGGATCCCGTTGGCGTTGGCGTTCAGCTTCGCCGCCACCGCCTCGAGATAGATGCGCTGCAGGCCGCGGCGGTACGGATCGATCCGCACCGAGCCGGCGCCGAGCTCGCTCCAGATGCCCGAGCGCATATCGGCGAGGAACTCCGACAGCGGATACGGGCGGACGGTGCCCGGCAACGCTTCGTACTCGACGAGACGCGCCATCCGGTTGTCGTCCATCATATACGCGAGGATGCCGCGCTGCGTGCTGTTGATGCGGGCGATCGAGCCTTCCGGCTCGAGGCGGCGCAGGATCGCCGGGTCAAGCAGCCAGGTCGGCGTCTTGAACAGGTTCTCCTGCACGAACTGCACCGCGGCGCGCTGCCGCTCGCGCGGCACCGGCGTGAAGCGGGCGCCCGGCTGCGAGCCGTACTTCTCCTGGCCATCCGACGAGCCGACGATCGCGGCGACGTGCCGCATCTCGTTCGTGAACTGGCCGAGGATGCGGCCGTAGCCTTCCTTGGTGTACGAGATATCCTCGAGCGGCTGCGTCGTCGCCGGCAGCAGCATCGGGATGAGGCGCTTCAGGTTGCGGATGCCGAGCTCGGTGCTCTTGATCGCGTCCTGGTCGCCGATGGCTTCGCTGTAGGCGGTGCCGGGGATCGAGCCGAAGTCATCGGGGATGCCGTAGCGGTGCCACGGAATCGAGTCCTGCGTGCGGGCCAGCGCGTCGAGCATCGGACGCTCATCGTCCGGACCCGTCGTGCCCGGGAACACTGAGTAGCCCCACTTGATCGCGAAGTGGTCGTACGGGCCGACCTTCGGGATCAGCGTGTGCAGCGGGAGGTTGTCCTCGGGCTGCGCGACGTAGTTGAAGCGGGCGTAGTCCATGATCGTCGGCGAGTGGCCCATCTTCTCGACCCAGCTGCGCGAGCGCACGGAGTCGGCCGGGTACATCGCCGAGGCGATCTGGTTGTGCGGCAGGCCGAGCGTGTGGCCCACTTCGTGGGCGACGACGAACTGCACGAGGCGACCCTGGAGCGAATCGGGCAGCGGGAGGCGCGCAGCGCGCGGATCCAGCGGACCGACCTGCGTCCAGTACCACCAGGTCTGCAGGTTCATAATGTTGTGGAACATCATCACGTCGGCTTCGATGATCTCGCCGGACCGCGGGTCCACGATGCTCGGGCCGACGGCATTCTCGGTGGTCGAGGCCAGCCAACGCACCACGCTGTGGCGCGCGTCATCCGGCGACCAATCGGGATCCTGCGCCTTGCTCGGCGCCTCGGCGGCGACGATGGCGCGGCGGAAGCCCGCCGACTCGAAGGCCGGCTGCCACTCTTCGATGCCCGCCTTCACCCACGGCACGAGCCACTCCGGCGTCGCCGGGTCCACGTAGTACGTGATCGGCTTCACCGGCTCGGAGATGGCGGCGTTCGGGTCCTTCTTCTCGAGGCGCCAGCGCGAGATGTAGGAGCGGTTCTGCGCGCGCTGCTCGGGGCGCGAGAAGTCCACGCGGTTCGAGTGGAAGTAGCCGACGCGCGAGTCGCGCAGGCGCGGACGCATCGGCGTCTCGGGCAGCTTGACCATCGAGTAATGCACGACGAAGGACTTCGTCTGCGTCGGCGTGCCCGGCGGCGGCGACTGCGCCGGCAGGCCCGGCAGGAAGCTCTGCGCGCGGGCCTGCGCGTTCACCGTCACGACGGCGTCCACCTCGACGTTGGTCG
>CAZYQM010000129.1:0-6705 GCA_964649965.1 uncultured Gemmatimonas sp.
TCTTCATCGACAACATCTTCCGCTTCACGCAGGCCGGTTCCGAAGTGTCCGCGCTGCTCGGCCGCATGCCCAGCGCCGTGGGCTACCAGCCGACGCTGGCGACGGAGATGGGCGAGCTGCAGGAGCGCATCACTTCGACGCGCGACGGTTCGATCACCTCGGTGCAGGCCATCTACGTGCCCGCCGACGACATCACGGACCCGGCGCCGGCGACTGCCTTCGCCCACCTCGACGCGACGGTCGTGCTCTCGCGCGCCATCACGGAGCTCGGCATCTACCCGGCCGTGGACCCGCTCGCGTCTGGCTCGCGTATCCTCGACCCGCAGTTCGTCGGCGAGCGCCACTACAAGGCGGCGACCGCCGTGCAGCGCATCCTCCAGCGCTACAAGGAACTCCAGGACATCATCGCGATCCTTGGCATGGACGAGCTCTCGGAAGACGACAAGAAGATCGTCGGCCGCGCCCGCCGCATCCAGCGCTTTATGTCGCAGCCGTTCGCGGTGGCCGAGCAGTTCACGGGCCGCCCGGGCAAGTTCGTGAAGCTCGAGGAGACGATCAGCTCGTTCGAGCGCCTCGTCGCCGGCGAGTTCGACCACCTGCCGGAGCAGGCCTTCTTTATGGCCGGCGGCATCGACGACGTCGTCGAGAACGCCAAGGCCCTCCAGGGCTGAAGCGGATGCTCAAGATCTCGGTCATCAGCCCCGAAGCGACGCTGTTCGAGGGCGAGGCGCGCCAGCTGGTCGCGCCCGCCTTCGACGGCGAGGTCGGCATCCTCGAGAGCCACGCGCCGATGGTGACCGTGCTCGGCAAGGGCGAACTCCGCATCGACGACGGCGCGCAGCGCTTCAGCGTCGAGGGCGGGTTTATGCAGGTCGTCGACAACGTCGTGCGTGTCGTGACGGAGAAGGCGGCCAAGCTGTAACCGCTCTCACCACGAAGGCACGAAGGGCTCTCTGCGGCGTTCGGGCCCCGCGATTCCAAGAAGCATCGCTTCTTGAGCGTCGCGGGGCCCCGGGTTTGTCGCGGCTCCCTTCGTACCTTCGTGGTGGCAGCCGTTCAAGTGACGCGACGCAGCGACGCGGCAGTCACTGAAGGAACGAAACCCTCGCACCGGGTTATGCGTCTAAGAGTTGCCTGCGCGCGCCATCGTGCCGCGCCGATCGTTCCCCCTGAACAGCTATCCGATTCCACTATGCGCAAGCTTTCGCTCGCTCTCGTCGCCCTCGCCCTCCTGCCGCTGTCGCTCGCCGCGCAGGCGGGCTTCTATCCGTCTTTCCAGCCGACGCGCGTCGCCGAGCGCGAGTACAACTTCGCGCTCACCGATTTCGACGGCGGGTCGGCGCTGCTCTTCCAGTGGCGTGAAGGCCTCGGCAACCAGCGCACGCAGTTCACCGCCGACCTCGGCATCGCCGACGGCGACGGACCGGCGGACGGCGACGGCGCGCTCATCATCGGCGGCTCGTTCCACTACCAGCTGATGCGCGCCACCTCGGACGTGCCGTTCGATATGGTCTTCGGCGCGGGCCTCGGCGTCACCGCCGGCGACAACTACAACTTCTTCCGCGTGCCGATCGGCGTGGCCGTGGGCCATCGCTTCCCGCTCGAAGGCAAGTTCGCCATCACGCCCTTCGTGCATCCGCGCCTGTCCATCGACCGCGTGAAGGTCGGCAGCGTCAGCGACACCGACACGAACATCGACATTGACATCGGTGGCAGCTTCGAGATCAACGAGCAGATGCAGGTGCGCCTCGCCGCGACGCTCGGCAACGGCGATGCCGTCGGCGTCAGCTTCGTGTGGCTGCCGCGCGGGCTGCGGTAAGCAGCAGCCGTTCCACCAGCGCGTAGCTGCGTTCCGCCGCCCCGACGCCGTCGCGCACGACGGCGAGCGCGGCTTCGCCTGCCCGGGCGCGCGTATCCGGTTCCGTGAACAGGATGCGTAGCGCCCGCACCAGTTCCGGGACATCGCGCACCGCCTCGCCGCCCCGCGCCTCGTAGAGCAGGCGCGCGTCGCGGCCGCCGTGATGCCGCGGCCCGAAGAGCACCGGGATGCCGAAGCTCGCCGGCTCCAGCACCGAGTGCAGGCCCGCCGCGTGGAACGCACCGCCGACGAACGCGGCGGTGCCCAAGGCATAGAGATCGCCGAGCACGCCGACGCGGTCCACCACGATCACATCATCGCCCGCGCTGGCGGCATCGAGCGTCGCCATCGTGAGGCCGGCGTCCTGCGCCCAGCGACGGATCGGCGCGAGATGCGCCTCGGTCGGCTCGTGCGGCGCGATGATGAGTCGTGCGTCGGGCACGGCGACGCGCAGCGCGCGCCACGCCGGCAACAGCACCGCGTCGTCGGCGGGCCAGGTCGAACCGGCCACGAGAGTCGGGCGTGCGCTGCGCAACGGCGCGAGCAGCGGCGCGTTGAGGTTGCGCGCGCGGGCGCGCGCCGCGACCTGGTCGTAGCGCGTGTCGCCGGTGAGATGGATGCGATCCGCACGCACGCCGAGCGCGACGAGCCGGTCGGCGTCGTCCGGGTCGATGGCGCCGACGAGATCCAGCGCGGCGTAGGCGTCGCGCAGCAGGGCCTGCGCCACGAGGCCGCTGCGTCCGGAGCGCGCGGCGAGCGTCGCCGAGATCAGGCCGAGCGGCACGCCGCGTCGCGCCGCGCGCTCGGTGAGCTGCGGCCAGACGTCGAGCTTGCTGTACACGAGGGCGCTGGGGCGCAGCGCGTCGAGCAGCGCCTCGGCGTTCTGCGCGCGGTCGAAGGGCAGGTACGCGGTGAGATCCGCATCGAGGCTGCGGGCGAACTGCTCCGCGCTCGGCGAGAAGTGCGTGTAGACGACCTGCACCTCCGGCCGTCGTTCGCGCAGTAGCTGGATGATCGGCTTCGCCTGCAGGCCCTCGCCGACGGAAGGCGCGTGCATCCAGAGCAGCGGCCGCGCGGGATCGCGCCGCGTGCGCGCGAACTCACGGAAGGGACGCAGCGGATCGCGGCGATGGCGCAGCGAGCGCGCGAGCTTGCCTTGGCCCGGCAGCGGCAGCCACGCGCCCCACTCGGCGGCGGCGGTCAGCGCGCGGTACGGCCAGCGCAGCGCGGGATGCACGGGTCGGCGTCGCTCAGCGGTCGGCGGTCAGCGAGCGGCGGCGAGGGCCGCGTCGAGCGCCGCCGCGAAGGCCTCGTAGGGCTGCGCGCCGACGAGCATCCGGTTGCCGATGAGGAACGTCGGCGTCGAGCCGACGCCCATCCGCGTGACGCGCGAAACGTCCGTGGCGATGAGGGCGCGCGTGTGGCCGTCGCGGATGCAGCTGCGGAAGCGCGCGGCGTCGGGTACGTGTCGGGTCGCGAGCGAGTCGAAGTAGGGCTCGACCTCGAACTTCGCCTTCCAGTCATTCTGCGTCTTGAAGAGTGCGTCGGCCACAGGCCAGAACGCGCCCTGCTCGGCGGCGCACATCGCCGCTTCGTGCGCGGGTTGCGCGTTGCGGTGCGAGGAGATCGGCAGGTTGATGTACGCGATGCGTGCCTTGCCCGAACGCACGTAGTTGGCTTCGATGCGCGGCTGCGTCTCCTCGTGCCAGCGCTTGCAGAACGGGCACTGGAAGTCGGAGATGACGATGATCCACACGGGTGCGGAGTCGCGGCCGGCGATGCGTCCGAGGTCGGCGCGGGCGATGAGGGCGTCGCGGACGGAGTCCGCGGCGGGCGTGTCGGCGGCGGCGGGCGAAGTGGAGGCCGCGGTGGCGGCCGTCGTGGCGTCGTCCGAGTCTGAGGCCGCCGCGGCATCGCAGCCCGAGGCGGTGACGGCGGCGAGTGCGGCCGTGAGGAGGGGGCGTAGGAAGCGCATACTATAAGGATAGCCGTGACGGGGGCCGTCAGCGATGCGAAAGACGGGTTTGTGACGCCACGCACTGACGTCGGGTAAGGGGGGCAGCGCCGCCCATAGCGACGCGAGCGTCTTCGGGTTCCATTTGGCGTGGCTTGTGACCGGGTTGTCTTGGTGACTTGCGCCACACGTGACGGTCGCGTTACCCTAAGCGGTCGGCCTACCCCCTTTATCGGGGGGAAGTTCCTTTGTTCCCCGTGGTTGTTGTACCTGTGATTGCCCTAGGCAATCGCGCAGTTGTTGGTTCGGCGGTGAGTGTGATCCGCACGCACCGCACGCGTAGTGAAACCCCTTCACGAGGTATGCTCATGCTGGGACGGAACGGGATGCGGAGGCTTGGCGCCTCCATCCTCGGGCTGCTCCTCTCCGTGGGTTCGGCGGAGATCGCGCAGGCGCAGAATGCCGCGACGATCACCGGCCGAATCACGACGGAGGGAGGACAGCCGCTCTTCGGAGCCAATGTGATGATCGAGGCGCTTGCGATCTCCGTTGGTACGAACGAAGAGGGACGGTACACCATCGCAGTTCCTGGTGCGCGCGTGCGCGGCCAGCAGGTGGTGCTCCGCGTGCGGTCGTTTGGTTATGTACCGGATCAGAAGACGATCACCCTTGAGGGTGGTTCGCAGACGCACGACTTCACGTTGAAGCAGGACGTGAACCGCCTGAGCCAGGTCGTCGTGACCGGCGTGACGGGCGCGACGGAAGTGAAGAAGCTTCCGTTCACGGTGGCGCAGGTGACCGCCGAGGATATGCCGGTGCCGGGTGCGAACCCGCTCTCGCAGATCCAGGGCAAGGTGCCGGGCGCGAACATCGTGTCGTCGTCGGGTCGCCCGGGCTCCGCTCCGGCGGTGATTCTCCGTGGCCCCCAGTCGATCAACGCGTCCGGCCGTGGCCAGGACCCGCTCTACATCATCGACGGCGTGATCTCGCAGGGCGGCCTGCAGGACGTGAACCCCCAGGACATCGAGAGCATCGAAGTCGTGAAGGGTGCCGCGGCCTCGTCGCTCTACGGCTCGCGCGCCGGTAACGGCGTCATCCAGATCACGACCCGCTCGGGCCGCAACTCTGGTGAAGGCGTCCGCTTCCGCGGCAACTTCGAGTACGGTACCTCGGACATCGAGAACGAGTACCAGTACCCGAACACGCATATGATGACGATGGACAAGGACTATCAGCGCTTCTGCGTGCGTGAGGCCGGCCAGCCGGATTGCTCGCGTACCGTGGACATCGAGGCTGAGGCCTATCGCATCAATGACCAGGGTGGCGACTTCGCCCTGCCGCCGAAGCTCTTCCTGAACGACAACGGCATCGGCATCACGATCAACCAGGCGTCCGCCCGCGGCCTGTACCAGAGCGGCGTCTATCCGAACACGTACAACCCGGTCCGCGCCTACCTGACGCGTGGCCAGACGTACAACACGACGCTGGACGCGACGGGCCGCATCGGCCGCACGAACTTCTTCGCGTCGGGCAACCAGCTCAAGCAGGAAGGCGCCGTCCGCTTCCTCCGCGGCTACACCCGCAACTCGGTGCGCTTGAACGTTGACCAGACGATGGCCAACGCCTTCAGCTTCGGTGTCCGCACGAACTTCTCGAGCATCGACGACTACAACACCGGCGGCAACTGGTTCCGTGCCACGCGCCAGCCGGCCTACGTCGACCTGCTCCGCCGCGACTCGAAGGGCCGTCTCTTCATCCGCTCCGTGGTCGTGAACCAGGGCGCGCAGAACGAGAACCCGGCCTACGGCTCGGAGAACTTCAAGCCGCTCAACCAGATCTCGCGCTTCCTCGGCCAGATCACGACCCGTTGGCAGCCGCTGACGTGGCTCGACGGCGAGTTCAACTTCGGTTACGACGGTCGCGAGACCTTCCAGACCGGCCAGGGTGACCGTGGCTACCGCACCACGACGGCGAACCCGGGCACCAACCTGGGCTTCAGCGACCAGGATGCCTCCTCGGCGTACTCGGTCAACACCTCGCTCGATATGACGGCGCGCCGCAGCTTTATGGAGGACGCCCTCTCGGCGCGCCTCTCCGGCCGCTACCTCTTCGAGGCTCAGAGCTCGATCGACTTCTCCTCGGGCGGCACCAACATCGTCGTGCCCGGCCTGAACGACCCGGACGCCACGATTCAGAACTGGTACTACAACGGCGGCCAGTCGGACGTCCGCCAGATCGGTATGTTCGTGAACCTCGACCTGGACTATCAGGGTCGCTACATCGCCAGCGCCCTCGTGCGTCGTGACGGCGCCTCGCTGTTCGGCGCGTCGAACCGCTGGCAGACCTACGGCCGCGCCTCGTTCGCGTGGCGCGCCTCGGAAGAGGCCTGGTTCAACTTCGACCAGATTTCCGACCTGAAGTTCCGCGCCTCGATCGGCCAGGCGGGCAACCGTCCGCGCTTCTCGGCGCAGTACCAGGTGCTGGAGATCGGCAACGGCGGCGTGCTGACGCCGCTCCAGCAGGGTAATGCCGACCTCCGTCCGGAAGTCTCGACGGAGACCGAGATCGGCGCCGACATCGAGATTATGAGCAAGTACGCGCTGACGATCACGCACTCGCGGAACGTCATCGACGACCAGCTCCTCCCGGTGCCGCCGCCAGCGTCGGCCGGTTTCAACACGCAGTGGCAGAACGCCGGCCAGCTGACGAACAACACCTTCGAGGTGTCGCTCGCGCTGCCGCTGATCCAGACCCGCGACCTCTCGTGGTCGGCCCGCGTGCTGTATGACCGCACGCGCTCCGAGATCACGAAGCTCGGCGTGCCGGAGTACTTCACCTCGGCCGCCGGTCAGCAGGGTTCGACGACGATGTTCAAGATCGTCGAGGGTGGCCT
>CAZYQM010000130.1:0-6702 GCA_964649965.1 uncultured Gemmatimonas sp.
CCTCAGCTCGTCGGCGGCGAAAACCCCTGCCCGCCCTCGATCCAGCTGTACATATAGTTCCTGTCCTCGTACGGCAGGATCGCCTTCGCGACCTTGAGCGGACGGAACGAGTCCATCATCACCGCGAGCTCGTTGGTGTGCGTCTGCCCGATGCTCGCCTCGTAGCGGCCAGGGTGCGGGCCGTGCGGGATCCCGTCCGGATGGTGCGTGATGCTGCCGTACTCGATGCCCTTGCGGGACATAAACTCGCTCGAGGCGTAGAACAGCACCTCGTCCGAGTCCACGTTGGAGTGGTTGTACGGCGCGGGGATCGCCTGCGGGTGGAAGTCGTACGGCCGCGGGCAGAACGAGCAGATCACGAAGCCGTCGCCCTGGAAGGTCTGGTGCACCGGCGGCGGCTGGTGGACCTTGCCGACGATGGGCTCGAAGTCGTGGATGTTGAACGCCCAGGGATAGAACTGGCCGTCCCAGCCGACGACATCCAGCGGATGGTGGTCGAGGACGATCTCGTTCAGGCCGTTGTACTGCTTGATGACGATCGGGAAGTCGCCCTTCTCGTCGTAGGTCTTGAGCTCGCGCGGCACGCGGATGTCGCGCTCGGAGTACGGCGCGCCTTCCACGAGCTGGCCGACGTTGTTGAGATAGCGCTTCGGCGGCCGGATGTGCCCGCGCGATTCCATCACCAGCAGCTTGGCCGGCTTCGTGAACTTGTAGCGATGCAGGATGTGGCGATGGATGACGAGATAGTCGCCGGGGACGATCGGCAGGTCGCCGTACTGCGTCTCCAGCGTGCCCTCGCCCTCGGCGACGTACACGACCTCGTCGCCCTGCGCATTCCGATAGAAGTGTTCGTCCTGCTTGTCCGGCGCGACGTAGAGCATCGCGATGTCGTCGTTGAACAGCAGCGGCACGCGGTCGAGCGTGGGGCTGCCGCCGCGGGCGATCTGCGCGGTCTTGAAGTGGCGGTGCTTGAGCGTCCGGTCGGCATCCGCTTCGTACGGCGTCTCCAACAGGCGCCGCGCGGCCTTCACCGTCGTCGGCGGATGGATGTGGTACAGCAGCGCCGCCGGACCCGTGAAGCCCTCGATGCCGACGAGCTGCTCGTTGTAGATCCCGCCTTCTGGCTTGGGAAACGCGATATGCCGCTTGCGCGGAATCCTCCCCAGCGTGTGATAGAACGGCATTACAGGTTGCCCCGGCGTTCCTGTTCGCGTTCGATGCTCTCGAAGAGCGCCTTGAAGTTGCCGGCGCCGAAGCTCTTCGCGCCCTTGCGCTGGATGATCTCGAAGAACAGCGTCGGACGGTCCTGCACCGGCTTCGTGAAGAGCTGCAGCAGGTAGCCCTCGTCATCGCGGTCCACGAGGATGCCGAGCTCGGCCAGCGGCGCGATGTCTTCGTCGATCTTGCCGACGCGGTCGAGCACGGTCTCGTAGTAGCTGCGCGGGATCGAGAGGAACTCCACGCCACGGCTCTTCAGCGCGCGCACCGTCGTGATGATGTCGTCCGTCGCGACGGCGATGTGCTGCACGCCCGGGCCGCGGTAGAAGTCGAGGTACTCCTCGATCTGCGACTTCTTCTTGCCCTGCGCCGGCTCGCGGCGGGCTCGTTGATCGGGAACTTGATGCGCCCGTTGCCGTTGGACATCACCTTCGACATCAACGCCGAGTACTCGGTGCTGATGGTCTTGTCGTCGAAGGAGAGGAGGTTGTAGAAGCCGAGCACCTCGGAGTAGAACTGCACCCAGTGGTTCATCTTGCCCAGCTCGACGTTGCCCACGCAGTGGTCCACGTACTTGAGGCCCACGGGCTCCGGCTGGAACGGCGAGTCCGCGGCCACGAAGCCGTGCATAAACAGGCCCTTGTAGTTCTTGCGCTCCACGATCGAGTGGATGGTGTCGCCGTAGGTGCGGATGCCGGCGATGACGATCTCGCCGTGCTCGTCCGTGAGCACCGTCGGCTCTTGCACGCTCACCGCGCCGCGCGCGATCGCCTTCGCGTAGGCATCGCGGCAGTCATCCACCCAGAAGGCCATATCGCGCACGCCGTCGCCGTGCAGGGCGATGTGCTTGGCCATCTCGCCCTCCGGGCCCATCGGCGTCGTGAGGATGATGCGGATCTTGCCCTGCTCGAGCATGTACGAGGCGCGGTCGCGCACGCCCGTCTCCGGGCCGCGATAGGCGACGAGCTTGAACCCGAAGGCCGCGCGATAGAAGAGCTGGGACTGCTTGGCATTTCCCACCCAGAACTCGATGTAGTCGGTTCCGTTGATGGGGAAAGTGTCGTGGGCAGCTTCGGCGACGGGCTGAGTGGCAGTGCTCATAACGGCAGTTGGGAGTATGGAGTTGGGAGTTGGAAGCAACGGCAACGACCGCCCCGCGCGTGCGCTCAGCGCGGTGCTCACCACTCGTTACGCGCCGCGCGCGCCGGTGCGGGCGCTGGTCCACCAGCGGCCCCACACGCTTGCGAGTTCCCAGGTCTGGTTGGGCATACGGCTCCCGGCTTGGAAGGACGCCTTCAATATACCGAAAACTGCAGTTCTGGGTTGGGAGTTGGCAGTTGGAAGTCGTCCGGCGCCGGCACTCTCCGCCCACCCTCTCTCAACTCCCAACTCCCAACTGCAGTTCACAGCCGGAGTTCAGACAAATCCCGGTAGAGATCGAGGGCCGCCGGGTTCGCCAACGCCTCGGTGTTCTTCACCGGCCTCCCGTGCACCACCTCCCGCACCGCAATCTCCGAGATCTTGTTCGAGATCGTCCGCGGGATATCCGCCACCTGCACGACGACCTTCGGCACGTGATGCGGGCTCGTCCGCGCCCGGATCGCCTGCCGGATGCGCTCCCGCAGCGCGTCATTGAGCGTGAGCCCGTCGCGCAGGCGCACGAAGAGCACGATGCGCACGTCCTTGTCGCCGTCCACCGTGATCTCCTGCCCGATCACCACGCTCTCGATGACCTCGGAGAGTTGCTCCACCTCGCGGTAGATCTCCGCCGTCCCGATGCGCACGCCGCCCGGATTGAGCGTCGCATCCGACCGACCATAGATCACCAGCCCGTCGTGCACGGTGATCTCCGCCCAGTCGCCGTGACGCCAGGTCCCCGGGAAATGCTCGAAGTACGCCGCGCGGTACTTCGCCCCGTCGGTGTCGTTCCAGAACTTCACCGGCATCGACGGGAACGGCTTGGTGCAGACCAGCTCGCCCGCGACGCCGCGCAGCGGCCGCCCGTCGTCGTCCCAGATATCCACCGCCATCCCGAGGCCGAAGCACTGCAGCTCGCCGCGCCACACCGGCAGCAGCGGACTCCCCAGCGCGAAGCAGGAGATCAAGTCCGTGCCGCCGCTGATGCTCGCCAGATGCACGTCACCGCGCACGGCGCGGTACACGAAGTCATACGAATGCTCGGCCAGCGGACTGCCCGTGCTGAGGATCATCCGCAGCGCGCCCAGGTCGTGCGATGCGGCCGGGTGATGCTCCTGCTTCTGGGAGAGCGCGAGGAACTTCGCGCTGGTGCCGAAGTGCGTCACCCGCTCCTCGGCGACAACGTCCCAGCAGATGTCGTCGTCGTGCTTCGGCATCGGCGCGCCGTCGTACAGCACGACCGTCACCTCGCTGGCCAGCGCCGTGAGCAACCAGTTCCACATCATCCACCCGCAGGTGGTGAAGTAGAACATCCGGTCGCCGGGCCGCAGGTCGCAGTGCAGGCGGTGTTCCTTGAGATGCTGCAGCAGCGTTCCGCCCTGCCCGTGCACCATCGCCTTTGGCAGGCCCGTCGTGCCCGAGGAGTACATCACGAACAGCGGGTGGTCGAAGGGCAACGCCTCGAGGCGTGGGACAGTCGGCGCACCGGCCGGGCCGAACTCTGCGAAGCGAGTCACGCGGCGGGCGGCAGACGCTGGCGCCGTCGCGGTGCTGGCCGTCGCGGCGTCGGCGGTCGCGAGACTCGTAAGCGCCGCATCGTCCGCCCGCTCCTCGAGGAACGGCACGACGACCACCTCGCGCACGCTCGGGATCGCCGCGACGATCTGCCGCGCGCGCTCGAGGCAGTCGATGCGCTTGCCCGCGTACGTGTAGCCATCGGCGACGAACAGCACGACGGGCTCGATCTGCCCGAAGCGGTCGAGCACACCCTGCGCGCCGAAGTCCGGCGAGCACGAGGACCACACCGCGCCCACCGCATTCGCAGCCAGCGCGGCGATCATCGTCTCGGGGATGTTCGGCAGGAATCCCGCCACGCGGTCGCCCGGCGTCACGCCGGCCGCACGCAATCCCTCTGCGACGCGCGAGACTTCACGCGCGAGCGTCGCCCACGAGAGTTCGCGCCGCCGCCCGCGCTCGTCGCGCGCGATGATTGCCGGCGCGTCGTCCGTGCGCGGCGGCAGGTGACCCGCGTACGAGAGGCGCGCGCCGGAAAACCAGCGCGGGCCGTCAGGCTCAGCGGGCGGCTGCATCCGCTCGCCGTGCTCGAGCACGGCGTCCCACGCCATCGCCTCGGGCGCCCCGGGCTTCGCATCTGCCGCCCCGGGCGTCGCGCGGGCGGGATCGCCGCCGGCGTGACCGGCGCGTACGCCGCTCCAGCGCCAGAACGTCGACCAGAACGCCTCGCGCTCGCGCACGCTCCACGCGTGCCAGTCGCCGTACGGCGCGGACGCGGCCGGCGCACCCGGCACCGTTGCCGCGGCATACGCAAAGAACCGCGCCATCTGCGAGGCCTGCGCGGCCTCCGGGCGGGGACTCCAGAGGGGGACGCTGTCAAGGGCAGTCATCGCTGGGGGAATGTAGCCGCGCGGCCCGTTTGGCTCTATGCTTTGTGCAATGACCGCCCGCCGCATCCTCCACGCCGACGCCGACGCCTTCTTCGTGGCCGTCGCCCGGATGGCGGACCCGGATGGGGCGGGACGCGCGCCGCTGCTCATCGTCGGCGGTCGGCCCGGCGGCCGCGGCGTCGTCTGTTCCGCATCCTACGAGACCCGCGCCTTCGGCGTGCGCAGCGCGATGCCCATCGCCCAGGCGCTGCGACTCTGCCCCGACGCGATGTGCGTGCCCGTTCCGCGCGCGGCCTGCAGCGCCACGTCGAAGGCGATCGCCGCCGTGCTCGGTCGCTTCACACCAGTCGTCGAGGGCGCCAGCATCGACGAGTGGTATCTCGACCTCACCGGCACCGAAGCTTTGCACGGCCACGAGTCGCTGGAGGCCACCGCCGCGCGCATCCGCCAGACGGTGCACAAGGAGACGGGGATGTGGATCTCCATCGGCGGCGGCAGCTCGAAGCTCGTCGCCAAGCTGGCGGCCGAGAAGGCCAAGCCGCGGCCCGGCACCGATGCGACCGGCGTCCGCATCATCCCGGACGGCGATGAGGGCGCGTTCCTTGCCACGCTCGCGCTGGCCGAGTTGCCGGGCGTGGGCCCGAAGCTCCAGGCCAAGCTGAAGGGCCTCGGGCTCGTCCGCGTCGAGGACGTGCTGCCGCACGATCGCGGCACGCTGGCCCGCTGGCTGGGCCGTCGGCCCGCGGACTGGCTCTACGCCCGCGTGCGCGGCGTCCACACGGCGCCCGTCGAGCCGCGCGGCACGTCCAAGCAGATCAGTCGCGAGAGCACCTTTGCGCGCGATGTCGCCGACGACACCCAGCTCTCCGCGCACCTGCGCGCGCTGGTCGCCAAAGCCGCCGCTGAGCTCCGCGATGAGCACCTCGCTGCGCGCACGGTGACCGTGAAGCTGCGCGACGCCGACTTCACGACGCGACTCGCCAGTCGTACCGCGCCACAGCCGCTCGAGAGCGATCGCGCCATCGGCGACGTCGCCGTCTCGCTGCTGCAGAAGCTCCGCGCCGCGCGGCGGTATCCCGCGCGACTCGTCGGCGTCGCGCTCGGCGGCCTGGTGGCCGCGCGCGACGCGGAGCAGCTCGGCCTTTTCGCCGGCGGCCCCGCGCCGCTGGAACGCGCCGAAGACCGCGCCCTCTCGCGCGCAGTGGACAGGGTCCGAGAACGCTTCGGCGACGCCGCCATCCGCACCGCATCAACGCCCGTCCGCCGCGCGCCGTAGCCACGGCGACATCCGGGAGGCAGATTCCTCCCGTTCGGTTTGTCCACTCCCCCGCCATCACCCTTACCATAGGTCCGATGCGATTCACCAGACCGTTGTTCGTCTCGGCTGGACTCGCGATGGCCGCCGTGTCCTGCACGCCGGCCGCCGCGACGACCACCACGCCGACGCCCGCGCGCACCGCGCCGGCGCAACAGCAAGGCCCCGCCAACGGCGCCCCGCAGGGCGGTGCCCAGGGCGGCGGCGCGCAGGATCCGCAGCCGAAGCCCTACGCGCAGGTCATCCGCGGCGACGTGAAGACCCGCGAGGGCCTCTTCAAGACGCATATGATCGGCGCGAGCAAGCTGTACTTCGAGATCCCGGCCAGCGAGATGGGCAAGGAGATGCTGCTCGTCACGCGCGCGGCGTTCAACGACCGTGCGGAAGGCCTGGGTGGCGATGAGATCAGCGAAGGCGTGGTCCGGTGGGAGCGCCGCGGGAACCGCGTGCTCCTGCGCCGCGTGCAGTACGGCATCATCGCCGACCCGAACGATGCCGTGGCCGAGGCGGTCGCGCGGTCGAACTTCGACGCCATCCTCGCCTCCTTCAACGTCGAGGCCTACGGCCCCGACTCGGCGGCCGTGATCGACGTGACCGCTGAGGTGCGCGAGAACCCGAATTTCGTGG
>CAZYQM010000131.1:0-6622 GCA_964649965.1 uncultured Gemmatimonas sp.
CCCGTCCAGGTCATCCTGACGTCGCCGTAAGGGCAGCGCGGGGCAGGGTCCGACGGCCATTCGCACTCGCCCGCGTTGCTGCCTCCGTGGCACGGCAGCGACTCGGCGTTCGGCTCAGCCGACGCGCACGCCGCCGATTCGCACAGCCACTCCCGGACGCGAATCGGTCAATTGTGGAATAGCTCTCCGGCGACCAGTGATGCCGTGGGAAACGGATTATATCGAAGCAGCTAACACATTTAATGTTGGCAGCTTAGAGGCTTTATCTAATAATCCGCTTTATATATCTCTGGACGCAAAAATATGCATTTCCGACTGCAAGTGGGATTGCGCAGCTGTGTCGTCCATTGGAAAATCACAATTCTCTGTATCGTCGGATATCGACAGTTGTGGAGGCGCCCGAGCCGTGCGTCGATCTCAGGCAATCTTGGCAGACTGAAACGCCATCGCCCGCAACCGCGCGACCCGGATTGCCATTGGTGGATGCGTGGCGAAGAGGTCGGCTAACCGCCCCTCGCGCTTGTTCGCGACGCGGCCGATTGGGTCCGCGATGCAGAGATGGGCCACCCCCGTGGATATCGAAGTCGTCGGCGCGCGGTGCGCCTCGATCTTCGCCAGCGCCTCGGCAAGAGCTGCCGGGTTCCGTGTGAACTGGGCCGCCATCGCGTCGGCGTAGTACTCGCGGCTGCGGCTCACGGCCATCGCCATCAGGCGGATGATGATCGGGGCCAAAATCCAGGACAGAAGCCAGACAACGAGAACGACCAAAGCCAGGGCGTTGCCGCCTTTGCCATCCCGCCGGGAGCCGCCGCCACGCCGTCCGCCGCCGCGGAACGTCGTCCGCAGCATCATATCCCGGATCAGCAGGATGGCCCCGCCAAGTCCGGCGATGAGGGTCATCAGCTTGGTGTCCTCGTTCTTGACGTGCCCCATTTCGTGGGCCACGACGGCCTGGAGCTCATCCCGATTGAGGATCTCCAGCAGCCCCTGGGTCACGGCCAGATGGGCCTCGCCGGGCTTGGTTCCGGCCACGAAGGCGTTGGGGTCGGCGTCGGGGACGATGTAGACGCTGGGCATCGGGAGCCCAGAGGCCACCGACATCTCCTCGACGACGTTCAGGAGCTGCCGTTCCTGGTCGGACTTGGGCTGTTCCAGCGGCGCGGCCCCGACCTGCTTGGCCACACGCCGCCCGCCATTGCGGAGCACGTCCATCGTGAGCGCGAAGGCCAGGAGGCCCAGGACGGTCCCGACCCACGGGAAGCGATGCCGGTACACGGCTTGTCCGGCGGTATCCACGAGATCGGTCGTATAGAGGTAGACCGCGAGGTCGCCGCCAAGGCCCAGCCACAGGAAAAAGAGCAGGAAGCCCGCGACCAACCACCGGGACTTCCGGCGGTTGGCGGCTTGCTGCTCGAACAGATTGAGGGTGGTCGGTTCGGCCATTGTGTGGACGGATGACGGATGACGGATGCGGCTCGCTGTTGGCGTCCGTCATCCGTCATCCGTCGCCGGTCAGGGCTTAGGCCCCTCTCCGGAACTCGACCTTGGGCACCGCGCGCTCGGCCGCGTCCTCGATCTCCCACAGCTCGGCCGGCGTGGCGTTGGCCATCCCGGCCACGAGGTTCGTGGGGAACTGCTGCTGCTTGGTGTTGTACTGGGTGGCCGTGTCGTTGTAGAGCTGTCGCGAGAAGCTGACCTTGTTCTCGGTGGACGCGAGCTCCTCCTGCAGGGACTTCATATTGGCCGTGGCCTTGAGGTCCGGGTACGCCTCGACGACGGCCATAAAGCGGCCGAGCGCCCCGGTGAGCTGGGACTCGGCGGCGGCGACCTGCTTCACGTGCTGCGGATCGAGGCCGGCGGCGGCCTGCACCGCGGTGTTGCGGGCGGCGATGACGGCTTGGAGCGTGTCCTTCTCGAAGTCCATCGCCGACTGCACCGCGCTCACCAGGTTCGGGATGAGGTCGTGGCGGCGCTTGAGCTGGACGTCAATCTGCTTGAGCGCGTTGGCGGTCTGGTTGCGCAGGGCGATCAGGCCGTTGTAGGCGGAAATCAGCCAGAACACGACGACGACGGCGACAATGCCGAGGATGAGCACAGCGGTCTCCGGAAAAGAGGTCCACCGATAAGCTACGGGGGACGACGCCACTTGGCATCGTCCCCCGTCCGTACGCGCGCGCGCCGCGGTGGTGTCAGTCGGTCGCCGGCGCTGCCGGCGACGCGGTCAGCTCTCGGCCTTGGCGGCCTTCTTCTTGGCCATCGCGTCCATCACCCAGGTGGCGGGGATGAGGAACAGCGGCGTGAGGAAGAAGCCGAGCAGGATATTGATCCAGGTCAGGCCCACGTAGTACGCGCCCATACCCATTCCAGCGATGAGGGTGCCGAGGGGACCGCCAAACGCCTGTTCCACGAGATTCGCTCCGAAAGATCCGGGGTGAGGTCGTCTGCGCGGGACCATCACGGCCCCGGCGCGTCGGCGAGTAGTTTAGCCAGATGCCGACGCAAAGTGAAGCGCTGGAATCCGTCCATCGTTCCCTGGCCGAGCTGCCGGCGGGGCGGTGGCTGCTGGCGGTGAGCGGCGGCCGCGATTCGATGGCGCTGCTGGACGCGTTCGCGTCGGCGCGGGGGCACGAGGTGGCGGGCGTGGCGAGCTTCGACCACGGGACGGGGCGCGCCGCGACGCGGGCGGTGGCGCTGGTGGAACGCACGGCGCTGGCGCTGCAACTGCCGGTGATGACGGGGGTGCTGGCGGCGCCGCGACCAGGGGCCAAGCGATCGGCGACGACGCGCGAGGCGCGTGGGCTGGCGAATCGCGAGGCGGAGTGGCGCGAGGCCCGGTGGCGATTCCTGCGCGGCTGGGCGGCGGAGTTGCGGGCGACGATCGTCACGGCACACAGCTGGGATGACCAAGTCGAGACGGTGGTGCTGCGGCTGCTGCGCGGCAGCGGACCGCGCGGCCTCGCGGCGATGCGAGCCGGCGACGCGGTCGCGCGGCCGTTCCTGGCGTTGCGGCGTGAGATGGTCGCCCAGTACGCGAACGCGCGCGGTCTGCAGTGGGTGGAGGATCAGTCCAACGCGTCGCTGGACTTCGCACGGAACCGGGTGCGGCACGAGATCCTGCCGGCGCTGGAGCGCGCATCGCCGGGATTCGCCGAGTGGTGCTGGGAGCTTTCGGGTCGCGCGGCGGCGCTGCGCCGCGCACTGGGCGCGTGGGTGGACGACACGCTCTCGCCCGCGACGGTGGAGGCTGGCTGCGTGGCGCTGCGCGCGGAACTGCTCGTGGCGCTTTCGCCGGAGGAGGCGGGACTGGTGTGGCCGGAAGTCGCGGCGCGCGCGGGCTTGGCGCTGGATCGCCGTGGCATCGCGCGGCTGGTGGCCTGGGCGCCGAGCGCGAAGGTGGGCGGTGTGGTGCAGGTGTCGGGGGGCGAAGTGCAGCGGACGGCCAGCACTTTCGTGATGCGACGCCTATATTGATGTAGATGACGTCTACATCCGCCTCAGGCGATCCCCGACTCCGGGGCCGCGCGGTCAAGCGCGTGGCTTTCGACGAGCAGGCCATCGCGGCACGCGTCCGGGAACTTGGCGCCGAAATCACCGCTTCCTACCCAGACGGCGAGTTGCTGGTCTTGGGCCTGCTGAAGGGAAGCTTCGTGTTCCTGGCGGACCTGGTACGCGAGATCGAGCGCCCGCTGCACGTGGATTTCCTGGTGGCGTCGTCGTACGGCGCCGGTACGGTGTCGTCCGGGAACGTCCAACTGGTGTATGACCCGAAGACGGAACTGGCAGGGAAGCACATCCTCTTGGTCGAGGACATCGTGGACTCCGGCCGCACGCTGCAGGTGCTGATGGACCTGCTGCGCGAGCGGAAGCCCGCCTCGCTCGAGATCTGTGCCCTCCTGCATAAGCATATCGCGGAGCATCTCTCGCATCCGGTGAAGTGCATCGGCTTCGACGCCCCGCACGAATTCCTTGTCGGCTACGGACTGGACCACGCGGAGGATTTCCGCCACGTCCCGTACGTTGCGAGTCTGGAGTAATCGATGGCCAACGCGCCACAGCAGCAGAAGCCCGGTGGATTCAGCAAGGCGTCCCGCACCCTGTCGCTCTGGGTGCTGGCGTTCCTCGTGCCCTTCGTCTTCTTCCAGATGACGACGGGCCGGAACGAGCAGTCGCCGATGGTGGACTACTCGGTGTACGACACGCAACTCGGTGCCGACAACATCTCCCGCGTGACGATCGTCGGCGGCACGAAGATCAACGGCGAGTTCAAGAACCGCGTGCTGGTGGAAGGGCGCGAGGTGCGGCGCTTCTCGGTGCTGTTGCCGGTGCCGAACAGCGACGTGGAGCTCGAGCGCCTGCGCGCCAAGCAGGTGGCGATCAAGGCCGAGCCGCCGCGCGTGTCAATGGGCACGATCCTCCTGCAGATGCTGCCGTGGATCATCATCATCGGCATCTGGGTCTTCCTCCTGCGCCAGATGCAGGCGGGCGGCAACAAGGCGTTCTCGTTCGGCAAGTCGAAGGCCAAGCTGCTCTCGGGCGACACGCCGAAGGTGACCTTCGCCGACGTCGCGGGCGCGGACGAGGCCAAGGTCGAGCTGCGCGAGATCATCGAGTTCCTCAAGGAGCCCGCGAAGTTCCTCGCGGTCGGTGCGCGCATCCCGAAGGGCGTGCTGCTGTACGGCCCTCCCGGTACCGGTAAGACCCTGCTCGCCCGCGCGACCGCCGGTGAGGCGGGCGTTCCGTTCTACACGATCTCGGGTTCGGACTTCGTGGAGATGTTCGTGGGCGTCGGCGCGAGCCGCGTGCGCGACCTGTTCGAGCAGGGCAAGGCGAACGCGCCCTGCATCATCTTCATCGACGAGATCGACGCCGTCGGTCGCCATCGCGGCGCCGGCTTGGGCGGCGGGCACGACGAGCGCGAGCAGACGCTGAACCAGCTGCTCGTCGAGATGGACGGCTTCGAGTCCAACGACGGCGTGATCCTCATCGCCGCGACCAACCGTCCGGACGTGCTGGATCCGGCGCTGCTGCGTCCGGGCCGCTTCGACCGCCAGATCGTCGTGGACGCGCCGGACCTCAAGGGCCGCATCGGCATCCTCAAGGTGCACGTGCGCAACAAGCCGCTGGCCGCCGACGTGGACATCGAGCGCCTCGCGCGCGGCACGCCGGGAATGGCGGGTGCCGACCTCGCGAACCTCGTGAACGAGGCCGCGCTGCTGGCCGCGCGCCGCAACCACGACAAGATCTACTTCGCCGACTTCGAGGACGCGAAGGACCGCGTGATGCTCGGCGCCGAGCGCAAGTCGCTGGTGATGAAGGAAGAGGAGCGCCGCCTGACGGCGTTCCACGAGGCGGGCCACGCCGTCTGCGCGATTCGCGTGAAGGGCAACGATCCGCTGCACAAGGTGACGATCGTGCCGCGTGGCCGCGCGCTGGGCCTCGCGTTCACGCTGCCGGAAGACGACCGCGTGTCGGTGACGCGCGAGCAGCTGGAGGCGCGTCTCGTGATGGCCTACGGCGGCCGCGTGGCGGAAGAGATCGTCTTCGGCCGCGATCGCGTGACGACCGGTGCGGCGAGCGACATCCAGCAGGCGACGGGCATCGCGCGGCGCTATGTGTCGCAGTGGGGCCTCTCGGATGCGATCGGTCCGATCCTCGTCGGCGACAACGAGCAGGAAGTCTTCCTCGGCCGCGAGCTGGCCTCGCGACGCCAGGTCTCGGAGCGCACGGCGCAGCAGGTGGACGACGAAGTCGCGCGCGTGATCAACGAGGCGTACAACCGCGCGATGGACACGCTCACGACGCACCGTCCGTTGCTCGACGCTATCGCCAACGCCTTGCTCGAGCGCGAGACGCTGACGCGCGAGGACATCGCCGTCCTCGAGCGCGGCGAGGAGTTGCCGCCGCGGCAGGAGCCGCCCACGACGCCGGCGATCCCTCCGTCCACGGTGACGCGCGAGCCGGAAGCGCGGCGTGTGCCGCCGGTGATCGGCGGGCCGGAGCCGTCGCCGGCGTGAACGGTGAAGGGTGAAGGGTGAACGGGGGACGAGTGCTTGGCGCTCGTCCCCCGCTTTCGCTTGCATCGCTGCGGCGCGCAACCGAATCAGGAGATCGGCTGTCGAACCCGTAACTCTCCCACCGGGTGTGTAGATGCGCGTCATCCTTTCGTTCGCTTTCGTGGTCGCTGCTGCGGCCTGTTCCGCAGAGTCCCGTGCGCCGGAGTCGGCGGCGGGGCTCGAGACCGTCTTCGACAGCTCGCGCGTGGATTCCGTGATTGCGCGCACGGCCGGTTCCGTCGCGCGGGAGCGCGTGCGCCGCGTGATGGACGAACTGCGCATCGCGCCGGGGGCGGATGATACGACGCTCTTCGCCGAGGTCACCGAGTTCGATGTCGGGCAGCACGGCGATCTCTATGTGTTCGACAATCCGAACCGCGTGCTGTTCATCTTCGACTCGACTGGCGCCGTGTTGCGTCGCGTCGGGCGGCAGGGAGCAGGACCGGGCGAGTTCAACTCGAACAACGGGATGGTCGTGCTCAAGGACGGACGCCTCGCGCAGTGGGATGCGCGCAACGGGCGCATCTCGTTCTTCTCGGCGGGTGGGGACTTCCTGACGAGTTGGGTCG
>CAZYQM010000132.1:0-6622 GCA_964649965.1 uncultured Gemmatimonas sp.
TCGGGCAGCGGATACGTGCCCTCCTGCTCGATCGGGTTCTGCGTGGCGAGCACGAGGAAGGGCTCCTCGAGCACGAAGCTCGTGCCGCCGATCGTCACCTGCTTCTCCTGCATCGCTTCCAGCAACGCCGCCTGCACCTTGGCCGGCGCGCGGTTGATCTCGTCGGCGAGCACGATGTTGGCGAAGATCGGCCCCGCCTTCACCGAGAACTGTCCCGTCGTCTGGTCGAAGACCTGCGTGCCGATGACGTCCGCCGGCAGCAGGTCCGGCGTGAACTGGATGCGGCTGAAGCTCGTGTGCACCGTCTCCGCGAGCGTGCGCACGGTGAGCGTCTTGGCGAGGCCGGGCACGCCCTCGAGCAGCACGTGACCGCCCGTGAGCAGCGCGATGAGCAGGCGCTCGACCATATGCTGCTGGCCGACGACGCGATGCGAGACCTGCTCGAGGATTGCCTGCGGGAGCTGGGAGGAGACGGCCATCGGATAGCGATCAGGAGTGGACGAGCGCGTCGAGCAGCGTGCGCTCCTTGGTCGTCAAGGCACGGGTTGTACCCGCGGCGAGGGATCCGAGTTGCACCGGGCCGAAGGACGTGCGCACGAGGCGCAGCACCTCGAGGCCGACCTGCTCGCAGAGGCGGCGCACTTCGCGGGTGCGGCCCTCGCGGATGGTCAGCGTGAGGTCCCAGGTGCGCGGGCGCTCCCCGGGCTCGATCGTGACCTCCTCGGGCTGCACGAAGCCATCCTCGAGCTCGACGCCGGCGCGGATCTCCGCCGCGGCGGCCTTCACCGACCCGCGCACCGTCGCCACGTACGTGCGCGGCACCTGCGAGCTGGGGTGCGTGAGCTTATGCGCCGCGTCGCCGTCGGTGGTGAGCAGCAGCACGCCCTCGGTCATATAGTCGAGCCGGCCCACGTAGGTGAGGCCGGGCTCCTTGGGCACGAGGTCGAAGACCGTCTTCCGGCCCTGCGGATCGCTGGCCGTGGTGAGCACGCCGGATGGCTTGTGCAGTACGTACCACTTCGCGGCCGGGGGCAGCGCCACGGGCTTTCCGTCCACGGTAATCGCGTCCACGCCGGGCTCGACGCTCTGCCCGGTGCGCGCAACCTCGCCGTTCACGCGCACGCGACCGGCGGCCACCAACTCCTCGGCCTTCCGCCGCGACGCGATGCCCGCACGCGCCAGCGCGCGCTGGATGCGCATCGCGGTGTCGCTCACGCGGTCGCCGCGCCCTCGGGACTCCCCGCGGCCGTGTCGCTCGTTGCCGCCTCGGCGCCGGCGCCCACCGTCGCGGGTTCGGCTGCCGCCTCCGCCGCCTCGAGCTCATCGGCGGCGAGCACCGGCGGCTGCCCGTCCTTGCGCAGCGCGATCGCCAGCTCGTCCACGCGCGGCAGTTCGGCGAGATGCCGCAGGCCGAACTGTTCGAGGAACATCGGCGTCGTGCCGTAGAGCAGCGGACGGCCGAGGCCCTCCGCGCGCCCGACGACGTCAATGAGCCCGCGCTCGTGCAGCGACTTGATCACCGCGCCGACGTCCACGCCGCGGATCTCCGCCACTTCCGCGCGGCCGATCGGCTGGCGGTAGGCGATGATCGCCAGTGTCTCCAGCGCCGCCGGCGAGAGCTTGGTGGGGCGCACGGCCATCTGCGCGCGCTCGATGGCCTGGGTGTACTCGGGGCGCGTCAGGACCTGCCAGCCGCCGCCGACCTCCACGAGGGCGACGCCGTGGCCATCCACGTCATAGTGCTCGCGCAACTCGTCGAGCGCGCTCTGCAGCGCGGCCGGCGAGGCCTCGGGGTCGAGCGCGGCGAGTTCATCGGTCGCGATGGGGCGCGGGCTCGCGAAGAGCGCGGCCTCAAGCAGCTTGGCCAGCGGATTCACGGCGGATCTCCACGTCTGCAAACGGTCGGGGTTGGGTCAGGTGCACTTCGTTGCGCTTGCCGAGCTCGAGCAGCCCGAGGAGGGCGCTGAGGATCTCCCAGGGCTCGGCGTCGTCGCGGATGAGTTCGCGGAAGCGCATCCGCGCGCGCAGCTGCAGGATGGCGCGCACGGTGTGGATCGCGCCGTCGACGTCGAGGGCGCGCGGGATGACTTCGTGGATCGTCGGGCGCTTCGCGGCGCGCAGCACGCGGTCCACGGCGACGAGCAAGTCGCCGAGGGACAGCGCGAGCGGGGCCGGCGGCGGGGCCGCGGCCTGGCCGGTGTAGGTCCGCGCGAAGCGCGAGCGGCGATCGTCGCCGAGGTGTTCGAGCACGTCCACGACCTCGCGCATCTGTTGGTACTCGAGGAGCCGGCGCACGAGCTCGGCGCGCGGATCCTCCCAGTCGTCGCTGCCTTCCTTGCGGGGCAGCAGCATCTGGGCCTTGATGCGGATGAGCCGGGCGGCCATCTCGAGATACTCCGCGGCCTCGTTGAGCTGGAGCTCGTGCATCTTCGACAGGAACTGGTCGCAGATGCGGGCCACGGGGATGTCGTAGATGTCGAGCTGCTCGTCGCGGATGAGCGACAGGAGCAGGTCGAGGGGGCCATTGAAGCCCGTGAGGTCAACGACGAAGGGTGTGGCGCCCTGGCTGTCGTTGGCGGGGGAAGTGAGCAAGAGCGGGTGCGGCTGGAGTGAGGCCCGTCACGGGCAGTCGGGCGGAAAGCTACACCGCGGACGCCCCGAGTCCAAGCGTTGCATCGCTTGACGTAACCATCGGTGGCGACTACACTTCTGGGGCTATGGGAGGGCGAGTCCGCCCACCCGCTATCACACCTGCAGAGAGTCCGTTCAGTGCCGAGAATCGCGTCCGCGAAGAAGAATATGCGCAAGTCCAAGGCGGCGACGGCGCGCAACCGTGCCCAGCGGTCTGCGCTCCGGACCGCGCTCAAGACGGCGAAGTCTGCCACGTCGTCGGCCGATGAGAAGCTCAAGGCGACGCAGCTGCTCGACCGCGCCGCCCGCAAGGGCCTGATCCACAAGAACGCCGCCGCGCGTCAGAAGTCCTCGATCGCCAAGGCGAAGTAAGCGTTCTCCCCGGTATCGAAAGCGCCGCGCCCTCGCAGTGAGGGCGCGGCGCTTTTCTGTCTCAGACGTTCGGGGCTACAGCGCCGCCAGTTCCCCTCCGCAGCGCTCGCAGTACCACTCGGTGGGATAGTTCATCGAACCGCACTCGGCGCACTTCAGCGTCTTGATCTGCTGCGAGGTGCGCGGCGTCGGCTTGCCCAGCGGGCTCGGCGCCGAGGATTCATCCTCCTCGTCGTCCTCCGCCTCCTCGGCTTTCGGTTCCGCGGCCGCCATCGCGCGCGGCGTCTCGAGATTCAGCGAGGGCTGCGCGGGCGGCGGCGGCGCCGGGGACGGCGGCACGCTGGGCGCAGCCTCGGACGTCGCTTCCGCAGCGGGCTCCGGCTTCGCGGGCGGCTCGGGCTCGGCGGCGGGAGCGGGCGTGGCAGCGGCTGCAGGAGCGGGTGCAGGAGCAGGAGCAGGCGCCGGGGCGGGCACCGATGCCGCCGGCATCGGAGCGGGCGTGGGCGTTCGCGGCGTGGGTGCCGACGGGGACTCCTTGATCTCCTTGGCCTCGGCGGGCTGGGCCACCGGCCTCGACTCGCGCGGGGCCGGCGCACCGGGCGTACTCGCGCGGGGGACGACGGAGTTGAGGAACGCCAGCTCGTCGAAGTTCGGGCCACCGGCCATCGCCGTGGTCGGACGAATCGTCGGGCCTCCGGCGGCCGGCGTCGCCGTCCGAGGACCGGCGGGGGTCCCGCCGCGGGCCTCTTCGACCAGCGCGCGCGTACGATCGGCGACGGCCTTGCGCGCATCCCGCTCCTTCTCCGCCATCGAGATCGCCGCGGTCATCACGGTCATCTTCTTCTGCGCTTCCTTGGCGTCCCACTCCTCGACCTCGGCGCGCAGCTGCACCTCGATGCGCTCCTCCTCGAGCGAGGCGAGGCGAGCCTCCACCTCGGCGAGCGCCGCGTCGTCGTCCTCGAGACCGCCCGACAGCGACTCCGCCTCGGCCGCCGCCTTCACCTGGGCGTCGGTCAGCTTCGTGAAGTATTCGTCGTAGAGGCGCTTGAAGACGTGCTCCGGCGTGCCGGCGCGACGCTCCTCGAGCTTCGCGAGGAACGTCTCCTGGCGGCGCTTCTCGGCGATCAGCGCTTCCAGCGTCTCCAACCGTGAGGAATCGGCCTTCTTCATCGGATCAGGGTTTCGAGGGGTCACGACACCTGATGGACGATCTTCCCGCCCACGATGGTACAGATCGCCTGCCCCGTGAGCGTGTGCCCGCCATAGGGTGTATTGCGGCCCTTGGACTTGAACTGCTTGGGGTCCACGACCCACTGCTTCTTGGGATCGAACACCGTCACGTCGCCGATGCTGCCCTGGGCCAGCGTGCCGCCCGGCAGGTGCCAGATCTTCGCCGCGAGGCAGCTCATCCGGTTGACCATCTCGTTCAGCGTGAGGATGCCCGTCTCGACGAGATACGTGACGTTCACGCCGAGGGCCGTCTCGAGCCCGACGATGCCATTGGGCGCGTCGGCGAACTCGCGTTCCTTCTCGTCGTAGTGATGCGGCGCGTGGTCGGTCACGAGCAGGTCGATCGTGCCGTCCTTCAGGCCCTGCTGCAGCGCGTTGACGTCCGCCTGTGTGCGCAGCGGCGGATTCATCTTCGCGTTCGTGTTGTAGCCCTCGACCGCCTCTTCCGTGAGGGAGATGTGGTGCGAGCACACTTCCGACGTGACGTTGATGCCCTGCGCCTTGCCCCAGCGCACGAGATCCACCGAGCCCTTGGTGCTCAGGTGGCAGAGGTGCACGTGGCCGCCGGTGCGCTTGGCGAGCAGGATGCAACGGGCGACGTCAATCTCCTCGGCCTCGGCGGGAATCCCCTTCAACCCGAGGCGCGCCGAGACGATGCCCTCGTTCATCGAACCGCCGTGGGCCAGCGACATCACCTCGCAATGCTCGACGATCGGCACATTGAAGGTGAGCGCGTACTCCATCGCCGTGCGCATCAGCTGCGTGTTCTCGACCGGCTTGCCGTCGTCCGAGAACGCGACGGCACCGGCGGCGACCATCTCGCCGAACTCGGCCAACGTCTCGCCCTGCTGCCCGACGGAGATCGCACCGATGGGATACACGCGCGCATAGCCCGCGGCCTCGCCCTGACGCTTGACGAAGCCGACCGTCGCCTGGTTGTCCGTCACCGGCTTGGTGTTGGGCATCGCGCAGACGGCCGTGAAGCCGCCGGCGACCGCCGCGTGGGCACCCGTCGCGACGGTCTCGACGTCTTCCCTGCCCGGCTCGCGCAAGTGTACGTGCACGTCGATGAGGCCCGGCGTGACGACGAGGCCGGTGGCGTCGTAGACCTGCGCGCCGGCCGGCGCGGCGCTCGTGCCGCCGCACTGCGCGACCTTGCCGTCCACGAGGAGCACGTCACCGACGGCATCGAGGTTCTGCGACGGGTCGATGATGCGGCCGCCCTTCACGAGGAGTGCGCTCACGCGGCACCTCCCTTGGCGACGTCGGCGAGCGAGGCCTTCTGGCCTGCGAGGAGATAGAGCACGGCCATACGCACGGCCACGCCGTTGGTCACTTGGTCGAGGATCACGGAGTGCGGGCCATCGGCGACGTCGCTGTCGATCTCGACGCCGCGATTCATCGGCCCAGGGTGAAGGATGAGGAGGTCGCGCGGGGCCTTCTCGAGCCGCGCACGCGTGACGCCGAAGACGCGGTTGTACTCGCGCAGCGACGGGATGTAGCCGGCCTGCATCCGCTCGAGCTGCAGGCGCAGCACGTTGAGCGCGTCGGCCCACTCGATGGCCTGCTCGATGCGGCTGAACACCTGCACGCCCATCTCGCCGATGGCGTTGGGCAGCAGCGAGCGCGGGCCGCAGACGGCGACCTCGGCGCCCAGCGCCTTGAGGCCCCAGATGTTGCTGCGGGCCACGCGCGAGTGCAGCACGTCGCCGCAGATGCAGATGCGCTTGCCCTCGAGCGTGCCGAAGCGCTGGCGCAGCGTGAGCAGGTCGAGCAGGCCCTGCGTGGGGTGCTCGTGCGTGCCGTCGCCGGCGTTGATGACGTTGCTCTCGATGCGCTCGGCGAGGAAGCGCGCGGCGCCCGACGAGGCGTGACGGATGACGACCATGTCGATCCGCATCGCTTCGAGGTTGCGCGCCGTGTCGACCAGGGTCTCGCCCTTGGAGACGCTGGAGCCCGAGGCCGCGACGTTGACCGTATCGGCGCTCATGCGCTTCTCGGCGAACTCGAAGGAGATGCGCGTGCGCGTCGAGGCTTCGAAAAAAAGGTTCACGACCGTCATGCCACGGAGGGTCGGCAGTTCGCGCCCGCCGCGGTCGATCAGCACGGCGAGCATGATGCGCGACGGGCGGGCGAAGTCGGCGAGCTCGTCGAGCGCGGCGCGGATGGTGCGTCCCGTGAAGAGCACGTCGTCGACGATGACGACCACTTGGCCGTCGATGGCCTTGGGCAGGTGCGTCTGGCCGACGACGGGGCGCGGGCCGACGGTCTGGAGGTCGTCGCGGTAGAGCGTGATGTCGAGGGCGCCGAGCGGGATGTCGGCGCCTTCGCGCTCCTTGATCACCGCGGCGAGGCGCTGGGCAATCTGGACGCCGCGGCGCTGGATGCC
>CAZYQM010000133.1:0-6552 GCA_964649965.1 uncultured Gemmatimonas sp.
CACCGTCACCGACTTGGCGAGGTTGCGCGGCTGATCCACATTCGCCCCGCGCTTGACGGCGATGTAGTACGCCAGCAACTGCAGCGGCACCGACGCCAGCACCGGCGTGAGCATATCCACCGTCTCGGGGATGCGGATCTCGTGATCCACGAGGCCGTCAAGCGCCGGCTCGTCGCGCGAGGTGATGATGATCGTCTTGCCGCCGCGCGCCTTCACTTCCTGGATGTTCGACACGAGCTTGTCGAACACGCCATCGTGCGGCGCGATGAACACCACCGGCATCTTCTCGTCAATCAGCGCGATCGGTCCGTGCTTCATCTCCGCCGCCGGGTAGCCCTCGGCGTGGATGTAGCTGATCTCCTTGAGCTTGAGCGCGCCCTCGAGCGCGGCCGGGAAGTTGAAGCCGCGGCCGAGGTACAGGAAGTTGTGCGCGTCCTTGAACTCCTCGGCGATCGTCTCGATCTCCGCCGCGCGGTCGAGGATGGCCTGGATCTTCGCCGGCAGGTCGTGCATCGCCTGCGCGATCTCGCGGCCGCGCATCACCGACAGCGTGCGCTTGCGCGCCATCTTCAGCGCGAACAGCGCCAGCGCGATGACCTGGCTCGTAAAGGCCTTCGTCGACGCCACGCCGATCTCCGGCCCGGCGTGGAGATAAATGCCGCCGTCGTCCTCACGGGCGATGGTCGAGCCGACCACGTTCACGAGGCCCAGCGTCTGCGCGCCACGGCGCTTCGCCTCGCGCATCGCCGCCAGCGTGTCGGCCGTCTCGCCCGACTGCGAGATGACGATGCACAGCGTCGTCGGCGTGACGATCGGGTTGCGGTAGCGGAACTCCGACGCGTACTCCACCTCCACCGGGATGCGGCAGAGGTCCTCGATCATCATCTCGCCGATGAGCGCAGAGTGCCAGGAGGTGCCGCAGGCGGTGATGACGATGTTGTCGATCGCCATCAGCTGCTCGTGGCTCATATTGAGGCCGCCGAGCTTGCTGGTGCCGTCCTCGAGGATGAGGCGGCCGCGCATCGTGTTCTCGACCGTCGTCGGCTGCTCGAAGATCTCCTTGAGCATAAAGTGGTCGTAGCCGCCGCGTTCGATGGCCGCGAGATCCCACTCGATGCGCTCGACGCTGCGCCGGATCGGGACATTGTTGATGTCCATCACCTTGTAGCCGTCGGGCGTCAGCACGGCGAGGTCGCCATCGCTGAGGTAGACCACCTGGCGTGTGTGCGCGAGGATCGCCGAGGCATCCGAGGCGAGGAAGTACTCGCCGTCGCCGACGCCGATCAGCAGCGGCGAGCCCTTGCGGGCGGCGACGATCTTCTCGGGATCCTTGCTGCTCACCACCGCGATGCCGAAGGTGCCTTCGACCTTGCGCAGCGCGGCGATCACCGCCTCCTCGAGCGAGCCCTCCCACAGCTCCTGCACGAGATGGGCGATCGTCTCGGTGTCGGTATCCGAGCGGAACGTGTGCCCCAGCTCGATGAGCTGCTTGCGCAACACGTTCGCGTTCTCGATGATGCCGTTGTGCACCACCGCCACCGTCTCGTCGGTCGAGAGGTGCGGATGCGCGTTGCGCTCCGTCGGCGGGCCGTGCGTGGCCCAGCGCGTGTGTGCGATGCCGACCTTCCCCGTCACGGGGTCCGCGCTCAGCGTGCCCTCGAGCTTCGCGATCTTCCCCGCCGCGCGCCGCGTCTCGATCGCCTCGCCGTCGAACACGGCGATGCCCGCGGAATCATAGCCGCGATACTCGAGGCGCTTGAGGCCTTCGATCAGGAACGGAGTGGCTTGCTTGGGGCCGATGTAGCCGACGATACCGCACATAAAGGCAGCTGTAAGTTGTAAGTGGTAAGCTGGAAGTGAACTGCAACTGCAACCGCAACCGCAACTGCACCTGCACCTGCACCTGCACCTGCACCTGCACCTGCACCTGCACCTGCACCTGCAACTGCAACTGCAACCGAAGCTGTGAGCAATCGCCCTTTCAGCTTACAGCTTACAGCTTAGAGCTGCCGTTAGCCCAGCTCGGCCAGCAGCTCCCTCCCCTTCTCCACCAACCCTCTCGCCGCCTTCTCATCCGGGCCTTCGGCGATCACGCGGACGATCGGCTCGGTCCCGCTGGGTCGAATATGCACCCAGCGATCCTTCCACCCGAGCCGCAGCCCGTCCTGTGTGTCGGCCTCGGCGTCGGCGAACGCGTCGCGCAGCGCGGCGTATACCGCATCCAGCGGCTTGGCGGGGCGGTCGAGCTTGTCCTTGATGATCGTGTAGCGCGGGAAGCGCTCGACGATCCGCGAGAGCGGCTCGGCGTCCTCGTGCATCAGTTGCAAGAGCAATGCCACGCCCAGCGGCGCGTCGCGGCCGAGGTGCAACTCGGGCAGGATCACGCCGCCGTTGCCCTCGCCGCCGATGACGGCGTCCACGGCCCGCATCTTCAGGGCCACGTTCACCTCGCCCACCGGCGCGCGGACGACGCTCACGCCGTGCTCGGCCGCCATATCGTCCACGATGCGGCTCGTCGAGAGATTCGTCACCACCGCGCCCTTGCGGTGTCGCAGGACGACACGTGTCGCGAGTGCCAACGTGTAATCCTCGCCGATCGCGCGACCGGTGTCGTCCACCAGCGCGAGGCGGTCTACGTCGGGGTCCGTCGCGAAGCCGATCTGCGCGCCGGACTTCTGCACCAGCGTCTGCAGCCCCACGAGGTTCTCGGCGATCGGCTCCGGCGGCCGCGGGAACCGGCCGTCGGCCTCGAGTTCGATGGCGTGCACTTCGCAGCCGAGCAGCTCGAGCAGCTTCGGGATGACCGCCCCGCCCGCACCGCGGCAGGCGTCGTAGGCCACGCGAAAGCTGCGCGCGCGGATGCCCTCGACGTCAATGAACGGCAAGGCGAGCACCGCATCGAGATGCCGCGCGACGGCCTCGGCGTCGAAGTAAGCCTCGCCCAGTCCCTCCCACTCGGCGTAGGGAATGCCCGCCTCCACCAAGGCGCGCATCTCGGCGCCCTGCGCCGCACTCAGGAAGAGTCCATCGGGACCGATGAACTTGAGCGCATTCCACTCGATCGGGTTGTGGCTTGCCGTGATGCCGAGTCCGCCGGCCGCGTGGTGGTGCTCTACCGCGAGCTGCAGCGTCGGCGTCGTGGTGAGCCCGATGTCTATGACGTCGGCGCCGACGCTCTCGAGCGCCGCGCGCGTCACGCTGTGGAACATCGGACCGGTGACGCGCGAATCGCGGCCGAGCACGACGGCGGTGCGCGAGCCGCGTTCCTTGGCGCGCGCGACCGCCCAGGCACCGAAGGCTGCGGCGTAGCGGGCGACGACTTCCGGCGACAGCCCGTGGCCCACGCGGCCGCGGATGCCGGACACACTGATCATCAGGCGGGGGTCGGTCATCCGCACAAATCTACGCTACGGACGGGAGACTGGAGACGGGGGACCCCGGCCTCGGCCCGGCTACCTTTCACCGGACGGTCTCGGGCGGTCACAGGGTGTTCGGCCCTGTGCCCCCGACGTCGCACATTCCACCCGGTCGCGAGTGCCGCCTCCGGTCGCCCGTCTCAAGTCCCACGTCTCGCAATGGACCTCCTCCCCCTGCGCGCCGCCGCTGGCCGCGGCTCGGTTGATGGCATCCCCGCCCCCGCCCTCGTCTCCGCGGGATTCACGCTGCTGCAGCGCTGCGCGCCGCTGGTCCGGGCGCTGGCCGGCCGTCGCTCGGCCGTCCTGCTGCCCTCGTCGCCGCAGTTCCTGACCGCGCTGGCCGCCTCGGATGGCCGCGGCGCGGTACTGCTGAACCCGCTCGCCTCAGCTGTTGAGGTCGCGCAACAACTGCGCGACGCAGATGTGGGTGCCGCGTTCACCGTGCAAGCGCTGGCCGCGAAGCTGCCCGCCGACCTGCCGCGAGTGTTGCTCGACGAGGCCCCCACCCGCGCGACATTCATCGCGCCGGATCGTGAGGCGCTCACCGTGGACCTCGGCAGCCACTTCGGCCTCGACCTCGAGGGCGACGCCGACGCCACCGGCCGTGACGAGGAGTGCGCCATCGTGTACACCAGCGCGATGGCCGGTACGCCGCTCGGCGCCGTGCTCACGCACCGCAACCTCATCACCAACGCGCGGCAGACCCTGCAGGCCGCGGAGAACGTTCCGCACGACCACCTGCTCGCGGTGCTGCCCTTCTCGCATCTCTTCGGACTCACCGTGTCGCTGATCGCGCCGATGATGGCCGGCGCGCGCGTGACGACGATGCCCCGGTTCAATCCCATCGCCGCGGTGGATCTCATCGAACGGGAGGGCATCACCGAGATCGTCGGCGTGCCGGCGGTGTTCGCCGCGATGCTCGCGGCCCTCGCGCGTCGCGGCGGCAAGCTCACCGCACCCGCGCTCAGGCTCTGCATCTGCGGCGGCGCTCCCCTCAGCGTCGCGCTGCAGGAGCAGTGGGAGGCCGCGACCGGCGTGCCGTTGCGCCAGGGTTACGGCCTCACCGAGGCGTCGCCGGTGGCGCTGTTCAACCGCGTCAACGCGGACAACGTGAACGGCACGCTTGGGCTTCCCTTCCCCGGCGTGCAGGTCTCGATCCGCGATCCCGAGTCCGGCGCCGCACTTCCCGCGGGCGCGCTCGGCGAGATCTGCGTCGCCGGCGACACCGTGTTCCGCGGCTACGTGGGCGAACTTCCGAAGGCGCAGGGATTCGTCGCGGCTCCTTCAGCCGCCGAGTCCGCGAAGCATCGCGCACAGTCCGCCGGCCTGCGCACGCGCGACGGCTGGCTCTACACCGGCGACCGTGGCCTGATGCGCGCCGACGGGCGCGTCGAGTTCCACGGACTCATCAAGCCGATGTTCACGCGCAACGGCTTCAACATCTATCCCCGCGAGCTCGAGCGAGCCCTGCTGGAGATGCCCGGCGTCGCCAGCGCCGCAGTGACCGCGATGCCCGAGCCGAGCCGCGAGAACGACATCGCGATCGCGCTCACGCTCGACGCGTCACGCGCGGTGAGCGAGGCGGACGTGAAGGCCTGGTGCGAGGCGCGACTCGCGCAGTACAAGCAGCCCAGTCGCATCACCATCGGCTGAGGCGGGCTGCGGCGCCGCCCCAGAGCTACATCTGCGACGCCTACGCGTCCGCGAACAGATCGATCTGCGGCGGTTCGAGCGGCAACTGCAGCGCCTCGAGCACCGCCGGCAGCCAGCCGTCGCGGTCCGACGGGTCGAGGCGCGTCACCGGCACGGCGAAGTCCTCCACCAGCGCGTCGATCGTCGCGTCAATCTCCAACTGGAACTGCCGGCTCACCGCGCGCTTGCCGTCGAAGGTCGGCGCCTGGATCACCGGCACCTTGAACAGCGCGTCGTAGCCACCGATCCACGCGCGCACCAGCGCGTCGAGTTCCGGCTTGCGGCCGATGCGCGCCACGAGGTACGCGTAGTTGTCGAGCACCGAGCGGTCGCAGACGACCACCTCGTACATCGCCTGCGCGGCGATCTCCTCCGCCACCTGCGAATGCAGGATCCACAGCTGCGCGTCGAGCGTCGTCTCCTCGTTGATCGGCAGCGGACAGCGACGCGCGACTTCCTTCACGAGGTCCACCGCGAGATCGAGGCGCTTGAGATGCGCAGCGAGGTCAAAGCACAGCGTCGTCTTGCCGACGCCGTGCGTGCCGACGAAGGCGATCTTCAGCCGGCGGCGGCCGGAGGCATCAACGGGGAGGAGCAGGCGCGGAGCGGACATCGTGCGGGAAATCTAACGGGCGCGGCGAGCGCCCTCGCGCAGGACGTCGCGGACGCGGACCTCCGCTGGCCTGTCCACTCGTCCCCTCACTCCGCGATGTACTTCCACCCCGACGCCTCGCGACGCCAGATCGTGAAGAACGGGAATCGCGGACGCGAACCGTCGGGCCGCGCCGTCACCGGCACGATGTAGCCCAGCGTGACGCCGAGGTCGCCGGACACTGCGACCAGCGCGCGATCCGCACTCCAGGTCAGCGGACTCGTCCCGGCCGGCGCATCGCCTTGCACCGCGCGCGCGATCGCTGCGTTGCCGCGCGTAAAGCCGGCATCGGCCGGACTGCCCACGTGCCACGCGTCATCAGCGCCGAAGGCCAGGAACGCGGGACCGATGCCGCTCTCCGCCGCGGAATCCGAGAAGCGCCGCTCCATCCCCGCAAGCTCAGCCTGCGCCCGCTGCAACGACTCGTCCGCGAGCGCGAGAGCTGCGATTCGCGGCAGCCACGGCGCGCTCGCATCCGTCGCCGCCGATCCCTCCGCCGCTGCAGCCGCCGCAGGAGCCGACACCGGCACGCGCCGCCAGACCCGTGCCTGCCAGCCCTCCGCCCCACGCACCCAGTACGCGAGATACTTGAAGCGGCGCGACTGGCCGCTCGCCGTCGTCAGCTGCATCACACCGATCGTGAGTCCGTGTCGCCCGTCGCCTGAGATGCCCGCGCGCACGGGCTGCCACGTGATCCGTCCGTCGCGGAACAGCGTATCGCGCAGCGCGGCCTCAAGCACCGCCGCGCGCCCCTCGGCGAAGGTGCCGCGCGCGGGATCGGGCATCACGACG
>CAZYQM010000134.1:0-6534 GCA_964649965.1 uncultured Gemmatimonas sp.
CTGAGCGTGGGTGGCGAGACGCTGGCCATCGCCGCGGCGCTCGGCGGCTCGTCGCTGTACGCGCTGTCGGCGCATCTCACGCGGCGGTTGCTGCCGGGAATGGGATCGTTGTCGATCTCGGCAGGCTCGCTGCTTGCGTCCGTGGCGATCCTCGCGCTGCCGACGCTGTGGTTGCGGCCGGTGGCGATGCCCGGCGCGGCCGCCTGGGGCAGCGTGCTCGCGCTCGCCGTCGGCGGCACGGCGCTGGGCTACGTGCTGTACTTCCGCCTGCTCGCCAACGCGGGGCCCACGAGCGCGATGGCCGTGACCTATCTCATCCCGATGTTCGGGATGCTGTGGGGTTGGCTGTTCCTCAGCGAAGCGGCGACGGCGACGATGCTGATCGGCTGCGGCTTCATTCTCGCCGGCGTGGCCGTGGCGACGGGCATCGTGCGGAGCTGGATGCCGGCCCGTCGCCTCGGCGACTAGCGCGCGTTAGGCGCCGAAGGTCGGCACGGTCGCGCCGTCCACTGCCATTCCCATCGCGTGGTAGCCCTTGTCCACGTACACCGTCGCGCCGGTGATGCCGCTGGCCAGCGGTGAGCAGAGGAAGGCCGTGGCGTTGCCCACCTCGCTGGCGTCGAGCGCCTGCGGCAGCGCGGCATTGGCCTCGCAGTACTTCACCATATTGCCGATGATGCCGATGGCGCTGGCGGCGCGCGACGCGTAGGGGCCCGCCGAGACGGTGTTCACGCGGACGCCGTACTTGCGGCCGGCTTCGAAGGCGAGCACGCGCGTGTCGCTCTCGAGCGCAGCCTTGGCCGAGCTCATCCCGCCGCCGTAGCCGGGGATCGCGCGCTCGCTGGCCATATACGTGAGCGACGCGACGCTGCCGCCGTTGCGCATCAGCGGGCCGAAGTGCCGCACCATCGAGACCAGCGAATACGCGCTCGCGCTCAGCGCGGCGAGATAGCCCGCGCGCGAGGTGTCCATCAGCGGCTTCTTGACCTCGGGGCCGTTGGCCAGCGAATGCACGAGGATGTCGAGCGGCTGCGCGCCGAAGTCCGCCTGCATCTGCGCGGCGAGGCCTGCGATCGAGAAGTCGCCGACGTCCTTGTAGCGCTTGCTCTCGCGCAGGTCCTGCGGCGCGTCCTCGAGCGTGTCGAACACGGCGTCGAGCGGATAGATCTTCTCGAAGTTGAGCAGCGAGCCGTCCTTCAGCTTGCGCGACTCGTCCATCTTCCCCCGCTCGAGCAGGTTGAGGAAGATGTTGAGCGCCGGCGGCCAGGTGGCGACGCAGACGGTCGCCCCGGCTTCGATGAGGGCCTTGGCGATGGCAAAGCCGAAGCCGCCGTCATCGGCGACCCCGGCGACGAGGGCACGCTTGCCCGTGAGATCGAGAGTCAGCATACCCTGTAATCAAGGCGCCCCACCGCGAGGTGCAAGGGCGCGGGCGCTCAGGCCGGATGCGCGGCGCGCGTGAGGCGGTCGCGGATGGCATCCCACGCGGCGTCGGCGGGAACATCCTCGATGAGCAAGATCGAGCAGCCGGCCGTGTCCGCGTCGTGCAGCGCGTCGTACAGCGCATTGGCGTAGCCGTCGGGCGCCGCAGGGAGCTGACGCGCGAAGGCCAGCGGCGTCGGCGCCGGTTGCGAATGCACGAGGCAGCCGATCGCGGCGCGCGCGTCGCTGCGTCGCAGGGCATCCACCGCATCGCGCAGTGCTGCCGGTGGGACGAGCTCGACGCGTGCGCGCGGCGCATAGTGCCGCGCGACCATCCCGGGGGCGGGGCGTGCCGCGTCGGCCGTCGCCACGCCGCGGTGCCGTGAGACGGGACCGACCACTGCCTCGAGTTGCCGCTGCGTGATCATCCCCGGTCGCAAGAGCACGGGGCGACCGCCACTCACGTCCACCACCGTGCTCTCGATCCCGACGCGCGTGTGGCCGGCGTCGAGGATCACGTCCACCGCCGCGCCCAAGCCGCGGGCCACCTGCGCCGCGGTGACGGGCGACACCTCGGTGAACCGATTCGCACTCGGCGCCGCCAACGGCACGCCGGCCGCGCGGATCAGCGCGAGCGCAACGGGATGATCGGGCACGCGCACGCCGAAGGTGTCGAGCCCGGCCGTGAGTTCCGTCGGGACGATCGCCTTGCGCCGCACGACGAGCGTCAGCGGGCCCGGCCAGAACTTCGCGGCGAGCGCGCGCGCCATCTCCGGCCACTCGGCGGCGAGCGCCTGCGCCTGGCTGGCGTCGGCGACGTGCGCAATCAACGGATTGTGCGACGGACGTCCCTTGGCGGCGTAGATGCGCGCGATGCTCGCGGGATCCAAGGCGTTGCCGGCCAGGCCATACACCGTCTCGGTGGGCATCGCGACGAGCCCGCCGGCACGGATGACGGCCGCCGCACGGGCGATCGTCTCGGTCGCGGGCGCCGTCGCATCCACGGCCAGGAGCTCGGGTCCTGCCGTCACCGGGTCACCCACGCAGGGCCGCGCTGGCCCGCCGCGCGCTGTCCGCGAGCAAGGTCGCCGCGATGAACAGCGCATCCTCGTCCGGACTGAAGCGCGGCGTGTGCACGCCGTGCCGCTCGCGTCCCTCGCGCCAGGTGCCGATGCGCAGGAAGCACCCTTCGATGCGCTCCGTGTAGAACGCGAAATCCTCGCCGCCCATATTGGCGAGCGGCAGCTTGCGCAGCGCCTCCTCGCCGAGGAGCTCGCGCACGGCCTCCTGCGCCCACTCGGCGGCGCGCGGACCGTTCATCAGCGGCGGCGTGCCCTGCGTGATCTGCACCGTGGCGGTGAGGCGATGCACGCTCGCGACGGCGTGCGCGAGGCGTTCGATCTCGGCGCAGAGCAGCGCGCGCGACTCGGGGGTCGTCGCGCGGATCGTGCCGCCGCACTTGGCCGATTCGGGGATCACGTTCGGCGCGGAACCGGCGTGGAACATCCCGACGGTGACCACGCCGGGCAGCGCGGGGTCGAGCCGCCGCGAAACGATCGTCTGCAGGTCACTCACGTAGGCGGCCATCCCGACGATCGGATCGTGCGTGTCCTGCGGCCGCGCGCCGTGACCGCCCTTGCCGTGGAACGTGACCTCGAAGGTGTCGGTGCTCGCCGCCAGCGGGCCCGGCGTCGCCACGACTTCGCCAAGGCTGAACCGCCAATCCACGTGCCCGCCGAAGATGGCGCTCACGCCGTCGAGCGCGCCGTCGGCGAGGACGCGCGGCGCGCCTTCGCCGAGTTCCTCCGCCGGCTGCAGCAGGATGCGCACTTCGCCGACAGCCGGCTGCTTGGCGAGCAGCAGGCCCGCGCCGACCGCCCAGGTCGCGTGCATATCGTGCCCGCAGGCGTGCATCACGCCGGCGTGCATCGAGGTGAACGGCAGACCTGTCTCTTCCTGGATCGGCAGCGCATCGATGTCGCCGCGGATTGCCACGGCCGGACCGTCTCCGCCGCTGCCGGGGATGTGCGCCACGAGTCCCGTGCCCGCCGTCTCGCGGATGTCGGTGATGCCGATGTCGAGCAAGGCTTCGCGCAGGCGCGCCTGCGTCTGCGTCTCCTTCCACGAAAGTTCGGGTCGGCGATGCAGGGAGCGGCGCAGCTCGATGAGCAGCGTGCGTTCGGCGTCCGTGAACTGCGAGGTGATGCGGTCGGGCAGGGTGGGAGTCACGCGCGAATCTCCTCCGTGCGCACGGTCAGGGCGCGGATGCGGTCCTCGTCCACGGCGATGCCGAGTCCGGGGGCGGTGAGCGGGACGTCAACCATCCCGTGGGCGTCCATCGTCCACTCCGGGGCGACGACGTCCTGCGCCCAATAGCGGGCGCTTGGCGAAAGGTCGCCGGGGAGCGTGAAGTTGGGCAGCGAGGCCAGCGCGACGTTGTAGGCGCGACCGATGCCGCTCTCGAGCATTCCGCCGCACCAGACGGGTACGCCGTGCTCCTCGCAGAAGTCGTGGATCGCGACGCTCTGGGTGAAGCCGCCGACGCGCCCGGGCTTGATGTTCACGATGCGGCCGGCGCGCAGCGTGACCATATCCTGCGCGCGTTCCAGCGAGGTGATGGATTCGTCGAGGCACAGCGGCGTGCGCAGCCGCTGCTGCAGCTCCGCGTGCCGCACGAGGTCGTCGTGGGCGAGGGGTTGTTCGATCATCATCAGGTGCAGCGCATCCAGCTGCGCGAGCCGGTCGGCGTCGGCGAGCGTGTAGGCATTGTTGGCGTCGGCCATCAGGTGCGCGTCGTCGCCGACGGCGTGCCGCACGGCGGCGACCCACTCGACATCGCGGCCGGGGGCGATCTTGATCTTCACCTTCTGGTACCCCGCAGCCAGCGATTCGGTCGCCTTGGCGACCAGCGTTGCGATGTCGCGCTGGATGCCGAGCGAGATGCCGGTGGCGATCTGCGTGCGCGTGCCGCCGAGCAGTCGTGCGAGCGGAAGTGCGGCGTGCTGCGCCGCGAGGTTCCAGCAGCCCATCTCCAGCGCGGCCTTGGCCATCTGGTGGCCGCGCACGTCGCGCTCGAGGATCGCGTGCACCTCCGTGTGCGACGGGACCTCGGCGCCCAGCAGTCGCGGCGCGAGCCAGCGCCGGATCGTCGGCCACGCGGTGTCGATGGTTTCCGACGAATAGTTCGGCGCGTCGTCCACCACGCATTCCGCCCAGGCCTTCGCGCCGTCGGCGTCGAAGAGTTCGAGCAGGAGGATGCGACGTTCGCGCATCTCGCCGGACGAGATGCGGAAGGGCTCGCGCAGCGGGAGACGGATCTCGCGCAGGACGATGCGGTCGAGCCGGATCACGGCGTGCTCCGATGCAGGAGGTAGGTCCCGCCGTCGCTGTCGGCGCAGAAGCCGGCGACGCGGTATCCGCGGGAGAGGTAGTGCGAGAACGCGGCGCGCGTGGCGAAGCGCCAGCGCCGCGCCGCGCCGATCTCGGCGGCTGCCAGCGCGGAGATGTCGCGCGGCACGCGGATGCCGACCGCCGGAACTTCGGGCCACAGCGCTGCGCCGGGATCCGTCGTCGTCGCGCCGCCGCCTGGCATCCGCGCATCGGCGTCCACCGCGAGGACGGTATCGGCAGGCAGGGCCGCGAGCGCGGGCGCCGCCTCGGCGGGATCCACCGGCCACGCGACGACGAAGCGATCCGTCGGCATATCGCCCTGCAGCGGCGAGTTCGTGCCTTCGCCGTACATCGCCGGCACGAACTCGTGGACGCGCGCGCCCATCCGCGAGAGGTTCAGGTGTGCGTTCCGCGCGACCAGCGGATCGAAGGTCCAGTAGATCGTGCGGATGCCGAGCGCGCGGCAGTGCGCGCGCTGATGCTCCTTGAGGCGTTCGCCGAGGTGCTGGCCGCGCGCGTCGGGATGGACGGCGAGCATATCGGACCAATGCATCAGCGTCCCGTCCTGCACGCCGGTCACGCCGAACACGAAGCCGAGCATCTGTCCGGCACTGTCGAAGGCGCCCGCGCAGACGCCGCCGGTCTTCTGCGCCACGAGCAGCATCGCGGCAGGGATCTTCTCGGTGAAGTCCTTGCCCCAAGTGAGCTCCTGCAGCGCGACGCACTGGGCGCGGTCGGCGTGCGAAGCGAAGGGACGGATGACGAGAGGCACGTGCTCAGGCGAGACGGAAGGCGGAAGGCGGATGCCGCGGGTGTGGTCGCTGCGGTTCCTGCTACCAGCTAAACTAGGCAACGTGAAACTCGTTCGCTTCATCCTGCCGCTCTGCTGTGCGGCCGCACTCGGCGCACAGTCGCCGTCGCCGGACTCGACGACGCGTCCCTCGCCGGCGTTCGGGGCGCCAGAGCTGCGTGGCTTCGCGCTGACCTTCGCGGCCGGCGGGCTCGCGTACTTGGCGGACCAATCGTTGCGCGATGCCGTGCGTGGCACCGGGCCGCAGGGCTCGGCGTTGCTCGACGGCGTCGCCGCGTACGGCAACCCGTTCGGCTCGCCGGGCGTGCTGGCGCTGAGTGCGGCGATGTACGGCAGCGGGCTGCTCGCCCGTCGCCCGACGCTGGCGGCGGCGGGGCTGCGGGGCATCGAGTCCATCGCCGTGTCGGGCATCGTCACGGCGACGCTCAAGGGACTCATCGGCCGCGCACGGCCGGAGATCTCGCCCGACGACACCTGGGACGCGGAGGTCCTGCGCGGGCAGCGGGAGGGTGGCGACTACCAGGCGCTGCCCTCGGGCCACGCCACCGCCGCGTTCGCGTTCGCGACGGCGGTGCATCTCGAGGTGAAGCGACGGGCCCCGCGTCACGCGCGCTGGGTGGGCGCGTTGGCGTACGGCTCGGCGGTCGCGACGGCCTATGCGCGGATGCACGACGACCGCCACTGGCTGAGCGACGTCACGGTCGGCGCCGGCATCGGCAGCGTGACGGCGGCGGCGATCCACCGCTGGCACGCGACGCGTGCGGCGGATCCCGTGGACGGGTTCTTTCTCCGCCCGGTGCTGACGCCGCGCCAGGGCGCGATGGGCATCGGCTTCACGGCGACGTTCCGGTGAACGGCATCTTCATCACCACCGAGCTCGAGGGCGAGGTCGGTGCGCGCGTCCACGCGCT
>CAZYQM010000135.1:0-6502 GCA_964649965.1 uncultured Gemmatimonas sp.
TCGCCACCGTGGACGAACGCTTGCCCTTGATCAGCGCCTCGAACTCGCCGCGGAACTTGTTGATGCCGGAGGTCACCGGCGCCGCGCAGGAGTCGGAGAGCACGCAGATCGTCTTGCCCGTCATATTCTCGGCCAAGTCGAAGATCGTATCGAGGTCCTCGAACGTGCCCTGACCGGCGACGATGCGCTCGAGGATCTTGGTCATCCACGCCGTGCCTTCGCGGCACTGCGTGCACTGGGCGCAGGACTCGTGCGCGTAGAAGCGCGAGAGGCGCGCCAGCTCGCGCGGCATCGCCTGCGCGTCGTCGAACATGATGACGCCACCCGAGCCCAGCATCGTGCCGACCTCGAGGAAGCCTTCATAGTCCATCTTCACCGACTCGGCTTCGTCGAGCGTGATCACCGGCACCGACGACCCGCCGGGGATGATCGCCTTGAACTTGCGGCCCGGCAGCGGACCGCCGCAGAGGTCGTACAGAAACTCCTTGAAGGAGAAGCCCATCACGACTTCGTAGTTGCCCGGCTTCGATACGTTGCCGCAGACGGAGAAGAGCTTGGAGCCCGTGCTCTTCGGCGACGACAGGCACATCGCCTTATACCACTCGGCGCCGTTGTTCAGGATGTGCGGCACGGCGGTCAGCGTCTCGACGTTGTTGATCGTCGTCGGCTGGCCGAACAGGCCGGCCACCGCCGGGAACGGTGGCTTGATGCGCGGGTTGCCGCGCTTGCCCTCGAGCGAGTTCATCAGGGCGGTCTCCTCGCCGCAGATGTACGCGCCCGCGCCGCGGTGCACCCACACGTCGATCGTCTTGCCGCTGCCCATCGCGTTCTTGCCGATGATGCCGGCCGCACGGGCCTCCACCAGCGCGTCTTCGAGGCGCTTGATGGGTTCCGTGAACTCACCGCGCACGTAGATGTACGCCGTCTCGGCGCCGATGGCATACGCGCCGATCGCTACGCCCTCGATGAGCGCGTGCGGCGTCCACCGCATAATCTCGCGGTCCTTGAACGTGCCCGGCTCGGACTCGTCGGCGTTGCAGGCCAGATAGTGCGGCTTGCCGTCGCCGAGCTTCATAAACGACCACTTGAGGCCCGTCGGGAAGCCGGCGCCGCCGCGGCCGCGCAGCCCCGACGCCTTCACCACGTCCTGGATCGCGACGGGGTCCATCGAGAGCGCCTGCTGCAGCGCCTTGTAGCCGCCGAACGACTTCCAGGTCTCGAGCTTGCGGGCATCCGGGTTGCCGAAGTGCTTCGAGAGCACCGGCGTCTCGCGCGGATGCGACTTATGCGGGTATCCCATTACTTGAGCTCCGCGAGGATCTGCGGGACCTTCTCGGGGGTCACGTTCTCGACGTAGTCCTCGTTGATCTGCACCGGCGTGGCGAAGCCGCAGGCACCGAGGCACTCGACCTCGATGACCGTGTACTTGCCGTCGGGGCTCGTGAGGCCGAGCTCCTTGCAGCCCGTGTGCTCGAGGAAGGCCTCGACGACCTTGTCGGCGCCGGCGCAGAGGCAGGGCGACGTCGTGCAGACCTGGATGAAGTGCTGGCCCACCGGATGCTGGTGGTACATCGTGTAGAACGTCACGACGCCCTTCACGTAGGCGGCGGTGACGCCGAGCTGCTCGCCGATCTCGCGCATCGCGTCTTCGGAGATCCAGCCGCGCTCCTGCTGGATCATCCAGAGTCCCGGCAGCAGGCAGGCCCGCTTGTCGGGATAGCGCGTCATCAGGTCGTCGAGCTCCTTCTTGCGCGCGGAGCCCGGCGTGAAGACCGGCTGGTACGGTTCGTGGTCGTGGCTATGACCGTGGGGGGCGGCGCTGGGCGCCGAAGGTCCGTGGCTCACCGGTCGATCTCTCCCATCACGATGTCGATGGAGGCGTTGATCGCGATGACGTCGGAGAGCAGGTGGCCCTCCACCATCTTCGGGATCGCCGACAGGTTCACGAAGCTGGGCGGGCGGATGCGCCAGCGCACCGGCTTGGCCGTGCCGTCGGACACGAAGTAGTAGCCCTTCTCGCCCTTGGGGCTCTCGATCGGCACGTACACCTCGCCAACCGGGGGCCGCGGGCCTTCCATCACCAGCTTGAAGTGATGGATCATCGATTCCATCTCGCTCGTCGCCTTCGACTTCGGCGGCAGGATGACGCGCGGGTCCTCCACGTTCACCGGGCCGTCCGGCAGGCGCTTCAGCGCCTGGTCGAGGATGCGCACCGACTGGCGCAGCTCTTCCTGGCGCACGAGGAAGCGGTCATACACGTCGCCGTTCGTCCCGACCGGCACGTCGAAGTCGTAGGTCTCGTAGTCGAGGTACGGGAAGTCCTTGCGGACGTCGTACGCGACGCCCGAGGCGCGGAGCATCGGACCGGTCAGGCCATAGTTGAGCGCCTCCTGCGGCGTCATCACGCCGAGGCCCACCGTACGCCCGACCCAGATCGCATTCTTGTTGAGCATCCGCTCGACCTGGTCGAGCGTCTTCGGGAACGTGTCGATGAAGTGCCGCAGCTGGTCCGTCCAGCCGTCCGGCACGTCGGCGATCATCCCGCCCACGCGCGCGCCGCTCGTCGTCAGGCGGGCACCCGTCCAGCGCTCGAGCAGGTTGTAGACGTTCTCGCGCTCCTGGAAGCTCCAGAGGAACGGCGTGAACGCGCCGATGTCGATGCAGGTCGTGCCCAGCCACACCAGGTGCGAGATGATGCGCGAGAGCTCCATCCCGATCACGCGGAGCACCTTGCAGCGCTCGGTGATCTCGATCCCGAACAGCCGCTCGGCGCCCAACGCGTAGGCGATGTTGTTGCCCAGCGAGTTGAGGTAGTCCTCGCGGTCCGTCCACGGGATGATCTGGTTGTACTGCCGGTACTCGCCGATCTTCTCGAAGCCGCAGTGCAGGTAGCCCACGTGCGGGATGCAGCGCACCACGGTCTCACCGTCGAGCTCGAGCACCAGCCGGAGCACGCCGTGCGTCGCCGGGTGCTGCGGGCCGATGTTGATGAGCATATGCTCGCCTTCGAACTCCGGCTCGGCGGGCGCGTGCGGGCTCATCAGGCCCTCGGCGCCCAGCGGGATGCGCTGCGGCTTGCCGTCGGGCCCGAGGCCGGTCGTGGAAAGCGCCACCTCGATGGTGCGCTTGTCAGTCGTCGTCGCCATTCGCGCTTATTCTCCGGTCTGCTCGCCGCCGCCGAGGCGACGCCGCATATCCAGCGGGAGATCCTCGAACGCGTCGGCGATCGAGAGCTCTTCCTTCGAGTAACGGGCCTCGGGATTCGCCGCGAGCGCCTGTCGGAGCTGTTCCGAGCGCGAGAAACGGCCGCGCATCGGGAAATCCTTACGGAGCGGATAGCCTTCCTTGTACTGCTCCCACATCAGGATGCGGCGCAGGTCGGGATGGCCCTCGAACGCGATGCCGAACATATCGTAGCACTCGCGCTCCATCCAATCGGCCGCCTTCCACACGCCCCAGACGCTGGGCACGGACAGCGGCGTCTTCCCGTCCTTCGGCAACTCGGCCTTCAGGCGGAGGAAGCGGCGGAACTTCAGCGAGCGGATGTGCCAGACGACTTCGATCGCGCGCATCGCATCGCGATACTCGACCGCCGTCACGTCCACGAGCATCTCGTAGCTCTGGTCCGGGTCGCCGGCGAGCCAGGCCGCGACTTCGCCGACCTTGCTGCGCTCGACATAGACCGTCGTGTCGCCCCAGACGACTTCGGCGCGGCCGATGGCCGCACCGAAGCGCGCGCGCAGGGCGTCCACGCTGGGATTCATCGCACCGCCGCGATGGGCGACGTTCGTCGGGGTGGTCGGCTGCTCGCCGGGGTTCCCCGGGCGCACGACCGTGAAGGCGGGGGCGCTGTACTTGCTCACGGCGCCGACCGCGTCTGATGGACCGAGTTGCCGAACGGCTCGGAGAGCTCGTCAATGCGCGACGGCGGGATGTACAGCTGCGACGTCGGGTCGGCCGTGAACTCGTCGCGCAGCGACTCGTTGGACATCCGCTCCTGCATCACCTTCTTCTGCAGCATCATAATGCCGTAGATGAGGCCCTCCGGACGCGGCGGGCAGCCCGGCACGTACACGTCCACCGGGATGATCGTATCAATGCCCTGCGCCACGGCGTAGGAGTCGAACATCCCGCCCGACGAGGCGCAGGCGCCCATCGAGATCACCCACTTGGGCTGGTGCATCTGCTGGTAGATGCGGCGCAGCACCGGCGCGAGCTTGAACGGGACGCGGCCGGCGCAGATGAGCACATCGCTCTGGCGCGGCGAGAAGCTCATCCGCTCCATCCCGAAGCGCGCGAGGTCGAACTTGCTGGCCGCCGTGGCCATAAACTCGATCGCGCAGCAGGCGGTGCCGAACGGCATCGGCCACAGCGAGTTCGCGCGGCCCCAGTTGACGAGGAAGTCCAGGCGGGTGGTGATCCACCCCTCCTGCGACTGCGGGTTGTACGAGACCGCCGTCGCCGGATCCGGCTGCGCGATCAATCCCATTGCATCGCTCCCTTCTTCCACTCGTAGATGAATCCGGCGACGAGCACGGTCATGAAGACCAGCATCGTGCCGAGGCCATAGAAGGTCACCTGCTCCGGCGCGCAGACGCCGTTGACCAGCGGCACCTTGCAGGAGAGTTGCTGGAAGTACGCCGCCCACGGCACGAGCAGCACCGTCTCCACGTCGAAGACGATGAACAGCATCGCGACCATATAGAACTTGACCGAGAAGCGCTCGCGGGCATCGCCCAGCACGGGCATACCCGACTCGTACGGTTCCTGCTTGACCGGCGTCGGGCGGTGACGGGTCAGATAATGCGACAGGCCCAGGATGAGGACCGCGTTGACGGCCACGAATCCGAGCAGCAGCAGGACGGGGAGATACGTCCGTTCCATTCGGGGGGAGATGGGGGTCGGAGCGCGATTCGTGAATTATTTCACGAGCTTCATACTTTCGGGTGGGAAGCTATCCGCCGCGCGCACGCATTGCAACTGCAACTCACGCTCTCCGTTGGACTTGGACGTCCAATCCCGAGTCTCTTCCTCCACATTTACACAACCCTCGCGCGGACCCCGCGAGCAGCACTCGGGTAGCACTGCCGCACGCACCTGACACTCACCCTGAGGGCCCTATGCGCCGCGCGCTCCGCGTTCTCGTTCCCGTTGTCGCCATCGCCGCCGCCGTCCCGACGTCGCTCGTCGCCCAGACCTGCCTCGGCAATGCGTCCTTCGCCGCCAATCACCTGCAGATGAGCGGCAACTACACGTTCACCAGCGACTTCGATGAACTCGGCGCCGCCTTCGTCAGCGGCAGCAACTCCGTCTTCGCCGGCCTCGGCGTGAGCAGCTACTCATTCGAGGGCGGTGATCCGAACCTCCGCATCGGCGGCAGCCTCGGCTATCAGGTGCCGGTGAGCGCCAACGGCGGATTGCAGGCCTGTCCCCTGCTCCGCGTCTCGTACGGACTGCCCACCGACGACTACAACGGCAGCGGCGGCGAGCTGACCACGCAGAGCTACGGGCTCGGCCTCGCCCTCGGCGGCACGATGCTGCAGCGTGAGCGGCTGGCCCTCGTGCCCTCCGTCCAGGCCACCGTGCAGCGCGACGTCTTCACCATCAACGGCGGTCTCGCCCCCGACGACGTCGCCGACACCTACGCGACGGTCGGGTTCGCGCTGGGCATCGTGATGAACGAGGCGCTGAGCCTGCGACCGAGCGTGAGCGTGCCAATTAACGCGGCCTTCGACGAGCCGCTGTTTGGCATCGGCCTTTCACTCAACTACGGCCGGCGTCGGTGAGGCCCTGACTTCCGGACCTCGCCGGACTGCAGTATCGTCGGGTGTCGGCGCCATCGTGGCGCCGGCACCCGTCTCCGTCTCCGGCCCCCCCGATGCCCACCCTCGCGCAGATCCATCCGCAGGTCGTCCACTTCGCCATCGCCTTGCTGCTGGTCGGTGTCGTCTTCCGGCTCGTGAGCCTCACGGGGCGCTTCAAGTTCACGAATCACGCGGCGGCGGTGCTGCTCCTGATCGGCACGATCTCCGTGTTCGTGTCCGTGAAGTCCGGAGACGCCGCGCACGGCCCGGTGGAGCGCATTCCCGGTGCGCGGCCCATCGTCGTCGAGCACGAAGAGGCCGCCGAGTGGCTGGAGCGCGTCTTCACGGGCGTCATCATCCTCGAGGCCCTCGCGCTGGGCTTCACGCTGCGGCCGCAGACGCAGCGCTTCGTGAAGGTTGCCCACGTGGCGTCGGCGCTGGTCGGCGTGTGGGGCGGCACGATCCTCTACCGCACGGCCGAACTGGGCGGGCAGATCGTCTACAAGTATGCCGGCGGCCCCGGACTGCGCAGTGGCGAGGCGGCGGACGTCGAGCGCCTGTTGTTGGCCGGCCTCTACAACCAGTCGGTGGCCGATCGGCGGGCGGAGCGCCCAGCCGACGCGGCACGCCTGGTGGACGAGATGGCCCGCCGCTTCCCCAACGACACGACGGTGCAGTTCCTGCGCGTCGAGTCGCAG
>CAZYQM010000136.1:0-6479 GCA_964649965.1 uncultured Gemmatimonas sp.
ACGGCGTAACTCCTCACCTTCGAGACACGGTTGCTTCGTGGTGATTGTCGTTAGCGCGCCTGGCAGCGCGCGCAGAAGCAGGTGCTGCGCCCCGCCTGCGCGATGCGGCGCAGGGGCGATGCGCAACGCGGGCAGGGTTCGCCTTCGCGGTCGTACACGTTGAACGGGATCATCCGCTCGCCGCGGTGGTAGCGGCCGGCGTTCACGTGGCCGTCGGCGAGGGCGGCGCGGAGACCGAGCAGCAGGCGTTCGACGCGGACGAGGGACAGCGAACCGGCCGGCGCGCGCGGCGAGATGCCGGCGTGCCACAGCGCCTCGGCCGCGTAGATGTTGCCGACGCCGGCGACCACGGACTGGTCGAGCAGCACGACCTTGATGGGCCCGCGGCGATCGGCGAGGCGGGCGCGAAGCAGCGGCGCCGTGAGGCGGCGGTCCTCGGGCTCGGGGCCGAGGCCGAGGTCAGGGTGCGCGCCCGCGGCGTGCCAGGTGAACGTGCACAGTGCGCGCGGATCCACGAGCACGGCGCGGCGGCCGCTGGCGAGCTCGAGCGTGACGCGGGCGTGCGGCGGCAGCACCGTGTCGCGCGCGTCGAAGACCCAGTCGCCGTCCATCCGGAAGTGCACGAGCAGCAGCGCGCCGTCGTCGAGGTGCAGGAGCTGATGCTTGCCGCGGCGCTCGACGGCGACGATGCGGCGGCCGACGACGGCGCGCGCGACCTGCGGCGTGACCTGCCGGCGTTGCGACGGGTGGTGCGCGCGCAGGCGGGAGATTTCGTGTCCCCTAACGACGCGGCGCAGGCGACACACCGCGAATTCGACTTCCGGCAGCTCGGGCATCTAGTGAATTTCAGTGATGGACCGCTCGGCGGGAATCCAACGCACGCTGGCGCTGATCCTCGTGCTCAACGCGATGGTCGTCGCGGTGAAGCTCGTGGTCGCATTGCGCACGGGCAACCTCACCGTGCTCGGCGCGACCTTCGAGAGTTTCCTCGACGCGGCCAACAACGTGATCGCGATGGTCGTCGTCGCGGTGGCGGCGCGCGAACCGGACGAGGACCACCCGTACGGCCACGACAAGTTCGAGACGATCGGCGCGCTGGGCATCGTGGTGTTCCTGTCCATCTCCTGCTACGAGCTGCTGCGCGGCGCGGTCGGGCGGTGGGCGGGCGCGCCGGCGCCGACGGCGCCCGGTACCGGCGAGATCGTGCTGCTGGCATCCACGGCGGTCGTGAACATCGCGGTGGTTGCGTACGAGCGGCGCCAGGCGCGACGGCTGAACTCGCCGCTGCTCGCCGCCGATGCGGCGCACACGGGCGGCGACCTGTTCGTCACGGCGCTCGCGGTGGCGTCGTTGGTGACCGCGCGGCTCGGCTTGTCGTGGACGGATCCGGTGCTCGCCGTCCTGGTCGCGGGCGTCATCGCGTACAGCGGCTGGCAGATCCTGCGCGTGACGGTGCCGGTGCTGGTGGATGAGCGTGGCGCGGACGCAGAGCGGATCTCCGCCGCGGCCTGCCGCGTGCACGGCGTGACGGGCTGCCGCCTGGTGCGCAGCCGCACGACGAGCTCGGGCCTGGTGTTCGCCGAGGTCACGATCACGGTGGCCGGCGATGCGCGGGTGGCGGAGAGTCACGAGATCGCGGACCGCGTCGAGGATTCCGTGCGGACGGCACTCGGCGGGATGGCGGACGTGACTGTGCACGTGGAGCCGAGCTGAGCTAGCTTGGAGGCATCGTCGCCCTCCCCCGCCCTCCTCGCCCCTGATGGCATCGCGCCACTCGCCCAGGTCGCTGCGCGCCGAGTACCAAGAGTACGTCGAGCGCGAGATCGAGGACTACAAGAACTCCGTGTCGCGCGAGTTCCTGTATAGCATCGCGGCCGAGGCCGACGTGGCCTTGGGCGGCGGCACGCAGCTGGGGATGCGCGACGTGTTGCTGGCCGACGAGGTGGACAAGATCATCGCGAAGCGCCTGCGCCTGCCGACGTACGAGACCTGGCGGCGGCGCCTGCTGAAGAACGCGAACGAGTTGCGGAAGCCCGAGCACTGGGGACTGCGTCCGGACACGCCGCTCAAGCAGGCGATTCCCGCGCACCAGTCTTCCGCCTCGGTGTTGGTCGCCGGTCCGCGCATCGAGGGCTCGGCGCTGTACTTCGCGGCGAACGGCTGCGAGGTGATGGCGGTGGAGAGCGAGGTCGCGGTGGTGAACAAGGTGCTGCAGTCGGCGAAGGACGCGGGGCTGACGGAGAAGCTGCGCGGCTTCGTGGCCGACCTGGTGAGCTTCACGCCGGACGGCCCGCTGGCCGCGGTGGTCTGCACGCCAGCGGCCTTCGCCGAACTCTCCGCGTACGAGCGCGAGCGGGTCATCGAGCTGTTGCAGCAGGCGACGCAGGACGGCGGCGTGCACCTGATCGAGACCCTGGTGGCGGGTCAGGCGGTGTTGAGCGAGGATGAGTTGCGCCGGCGTTATGACGGCTGGGAGATCAAGCTGGTGCCGGAGCCTGGAGCGACGACGACGTTCGTGGCGAAGAAGCTGGTGGCGTAGCCAAGCGACACGAATGTGAGCTGGCGCACGGTGTCATACTGCGACACCGCGGTGGAACGAGCGTGGCGACCGAAACCTTAAGTCGTTCACCGACAGAAGGTTAAGTGCCTGCGAAACTGGCATCGAAGTTGCTGAGTCTATCATATGAAAGCGCGCCGGCGTTCGGCGCCAGGACTTCGTCCCCAATGGAGGGGACTTCATATGGTGGAAATCGCGATGCAGGCCGAACTCGAGCAGGAAGTGGTGGGAATCGTCATTTCGCGCGGTAGCCGGGAAGAGGCGACGCCGCGGTTCAGTGCGTATGTGTGGGGGCCGGTGCCTGAGGACTCCGAGCCGGCGTCTGTTGAAGCGGCTTAACTGCAGATGTGAGATGTAAGATGTGAGATGGAAGAGGGCGCGAGGCCAATGGGCTTCGCGCCCTCTTCCATCTTATGCCTTACATCTCACATCGGCTGTAATAGCACACGGGGACCGCCGCTTTCGCGACGATCCCCGTGTGTGTGAAGCTGGCCAGCTTACTTCTTCTTCGCGGCCTTCTTCTTGGTGGCCTTCTTCGCGGCCTTCTTCTTCTTGGCAGCCATTGTACTGTCTCCTTAAAGGAGTTGTGTTCCCGGCCGATCCCCCGGTGGATCGGTGGGGCGCTACGGCAGTGTCGCCACTACCGCAGTTCGTGCGTCCCGGTGCCTTGGGACTGGTCCATCACACCGCCTCGGAGAGGCTGGTGAAGTTGAAATCGCGAACCTTCAGCGCCGGCATCACTACGCTTCCACCGGCTTCCGTCCCTGCGAGACGCTCTGCATTTCCGAGCATTTCGAGGTTGTTCAACATAAACAGCGGCGACTCATTGAACCGCAAATTCCGAATTGAGCGCGAAATTCTTCCCTGTTCGATAAGAAAAGTTCCGTCGCGTGTCAAGCCCGTATAAAGAATGGTGCGCGGATCGACTTCGCGTAAGTACCAAAGTCGGGTGACCAGAATCCCGCGTTCGGTGCTCCGGATCATCTCGTCCATCGAACTCGAGCCGCCCTGCATCTTCAACGACGTAGCACCCCCGGTGGCAACACGATTCTGCTTCTGCGCCCAGAAGCGCGAGGTCTGCAGCGTCTTCAACTGCCCGTTCTCGATCCACACTTGGCGGGCGAGGCGCATCCCTTCGCCGTCGAACGGCTGCGCGAGCAGCTGCGGGTCCTGGGGGTCGGAGTAGAGCGTGACGCGCTCGTCCACGATCTTCTCGCCGAGCTTGTTGCCGCCGCCCTGCTTGGAGAAGGGCGAGCGGCCTTCGTCGGCGAGACGGGCGTCGGCGTACCCGGCGACGAGCTGCACGAGGTCGCCGACGGCCTGCGGCTCGAGGATGATGGTGTAGCGGCCGGGCTCGACGGCGCGCGGCTCGCGCGAGGCGCGGGCCTTGTCGATGGCGCGCTGCGAGACCTTGGCGAAGTCGATCTGCCGCCAGTCGGGATGGTCGGCGGCGGCCCAACCGGAGCCGGTGCCGTCCGTCGTGCGGACGGTGAGCGTGTAGTTGGTGCTCGTACCGCGGTGGTACGCGAACATCCCCTTGTTGTTGGCGAGCGCGGTGCTGCCGGCACCGACGACGAGGAAGCCCGCGGCCTTGAGGTCGCCGGCGGAGCGCGCCGGCTGCAGCGCGGTGAGCGCGGCGCGGGCGCGCGCCGCCGCGTCGGCGCCGGCGGTGCTCTCGAAGTACGCCTCGACCGGGACGTACTGCTGCGGTTCGACGAGCGGCATCGCCTCCGGATCGTCTGGCGCGAGCCGCGCGAGTACCTCCGACTGCTCGACGCAGCGGCGCAGCGAGGCCTCGGAGAGGTCGTTGGTGGTCACGACGGCGTGCTTGGGGCCGAACCAGCTCTGCACGGCGAGCTGCCCGTCCGTGACGGCACCGGCGGTGCTCATCTGGTTGTCGGCGAAGCGGACGTTGGTCGTGTGGTTGGAGCCCAACTGCACGTCAATGCCGTCGGCCTTGGAGAAGCGCATCGTGCGCTCGGCGATGGCCTGCGCATCCGCGCGCGAGAGCACCGCTCCCGCCGGGACGCCTTGCTTGAGTCGCTTGATCGCGCTCATCCCTGCCTCCCGGTGTTGATCACGTTGACCTGACGGAACCGCGCCGGCGGCGACCCGTGACTCACGGCGTTCACCTGCCCCGGCTGGCCCTTGCCGTCGAAGAAGCTGCCGCCGAGTTCGTAGCTCGCGCGGCCGCCGATGGCGTCCATCGAGTTCCAGAAGTCCGGCGTGCGGATCTGGTAGGCGACGTCCTTGAGCATCCCCTCGACCTTGCCGTTGCGGATCTCGTAGAAGACCTGTCCGCCGAACTGGGCGTTGTAGCGCTGCTGGTCGATGGAGAACGAGCCGTCGCCGACGATGGCGATGCCGCGGTCCACGCCGGCGATGAGGTCGTCCCAGGACTTGCTGTCGTTGCCGGGCATCAGCGAGACGTTGGGCATCCGCTGGAAGGCGACGCTGCCCCAGCTGTCGGCGTACGAGCAGCCGTGCGAGCGCACGGGCTTGCCGTTCTTGGCGTACCAGTCCTTGAGCCAAGGGGCCTGCTCGCGGGTGGTCTGGTAGTCGTTGAACACGCCGTCCTTCACGATCAGGAAGTCGTCCGGGCGCTCGCCGTCGTCGTCGTAGCCGATGGTCGAGAGCGCGCCTTCCTGCACGCGGTCGCCGCGGATGTTCATCAGGCTCGGGCCGTACTTGAGCGTGCCGAGCTGGCGTTCCGGCGGCGCGATGAAGCTGGTGCCGGCGTAGTTGGCCTCGTAGCCCATCGCCCGGTCCAGCTCGGTCGGGTGCCCGATGGACTCGTGGATGGTCAACCACATATTGCTCGGCGCGAGCACGAGGTCGTAGCGGCCGACCTCGACCGGCTTGGCCGACAGCTTCTCGTTGGCCTGCTCGGCCCACTTCCGCGCGTTGCCGGGCAGGTCGCACTGCTGCACGTACTCGAAGCCGCGGCCCATCGGCGCGGCCTCGGCGCCGGTGCGGCTCTGGAAGTCGGAGAAGTCCGGCTTCACGGCCGTCGCGGTGAACAGCGGCCAGCTGCGGATGAGCGTCTGGTCGGTGACCGTGCCCTCGGTGCTGGCGAAGAGCTTCTCCTGCTTCACGAAGAACAGGATGCTGTTCACGAAGCGGACGTTCTGGACCTTCATCGCCTCGGCGTTGGCCGCGAGGAGGAGGTTGACCTTCTCCTCGAGCGGGACTTCGAAGGGATCGCGCGTGTAGGCCGAGCGCCAGGTGGCGTTGGGGTAGGCCTGCACGGGCGCGAGCTCGACGGAGCGGTCGCGGGCGACGCGGTTGGCCTTCGCGATGGCGACGGCCTCGCGCGCGGCGGCCGCCACGGCATCACGCGTGAGCGTGCGCGTGGCGGCGAAGCCCCAGCAACCGTCGACGAGGGCCCGGACACCGCAGCCGAGCGTGTCCGTGTCCACGACGTTGACGATCTGCTGTTCGCGGGTGACGACGAAGTTCTGGCGGATGCGCGCGATGCGGGCGTCGGCGTAGGATGCGCCGGCCATCTTGGCCGCGTTGATCGCGTCCATCAGGAGTTCCTTCGAGAGTCCGCTCTGGAAGCGGTCGAGGTCGTCCAAGGCCGGGGCGGCGCCTGCGCGCTGGGGAGCTGACGCGAAGGCGATGGCCGCAGCCGCTGCTGCTCCGGTGGTCCGGAGGAAATCGCGGCGGTCCGTCATTTAGATGGCATCACTCGTGGAGGTGAAGTTGAAGTCCCGGACCTTCATCGCCGGGACCATAATCGCCTGCCCCGGACCGCCGGACTCGGAGGCGCTGACGCGCTCCGGGCGACCCATCGCGAGCAGGTTGTTGAGCATAAAGATCGGCGACTCGTTGTAGCGCAGGTTCTTGACCGGGCGCGTGACACGACCGTTCTCGATGAGGAAGGTGCCGTCGCGGGTGAGGCCGGTGAAGAGGATGGTGC
>CAZYQM010000137.1:0-3614 GCA_964649965.1 uncultured Gemmatimonas sp.
GCCGCGGCGCGCCCCGTGGCGAGGATCAACCCGAGGAGCGCCGCGACGCCGAACTTCACTTGGCCGACCAGTCCGCGGTCAGCTCGAGCATTCCCCACGCGATCGTGAGCACGCCGCGCGCCGACTGGGCGTCGGCCGGCACCATCGCGATCTGCAGCGACTCCTGCACCTCGTGGCGCTGGCGCATCCGCATCGGCACGCGCACCAGGTCCTTGGTCGCGTCGTACTCGGTGCCCCACTGGCCCGTGTTGTTGTTGATGATGAGGAAGTACTGGCCGCCCTGACGCACGGTGTAGAGCGAGTACTTGCCGGCCGGCACGTCGCGGCCGCCGATCGTCAGGTCCGCTTCCGTCGTCAGCGTGGTCGAGGTGTTCGCGCCGGTGCGCCAGATCGTGCCGTCCGTCTTCAGCTCGCTCGGCACGTCGCGGCCGCGGGCGTGCGGCTGGCCGTAGTCAATGGTGACGTTCTTCGGCGTGGGCGCCGGCTGGCCCTGCACGCGCGGTAGCGACAGCGGCATCGAGAACGTCGCGCGCGTGCTCAGTGGCGCGCGGAGGCCGCCCTGCTGGGCGGCGAGGGGCGCCGCGCTCAGCACGGCGACGGCGAGAAGGACGACGGGACGCATCAATAGACTCGCGGTTGTTGTGGAAGGAAATCGCAGCGCGTGCCGACCCTCGGCGGACGGCATCGGGTTAAGATACCCCGCCAGACACCAGTTCCTCCACCGCAACCGCAAATGGACCCGATGCCCGCCCACGCCCCCGACCACCACGACGCCGAACTCGTGCTTCGCCTCTATGAATTGCGCCGCGAACCGGTGATGCGGGAATCACGCGACAGCATCAATGCCCAGTTCCTCCCGCGCAGCTTCGACGACGTCGCGGCGATCGCCAAGGCCGACCACCCGCTGAACCGCGCGTACCGCCAGGTCTCGACGTTCTGGGAGATGGCCTATGGCCTCATCAAGCACGGCGCGCTCAACGCCGACCTCGCGATGGAAAGCAACGGCGAGGGGATGCTCCTGCTGGCCAAGGTATGGCCGTGGCGGGAACGCATCCGCGCCGAGCTGAATCCGCGCTCGTTCCGGAACGCCGAGTGGGTCGCCACGGAGACCGAGGCCGGTCGCTACGTGTTCAGCCTCTTCCAGGCGCGGATCGAGAAGCAGCGCGGCGGCTGAGCGCGGCCGGGGCGACCCGACAGGACTGGTTGACGGAAATTTTGTCTGGCCGGAACTTTTTGTCCGGCCGGGAATAGATAATTCGTTAGACAACGATGATTTTCCGTCGGCCATTTCCTTGACAGACTAGAAATCTGTCCATAATGTAAGCCTATGCCCGCATCGCCTGGGTTGCACCCCGTCCGCATCGTCTCGCAGCGCACCGGCCTCACCCCCGACGTGCTGCGCGCTTGGGAACGTCGCTACGGTGCGGTCACGCCCGTGCGCTCGCCCGGTGGCCAGCGCCACTACACGGACGCCGATATCGAGCGGCTCTCGCTGTTGTCGCGCGCCTCGCGGGCCGGACGGCAGATTGGCCAGCTCGTGCCGCTGGCGAACGCCGAACTGCAGAAGATGATCGAGGACGACGAGCGGCAGTCGCGGCAGCGCGTCGGCGTCGGTCCGGACCAGCCGGCCATCGAGTCGTACCTCTCGAGCGCGCTGATCGCGGTCGAGGAGTTCGACGCCCAGCGCCTCGAGCAGATCCTGCGCTCCGCCGTGCTGCGGATGCCCAGCGACGAAGTGCTCGACGAGGTGATCGGTCCCCTGCTCTTCACCATCGGCTCGCTGTGGCACCAGGGCCTGCTCCGACCGGCCAATGAGCACCTCGCGACGACGACGATCCGTCGCGTGCTGGTGTGGATGGCGGACCTCGCCGTGGCGGATTCGAGTGCGCCGCTGCTCATCGTCGGCACGCCGGCGCATCAGCTGCACGAGCTCGGCGCAATGCTCGCCGCGACGACGGCGTCGTCTTGCGGATGGCGCGTGGCCTACCTCGGTCCGAATCTCCCGGCCGACGAACTCGCGCGGGCCGTGCGCTTCGCGCGGGCCCAGGCGCTGGCACTCTCCGTCGTGTTCCCGACGGACGATCCGGAGCTGCCCAACGAATTGCGCGACCTGCGGGCGGCGCTGCCGCCCGAGGTCGGGATCGTCATCGGCGGCAGCGGCGCGCAGCACTACGCGGAGGCCATCCGCGACATCGGCGCGCAGCAGCTGGCGTCGCTGGCCGGCCTCCGCCAGTGGCTGCGCGTGCGCGCGGTTACGGGGCTCGCCGGTCGAGCTGTTCGATAGTCGCCGTGGACGGCGCGCGCTCCCGCTGGAGCCGCGCCGCCACGCGCTCGGCCTGCTCCATCGCCCGCAGGATGTTCTCGCCGGCCAGCTTGCGCAGCTCGGCTTCGGTCCAGCCGCGTCGCGCCAGCTCGGCGAACAGCGCCGGGTAGGTCGACACGTCCTCGAGGCCGCGCACGACATCGTCAATGCCGTCGAAGTCGCCGCCGATACCCACGTGGTCCACGCCGGCGACGCGCTTGATGTGGTCGATGTGATCGGCCACCTGCGCCAACGTCGCCCCCGGCGCGTCTCCGCGACGTTCCGCCGCCGGCGTACGGTTCCAGTCGATCTGCGCCTGGCTCACGAAGCCCGGCACGAAGGTCACCATCACCACGCCGCCGTTGCGAGGCAGGCGCCGTAGGATCGAGTCCGGCACGTTGCGCGTGTGGTTGCCGACGGCGAACGCATTCGAATGCGACCACATCACCGGCGCCTCGCTCACGTCCAGCGCATCGCTCATCGTCCCCGGCGAGGTGTGCGAGAGGTCCACGAGCATCCCGAGGCGGTTCATCTCGCGCACGACTTCCTTGCCGAACGCCGTGAGTCCGCCGTGTCGCGGGTTCGGCACGTGCGCGTCGGCCCAGTCGAGATGCACGTTGTGCGTGAGCGTCATATACCGCGCGCCCAACGCGTAGTACGCGCGCAACGCGCCAAGCGAGTTCTCGATGGCGTGGCCGCCTTCCATCCCCATCACCGAGCCGATGCGCCCGTGGGCGAAGACATCGCGGAAGCCCTTGGCCGTGAACACAGGCCCGAAGGCCTCGGGATACTTGGCGAACACGCGCCGGGCGATGTCCATCTGCTCCAGCTGCACGCGCGCATAGCCCAACGCCTTCGTGGCGTCCTCGCCGGGGATGTACACCGACCAGAACTGTCCGCCAACGCGCCCCGTGCGCAGGCGCGCGAGGTCCGTGTGGCCGACGGTGCGCGTGCGCAGGTCGTAACGCTCGACGTCCATCGGCGCCGCCTCGTACCCGCGGATCGCCCACGGCAGGTCGTTGTGCCCGTCGATCAGCGGCGTGCTGCGAAGCACGCGCTCGGCGAGCGCCCGGTGGGCGTCGGTGGGCGCGGGCGCCGTCGCCTGGGCTGAGGCGACGGCGGGGACCGCGAAGGCAATGAGTACGGCGAGAGATGAGGGACGCATCCCTCCAATATTACTTCGCCGTCTTCACGCCGCAGGTGTTGATGCCGAGCAGTGAGTACAGCGGGCACCAGCCCATCAGCGACGTGCCGAGGGGAATGATGCCGAGCCAGCCCCAAGGTGTCTTGGGACCGAGGAAGACGATGGAGA
>CAZYQM010000137.1:3624-6451 GCA_964649965.1 uncultured Gemmatimonas sp.
ACCAACTCCGACAACGGCGCGCAACACGCGGTCGACAGTGCCTTCATTGAGCTTGAACATCGTGGACTCCTGGAGGGATTGAGGCGGGTGACTGCACCCGAGCTATCCTGCGGTTTTGCAAGGAGTTCCGGCGTCCGGCGACCTCCGATTCCGGCGCGAGGGAAACCCGTACCGTCCCGCTCGGTATATTCTGACGTCCCTCGAGACGGTTCGCGACTCTTCACCCTCGTCCCTCGACTCTCGATGCGCCGACTTCTCCTTGCCCTGCTGTTCCTGCCGATCGCCGCGACTGCCCAGCAATCGGCACCCCCTGCCGCGCCGGCGGCGAAGTCCCGCATCGCGCGCATCGTCGTGATGCCGCTGCGCCGCGTCGTCAACGCGGGCGAGACCCTGCAACTGAGCGCCGAGGCACGCGACGAGGCGGGCAACGTGATCGAGGGGGTGTCCTTCCGTTTTGCCCAGACGGGCGCGCCCTTCGAGGGCGCGATGTCGGCGAGCGGCCTGGTGACGGCCGGGGCGACGGGCGTGATGCCGGCGGCTGTCGTCGCGATGCGACCCGGCGAGCAACCGGTGGTGGAGCGCTTCGAGGTCCGGATGGTGCCGGGTCCGGCGGCGCGCATCGCGCTGTCGCCGGCGGTCGAGCGCCTCGTCCCGGGGCAGCGCATCCGGCTCGAGGCGCAGGTGCAGTCGGCGCTCGGCGACCGGCGCGACGATCGCGTGCAGTGGGCGTCGTCGAATCCGCGCGTGCTGACGGTGAACGAGGTCGGTCTCGTGACGGCCGTCGCCGCAGGGCGTGCCCGCGTGACGGCGCGCGTCGGTGAGGTGGAGGCCGCCCGCGACCTGCAGGTGCTCTCGGCGCAGGTGGCCGCGCTCACGGTCGAGCCGGGCGTCACCGACGCCCGCACGGGGGACGTGCTGCGCTTCCGCGCCGTCGCGCGCGATGCGCAGGGTCGCGAGATCGCCGGCATCACGCCTGTGTGGAGCTTCTCGCCGGGCCAGGGGATGCTCGACGCCGACGGCAGCTTCGTGGGCTACGAGCCCGGCAGCTACACCGTGACGGCCTCGCTGGGCAATCGCACGGCGGACGCCGTGGTGTCGCTCAGCGCGCGCGGCGTGCGGCGGCCCCTGACGGTGGTCGGTCGCCTGCCCCGCACGCGCTTCAACACCGAAGAGGTCTGGATCCATCCCAACGGCGAGGTCGCGTACCTCGGCTCCGGTGGCGGCGGCGATGTGCTGTACGTGATCGACATCTCGAATCCGGCGGCGCCGGTGGTCACCGACTCGCTGGTGGCGAACACGCGGCGCGTGAATGACGTGATGACGACGCCCGACGGCAAGTACCTCGTGCACACGCGCGAAGGCGCGGCCGACCGCCGCAACGGCGTGGTGTTCGCGTCGCTGGAGGATCCGCGTCATCCGAAGGTCATCAGCGAGTTCACGCAGGGCGTGACCGCCGGCGTGCACTCCAGCTTCATCTACAAGGACCCGCGCCACGGCCAGCACGTGTTCCTCACGAACAACGGCACCGGCGCACTGCACGTGGTGAACATCGACGACCCCGCCAACCCGCGCGAGGTCGCGCAGTGGAAGACGGAGAACCGCCCCGATGCCGGCCGCACGCTGCACGACATCGACGTGCAGGACGGCCTGCTCTACGGCTCGTGGTGGAACGACGGCCTCGTGATCCTCGACGTCGGCAACGGCATCAAGGGCGGCAGCCCGGGCAACCCGGTGATGGTCGCGCAATACAAGTACGACCTGAACGCGCTGTACCGCGACGTGGAAGCCAGCGGAGGGCCCGGCTTCATCCGCGGCACGCACACCGCGTGGCGTCACCGCAACTACGTGTTCATCGCCGACGAAGTCTTCCCGGCCAGCGGCGTGAACGGCGCGAAGGACGCCGCCGCCGGTCGCGCCTACGGCCGCCTGCAGGTGATTGACGTGACGAACATCGAGCAGCCGCGCTCGGTGGCCTGGTACGAGCCGGAGTTCGGCGGCGTGCACAACGTCTGGGTGGCCGGCGATTCGCTCTATATGGGCGCGTACAACGGCGGCTTCCGCGTGTTCGACGTCTCCGGCGAGCTCAAAGGCGACCTGCGCGCGCAGGGCCGCGAGATCGGGCACCTCAACACGGCGGATATGGACGGCCGCACGCGCAACAGCGCGATGACCTGGGGCGTGGTCGTGCGCGACGGTCTCGCGTACGTGAACGATATGAACAACGGACTGTGGATCGTGCGCATCGAGCCGAAGCCGGGCGTCGTGCCGTGAGGACGAGCCTCCTCGTCGCCGCCGCGCTGCTCGGCGCGGCGTGCGGCCCGCGTCGCGAGGAGGCCGAGCCGCGGCCGCGCATCCTCACGGAATCGATGCCGACGGACACGGCGGAGCTGCGCCCTCGCATCCTCACGGAGTCGTTGCCGCCGGAGCCGCCGACGCGCGAGTACCGCGCGATCGTCGTGTCGGAATCGGTGGATGAGATCGCGCACATCGACTTCGGTCCTGCGGGCGCGCGCGTCGAGCGCGTCGCGCCGGTGGGGATGTCGCTGATCGATCCCGACGGCCCGCACGGCGTCGCGATCGCGCCGGACGGCGCGCACTACTACGTGTCCACGGCGCACGGGCTGCCGGGGGGCAATCTCTGGAAGTTCCGCACGGCCGACGATGCGCCGCTCGGTCGCGCGACCCTCGGGCCCTTTCCCGCGACGGCGCAGGTGAGTCCCGACGGCTATTACGTGTGGGCCGTGAACTTCAACCTGCACGGCGATATGGTCACGTCGTCGGTGAGCGTGGTCGAGGCGGGCGAGATGATCGAGATCGCGCGCATCCC
>CAZYQM010000138.1:0-6427 GCA_964649965.1 uncultured Gemmatimonas sp.
GCGTCGCCGACGCCCACCACCGCTTGACTTCCAACACAGCCACTTCGTGGTGAATGCCTTTGGGCCCAATGACTGGACTCTCGGTACGGAACGGCGGTACTAAGACGCCCTAAGATACTTCGTTCACAAGCTAGTCCTATTGTGTGTCTAAGTTATAAGTCTTTGAATATCAATGACTTATAAGAACCTATGCAATCGCTATTGGAATCGGACCGCTTGGTCCTAAGTTAGTGGCCGTGACCCAGAAGAGACTGCAGATCCTTGATGCCGCGGCGGAGCTGATCGCCGAGAAGGGTTTCGTGCAGACGTCGGTGGATGACGTCATCGCGCGAGCCGGCCTCAGCGGCAAGTCGCACTTCTACCACTACTTCAAGTCCAAGGAGTCGCTCGGACACGAAGTATTGGCGCGGCAGTTCGACGTCCTCGCGGAGCGGGGCCTCGCCATCCTGCGTGAACCGACGCTCGACCCGATTGAACGCCTCCACGTGTTCATCGATTCGGTCGTCGCGTTGCAGGCCGAGCGCGGGGGGCGCTCGGCGTCGCCGTTCGGTGCGCTCGCGACCGAGATGGCGGCGATGGACGAGGGCTTCCGCGTGCGCATCGCGCGCGTGTTCCGCTCGTGGACGGACGAGATCGCTGGCCTCCTGGGCCAGGTGCAGGATCGGTTGGAGGATGACGCGGACCCGATGCGTCTGGCGCGGTTCATCGTGGCGACCCTCGAGGGCGCGACGACGATGGCGCGGATGAAGCGGGACGTGAGCCTGATGCACGGCGTGGCGACGGACCTGAAGCGGTTCGTGGCCGGCCACGTGAAGAAGACGACCGCAGCGTAGCTCGCACGAGTTCCGGGGGGAACGATGGCGTCGATGGCAGCAGGGTATGGCATCTTCGGGATGGACGATCGCACGGCGGAGCGCGAGCGCGCGGAGCGCCGGGCGCGCTTCGACGCGGAGGCGATGGCGCAGCTGGACGCGCTGTACTCCTTCGCGATCAAGCTGACGCGGGTGCGCGACGAGGCGGAGGATCTCGTCTCCGACACGTTGCTGCGCGCCTTCCAGCGCTGGGAGCAGTACCGGCTCGGCACCAACATCCGGGCCTGGCTGTTCACGATCCTCTACCACGCCTTCGTGAGCCGCAAGCGCCGCATCGATGCGCGCGAGGTGCAGCCGTTCGAGGACGAGGATGGCCGCGAGGTGTTCGAGCCCGTCGGTGAGGTGGATCCCGAGGGCACGTTCTACGACTCGTTCATCGACCAGGAGATCGTGGACGCCATCCACGCGCTGCCCGAGGAGTACCGTGCGGCCGTGGTGATGAGCGACCTGCACGGCCTCCGCTACGGCGAGATCGCCCAGGCGCTCGGCGTGCCGGAAGGCACGATCAAGAGCCGGCTGTTCCGCGGGCGTCGCCTGCTGCAGGAGAAGCTGCGCGGCTACGCCACGGAGATGGGCTACATCAAGGCGTAGGTTTCGCGCGATGCCGCCGCGCCTTGGCGCGGTTGCCGCAGGTCTGCATCTCGCACCAGCGCCGCGTGTGGCTCTTGGTGTCGTCCGCGAAGACGCGCGGGCAGCGGCGGTCGGCGCACTTGCGAACGCGGTCGAGCTCGCCGCGCACGAGCGAGTCCACCGCGCTCTCGACAATCGGGATCACCAGGCCGCCGAAGGCATCGCCGACGGGCGCGAAGCTGCGGGCGAAGGCGCCGTCGGTCGTCGCCTCCACGCGCCGCGTGCCGACCGAGCGTCCGAGCACGCGATTGACTTCGTCCACGATCTGCTCCAGCGACAGCGCCGTGCGCGCCTCGCGCCGTGCATCGGCGAGTTGCCGCAGCACGTTACGGATGCGGTGGGCTTCGACGAGCGCGGCCGAGGCGCCGGAGGGCTGTTCGACGGCGCGGCGGCGCAGCACCGTCGCGCGCTCGGCGTCCACCACCTGCGCGGCGACCAGCCATTCGACGAAGGCGGGGAACGTGGCGATGACGTCCACGCGCTGTCCGCGGCGGGCGTCGTCGGTGTTCACGAAGTCGAGCCAGAGCCGGCCGGCGATGAACGCCGGGGCGGGGGCGGGAGCGCGTGTGGGCACAGGGCGAAGATACTCGCCGTCGCCTAGATTCGGGACGTGATGCCGATTCGCACCGTCGCCGTGGGTTCAGGAAATCCCGTGAAGCTGGCCGCCGCGGCTGCCATCGTGGCCGCGTACTTCCCCGAGGCCACGGTCGCGCCGCAGGTGGTGGCGAGCGGCGTGCCGGACCAGCCCTTCGGCGACGAAGAGACCATCGCCGGCGCGCGCGAACGGGCACGCCGCGCGCGCGAGGCGGCGGACGCCGACCTCGGAGTCGGCCTCGAAGGCGGCGTGGTGGACGGACCGGACGGAATGCGCACCTGCGCCTGGTGCGTGGTCGTGCATCGCGACGGCCGCGAGGGCGTGGGCGGCTCGCTGGCGATGCCGCTGCCCGATGGCGTCGCGGCGATGATCCGTGCCGGGGAGGAACTCGGCTACGCGATGGACCGCTTCGCGGACGAGCGCGGGACCAAGCACGGCAAGGGCGCGGTGGGCATCCTCACGGCGGGACGCATCGACCGCCAAGCGGCGTACGAAGTGCTCGTGACGTACGCGCTGGCGCCATTCGTGACGCCAGCGCTGTTCGCGCGCTGAGCGCTCAGTCCTTCATCGGCCGGATGACGAGCACCGGCCGCTTCGCGCCGCGGATGAGCTTGTCGGCCACCGAGCCGACGATCAGGCGGCTGACGCCGCGGCCCTGCGTGGCGAGGGCGAGGATGTCCGGATCGGTCTCCTCGACGTGGCTGAGCAGCGCCTTCACCGGCGAGAGCTCCACGCGCACCGTGGCCTCCGCCTTGAGCCCGGCCTCCTTGAGGCCCGTCACGACCTTGTCGATGGCTTCCTTGGCGGCGGCCGCCTCGGCGTCGATGCCGTAGGGATCGGGGCGTTCGCTGGTGAGGATGCTGGCGACGTCGTTGGGGATGAAGGGTGCGAACATTCGCACGACGTCCACCTCGGCGCCGAAGAGCAGGGCGAGGTCGCGCGCGGCGGGGATGATGCCGTCGGCGCGGGCGCTGCCGTCGAGGGCCATCGCGACGCGCTTGGGCACGAAGGGCTTGCCGCCGTGCGCATCGTTCTCGGGCAGGGCGAGCACGGCGCGGTGCGTATGGCGGATGACCGCATCGCAGACCGAGCCGAGCCAGCCGGGCGCGAAGCCGCCGGCACCGTGCGTGGTCATCACGATGAGGCCGGCGTTGACGCGGTCGGCGGCGTCGGTGATGCAGGCGCCGGGCGTGCCGTCCTCGACGTGGGCTTCCACCGCCACGCCCCACTCCTTGGCGAGGTTGTGCGCGTGTTCGTTGAGGTACTGCACGGCGCGGCCGCGCAGGGCGTCGTCGGCGGCGAGCATATCCTGCGTGAACACGCCTTCGGCGGTGGCGCCGACGATGGCGAGCGGGACGTGTGCGCGGACGAGGTGGACGGCGCCACCGGCGCGACGCGCGATGTCCATCGCAATCGGCAGGGCGCGCTCGGCGAGCGCCGAACCGTCGAGGGGAACGAGAATCGTGCGGAGCATCGGGGCCTCCGATCCGGAGAGGGGAACGTCAGGCGCCACGGTCTGCGGGCGCTGTCCTATGCTACCATTCTATTGCAATGTACGGGTGTAAGCCGTTCCCCGAACCTCTGTCAGCGAAATCGTGACCACGCCATTGCCGCTTCCTTTCCGCGTCCAGCAGCGCGTGCGCTGGAGCGACTGCGACCCGCTGGGCATCATCTGGTACGGCGCGTACCTCAAGTACTTCGAGGCCGCCGAGCACGAGATGATGCGCGCGGCGAACCTGCCGTTCGAGACGCTGCGGCTGGAGCGCGGCGTGCAGATCCCGCGCAAGGCCTTCCAGGTGGAGTTCCACTCGCCGGCGCAGATGGACGAGCTGATGGACATCGAATGCGGCATCGCGAAGTTCGGCCAGACCTCGCTGACCTTCCGCTTCGAGGCCTACCGGGCGAGCGACCGCGCGCACCGCGCGAGCGCGACGCTGACGGTCGTGAACGTCGTGAAGGAGACGATGCAGAAGCGGCCGATTCCCGACTGGATGCGCGAGGCGCTGCAGCAGTACGCGATTGCGTAGCGCGCGTCAGCCGCCGGCGGTCGCGGTGCCGATGGGCGGCGTGCCGCGCGAGCGCGCTTCCATCGCCTTCGAGACGCGCCGCTGCAGGCGTTGCAGGCCGTCGTAGGCCGCGTACTTGAAGGCGTCGCTGAGCGTCGGGTAGTTGAACACGGCCTCGATGAAGTAGTCGAGCGTCGCGTTGAAGTGGATCGCCGTCGCGGGGATGTGGATGAGCTCGCAGGCGCCTTCGCCGACGACGCTGGCGCCGATGAGCAGCTTGTCGTCGGCCTTGAAGACGAGCTTCACGAAGCCTTCGGTGTCGCCGATGATCTGGCCGCGCGGGTTCGTGCGGAAGGACGCCTTGCCGATCTCGACGGCGATGCCTTTCGCGCGCGCCTCGTCCTCGCCCATCCCGACGGTGGCGATCTCGGGCACGGTCCAGACGCCGTAGGGCAGCACGGCGCCCATCTGCATCTTGTACTTGAGGTCGAAGGCGTGGCACATCGCGACGCGGGCCTGCTCCATCGCGGTGCTGGCGAGCGCGGGGAAGCCGACGATGTCGCCGGCGGCGAAGATGTGCGCGGTGGTGCTGCGGAAGGTCGCATCCACCTGCACGAAGCCGCGGGCGTTGGTCTTCACGCCGGTGTTGTCGAGCTGCAGGGCGTCGCTATTGCCCTCGCGGCCGGCGCAGTAGAGCACGCAGTCGGCGGCGAGGGCGCGCCCGTCGGCCAGCGTGACGGTGGCGATGTCGCCCTCCACGCGCACGTCGGTCACGCCGGTATCGAGGATGACCTGCACGCCGAGGCGCCGCGTGAGTTCGGCGCGCAGCGCGTCGGAGAGGTCGGTGTCGAGCTGCATCAGGAGCCGTTCGCGCGCGTTGATGAGCGTGACGCGCACGCCGAGGGCGCCGAAGATGCTGGCGTACTCGCAGCCGATGACGCCGCCGCCGATCACGATGAGCCGCTGCGGGATGCGCGTGAGGGTCAGCACGTCGTCGGAATCCACGACGACGCGGCCGTCGAAGGGGATTTCCGTTGGGTGGGACGGCCGCGATCCGGTGGCGAGGAGGAACACATCGGCGCGGATGCGGCGCTGCGGCTGCTGGTAGCGGGCGACCTCGACCGTGTAGGGGTCGAGGAAGCGCGCGCTGCCCTGCACGCGGGTGACCTTGTGTCGCTCGAGGTTGGCGTCGATGGTCTCCCAGGAGGCCTCGACCACCGCCCGCTCGCGGTGCATAAAGTCACCGATCGTGATGTCGCTCTTCACGCGGTAGTCCACGCCGTAGAGGCCCCGCTGGCGGAGGCCGCTCAGGTACAGGGCCGTCTCGCGCAGGGTCTTGGACGGGATGGTGCCGGTGTTGACCGCGGCACCACCGGGCTTCGGCGCGCGTTCAATGAGGCAGACGGACTTGCCGAAGTAGGCGGCCTGGGCGGCCCCCTTCTCGCCGGCGGGTCCGCTCCCGATCACGCACAGGTCGTAGTGCTCGGCCATAGGCGCCAAGGTACGGCGCCGGGGCCCCGCGCGCGAGCGATCCGGCCCCCGGGAGGGGGTGCAACCGCTAGATTTCGCATATGGCATCCGAGTCCACGTACGTCCGCAAGGGCTTCGGCCTGAAGGCTGAGGTCCAGGACACCCTGACCGCCGATTACGACGGCAAGCTCGTCGACCTCCTCCTGGCCCGTGAGTACACGCTCACGGCCGGCGACGTCACGATCCGTCTCGCGAAGGAGTTCGGCTTCTGCTACGGCGTGGAGCGGGCCGTCGAGTACGCCTACCAGACGCGGCTCAAGTTCCCGGACAAGAAGATCTACTTGGCCGGCGAGATCATCCACAATCCGCACGTCAACGCGAAGCTCAAGGAGATGGGCATCGTGTTCCTGAAGCCCAGCGACAAGGGCTTCGACTACACGGGTGTCCAGCCCGGCGACGTGGTGATCCTGCCGGCGTTCGGCGTGACGATCCACGACTTCGAGACGCTGCGCGAGATCGGCTGCGTGATGGTGGACACGACCTGCGGCTCGGTGCTGAACGTGTGGAAGCGCGTGGAGGCCTACGCGCGCGACGGCTTCACCTCGCTGATCCACGGCAAGTACTACCACGAGGAGACGCGGGCGACGGCGTCGCAGGTGGAGAAGTATCCCGGCGGCACGTACATCGTCGTGCGCAATATGGCCGAGGCCGAGGACGTGATGGCGTACATCGCCGGCACCTTCCCGGGCGGGCGTGAGGCCTTCCTCTCGAAGTACGCGCACGCGGCGAGCCCGCACTTCGACCCCGACGTCCACCTCAAGCGCATCGGCGTGGCGAACCAGACTACGATGCTC
>CAZYQM010000139.1:0-6411 GCA_964649965.1 uncultured Gemmatimonas sp.
CCGTCCTCGCCACCGCCGACGCGTTCTTCCCGACGATCGGGATGATGCCGGCCGGCCAGACCGCCCGCACGCGGACCTACAAGGGTTCGGTCGGGACGCCCGAGCAGCCGTCCACGCTCACGCTCAGCGTGAAGATGGAAGGCGGGCACTACGTGTTCGTCGAGGCAGACACCGACCAGATGGGCGAGAGCCGGCTCGACCGCAACGTGAAGAAGTTCTTCGTCTCGCTGCACACGCAGGTGGATCCCAAGCACGCGTTCGCTCCGGCGTACTGAATGCCTCCCAAGCCCGGGCGCGCCGCCAAGGGTGGCGCGCAACCCCACCTCGGCGAGGCGCTGCCGATCGAGCGCAAGCTCGAGCTCTATTACTGGATGCGGCTCACGCGCACGCTCGAGGAGCGGCTCGTGGCGCTGTACCGGCAGACGAAGGTCGTCGGCGGCCTGTTCCGTTCACTCGGTCAGGAAGCAGACGCCGTCGGCTCCTGCTACGCGCTCGAGTCGCGCGACGTGATGTCGCCACTCATCCGCAACCTCGGCGCGATGCTCGTGAAGGGCGCGACGCCGGTGGAAGTGCTCAAGCAGTATATGGCCAAGGGCGATTCGCCCACGCGCGGCCGTGAGCTGAACATCCACTTCGGCGACATCGGCGAGGCCGGCAAGACGCGCGGATTCCTGGGCCAGATCTCGCCCTTGGGCGATATGGTCCCCGTGATGACCGGCGTGACGCTGAGCTTCAAGATGCGCGGCGAGGACCGCGTCGGCCTCGTCTACGTCGGCGACGGCGCGACGAGCACCGGTGCCTTCCACGAGGGCATCAACTTCGCCGCCGTGCAGCAGTGCCCGCTGGTCGTGATCATCGAGAACAACGGCTACGCCTACTCCACGCCCACCGAGAAGCAGACGGCCGCCAAGCAGTTCGTGGACAAGGCCATCGGCTACGGCGTGACCGGCGAGCAGTGCGACGGCAATGACGTGCTCGCGGTCTACGACTGCACCAAGCGCGCGGTGGACCGCGCCCGCGCCGGCGAAGGCGTGCAGCTGCTCGAGTTCATCACGTACCGCCGCAAGGGCCACGCCGAGCACGACAACCAGTCGTACGTGCCGGAGGGCGAGATCGAACGCTGGGCCGCGGAGAACGACCCGCTCGACCGCTACCTGCGCGTGCTGCTCGACCGCGAGAAGGTCGCGCAGGCGACGATTGACGAGATTGACGCGCGCGTGGCGAAGGAAGTGGATGACGCGACGGACATCGCCGAGGCCTCGCCGTTCCCCGAGCCGTTGGACGCGATGATCGGCGTGTACGCCGATCCGCCGGTGGAGAAGCCGCTGTGGTTCCGCGAAGGCGCCGACACGTCGAACCTCGGCAAGGAGCGCGCCGAGGGTTGGGGCACGTTCGACGCGAAGGGAGGGAAGTGACGATGGCCGAGATCACATATCTCGAGGCCATCCGCGAGGCCCTCGACGAGGAGATGGCGCGGGACAAGCACGTCTTCCTGCTGGGCGAGGACATCGGCGCCTACGGCGGGGCGTTCAAGGTCACCGACGGCCTGATGCAGAAGTACGGCGAGCAGCGCGTGGTTGACACGCCGATCAGCGAGATCGCGATCGTCGGCGCGGCGGCGGGCGCGGCCCATATGGGAATGCGGCCGGTGGTGGAGATGCAGTTCATCGACTTCATCGCCAACGCCTACGATATGCTCACCAACTATGTGGCCACGGCGCGGTACCGCGCCTTCCTGCCGACGCCGATGGTGGTGCGCGGTCCGAGCGGCGGCTACGTGCGCGGCGGGCCGTTCCACTCGCAGAATCCGGAAGCGGGCTTCATCCACACGCCGGGCCTGAAGGTGGTGTATCCCGCCACCGCCGAGGATGCGAAGGGCCTGATGAAGGCCGCCATCCGCGACGAAGACTGCGTGCTGTTCTTCGAGCACAAGTACCTGTACCGCCGCATCAAGGGCGTGATGCCGGCCGGCGACCACGTGGTGCCGATCGGCAAGGCGCGCACGGCCCGCGAGGGCAGTGACGTCAGCATCATCACCTACGCGGCGACGGTGCATAAGTCGCTGGAGGCGGCGGAGAAGCTGGCCGCCGAGGGCATCTCGGTCGAAGTGATCGACCTGCGCTCGCTCGCGCCGATGGACTACGAAGCGATCTTCAACACGGTGCGCAAGACGAACCGCGTGCTCATCGTGCACGAGGATACGCGCACGGGCGGCATCGCCGGCGAGATCACGGCGCGCATCAATGAGAGTTGCTTTGCGTATCTGGATGCCCCCGTGCTGCGCGTGACGGCGCACGACATCCCGCTGCCCTACGCCCCGGCACTCGAGGACTTCGTGCTGCCGCAGGTGGATGACATCGTGACGGCGGTGCGCCGCCTGGTGGCCTGGTGATGACGACTCCGACTCCGAACTTCGAGAAGCCCTCCGTGGGCCGGCAGGCGGCGATCGGCTGCTTTATGGCCGTCATCGGCTTCTTTTCCGGCGGGATGATCGCCGTGCTCGTCAGCAAGGCGGTGGCGTTCTTCACGAAAGCCCCGAAGTGCGACGGCATCCCGACGTGCGATTGGTACATTTATATGTTCGTCGGCGGCGCCCTCGGCGCCCTGACGCTTCCGTGGCTCGTGGTCTCGGCGATGCGGCAACCCGCGCCGCCGCCCAAGGTCGAGCCGACTGACCGCAAGAACTGACTGAGGTTGAGCGATAATGGCCCGTGTTGACGTGATTATGCCCCAGATGGGCGAGTCCATTGCGGAAGGCACGCTTTCGCGCTGGCTCAAGAAGGTGGGCGACGAGGTGAAGCGCGACGAGCCGATCTTCGAGATCTCCACCGACAAGGTGGACGCGGAGATCCCGGCGCCGAGCGCGGGCACGCTTGTCGAGATCATCGTGCACGAGGGCACGACGGTGCCGGTCAACGCGGTGGTCGCGCGCATCGAGCCGGAGAAGGGCGCCGCCGCTGCGGCACCGTCCGCCGCGGCGCCTGCGCCGGCTGCCGCTGCACCCGCGGCTCCGGCGGCCGCGCCGAGTGCCCCGAGCGCGCCTGCCGCGCCGGCCAAGCCGGCCGCTCCCGCGGGGTCGTTCGAGGAGCGCGTGCGCACCAAGAGCTCGCCGCTGGTGCGGCGGATGGCCGCCGATGCCGGCGTGGACATCAGCGCGATTGACGGCAGCGGCATCGCCGGTCGCGTGACGCGGAAGGACCTCGAGGCCTACCTGGCCAGCGGCGCCAAGCCTGCGGCCGCGGCGCCGACCTCCGGCGCGATGCCGGCGGGCCTGCCCTCGCACGCCGTGGTGCCGGTGGGCCACGTCGCCGAGCCGACCTTCCAGCCCTGGCCCGGCGACGTCGTCGAGCCGATGAGCAAGATCCGCAAGATCACCGCGGACCATATGCGCCAGGCCAAGCAGGTCGCGGCGCACGTGACGAGCTTCTTCGAGATCGACCTCACGCGCGTCGCCAAGCTGCGCGCGCAGATGAAGGCCGACTTCGAGCGCGAGAGCGGGCAGAAGCTCACGTACCTGCCGTTCATCATCCGCAGCGTCGTCGAGAACCTGCGTCGCCATCCGGTGCTGAACGCGACGGTCAGCGGCACGGACGTCATCCTGCGCAAGCGCTACAACATCGGCATCGCCGTCGCGCTGGAGCCCACGGGGTTGATCGTGCCGGTGCTCAAGGACGCCGACGGGCTCAACCTCACGGGCATCACGCGCGGCACCAACGACCTCGCGCAGCGCGCGCGCTCGAAGAAGCTCTCGCCGATGGACGTGCAGGACGCGACGTTCACGATCACCAACCCGGGCGTCTTCGGTTCGCTGTTCGGCACGCCGATCATCCCCGTCGGCACCACCGCCATCCTCGGCCTCGGCGCCATCGAGAAGCGGCCCAAGGTCATCACCGGCGCGGACGGCGAGGATACGATCGCCATCCGTACCTGCGCGTACTTCTCGCTGTCCTTCGACCACCGTGTCGTGGACGGCGCCGATGCCGACCGCTTTATGGCCGACCTCAAGAAGACGCTGGAGTCCGTGACGAACTGATGCCGCGGGCCCTGACCATCCATCGCATCGTGGTGCCGCCGGCGGAGCGCGCGAAGTACTTCGAGCGCCTCCGCGAGAAGGAGCGGCACTACACCGCGATGGGCTGTCGCTTCTGGGTCTTCGAGGAACAGCAGCTGCAGGGCGCCTTCGTCGAGTTCTGCGAGGCGGACAGCGCCCCATCCCTTTCAGCCGCGCACGCGGCCGCGCCGGAAGCCCCCCGCGATCCGACGCGCATCTACACGCAGGTGGAGCTTTCCTGATGCCGACGCGCCGCATCACCATCGCTGGCAAGCAGTGGCAGGTCTATCCCTCGGGCTACGTCACGCAGTATGACGCGGACGAGTTCGGGCTGATCTTCGTCCACGGTGCCGCAGACGAGCGCGAGGTGCGCCTGACGCGCTACTCGCCGACCGCGTCCCGCTCGCGCGAGACCTCGCTGGCCGAGCTCAGCGACGCCGAGCTCGAGCGCCTCTTCGCGCTGTCCCAGCCGAGCGACACGTCGCCCGAGGCCGGGTACTCGCGGTGACGATTCCGCCGGACGCGGGCGCGCCCGCGTCCCACGTGGACCTGCACGCGCATTCGACGGCATCGGACGGCGCAATGGCGCCGGCCGCCGCCGTGCAGGCCGCGCACGCCGCAGGACTCGCCGCCTTCGCCCTCACCGACCACGACACGCTGGCGGGCATCCCGGAAGCGCAGGCCACGGCTGACGCGCTGGGACTGCGCCTCGTGCCGGGCGTCGAGCTGAGCGTGCACCGCGGCAGCGAGGAGGTGCACGTGCTCGGCCTGCACATCCGCGACGTGGATGCGCTGCAGCAGCGGCTCGAGACCTTCCGCGGCTTCCGGCGCACGCGCGCCGAGCAGATGGTCGCGAAGCTCAACGCCGTGGGCGTGCCGGTGACCTTCGCATCCGTGCTCGAGCAGGCGGCGGGCGGCGCAATCGGTCGCCCGCACGTGGCCCGCGCGCTCGTCGCGGGTGGCTGGGTGAAGGACCTGCGCGAGGCGTTCGATCGTTGGCTCGGCGCCGGCAAGCCGGCCTACGTGGACAAGGAGCGCCTCGACATCGCCGACGGCATCGCGATGATCCACGAGGCCGGCGGCATCGCCGTGTACGCGCATCCGGGCAGCGAGGGGCGCCGCGAGAGCATCGAGCCGCTCGTCGCCGTCGGGCTCGACGGCATCGAGGTGCGGCACCCGAGCCATTCGCGCGAGGACGAGCTGCGGTTGGCGTCGCTGGCCGCGTTCTTCGGCCTCGTGGTCAGCGGCGGCTCCGACTGGCACGGCGCGATGCAGGGCGGGCGCGTGCTCGGCTCGATGCAGGTGCCGGCGAGTTGGCTGGAGCTGCAGGACCGCCGCGTGCGCGAGCGTCGCGGCCAGGGCGCGTAGCGCGATGGTCGGCGGCAAGGTCGCGCTGGTCACCGGCGCCGGCCAGCGCGTGGGGCGCGCGATCGCCGAGGCGCTCGCCGCCGACGGATGGCGCATAGGCGTGCACTATCGCTCGTCGCGCAGCGGCGCCGATGAAGTCGTCGCCGGCATCCGCGCGCAGGGCGGGGAGGCCGAGGCCTTCGCCGCGGACTTGAGCGACCCGCGCGCCTGCGAGGCCCTCGTGGACGCCGTGTACACGCGCTTCGACGCGCTGGACCTGCTCGTGAACAGCGCCGCCGGAATGGAGAAGACGCGACTCGGTCACACGACGGCGCAGGAGTTTGACGCGATCATCGCGCTCAACCTGCGGGCGCCCTTCCTGCTCGCGCAGGCCGCAGCGCGGCTGATGCCCGCCGGCAGCGCGATCGTGAACATCGCCGACCATATGGCCATCGAGCCGTGGCCGGACTACAGCGTGCACGGCATCGCAAAGGCCGGCGTGATCGCGATGACGCGCCATCTCGCGGCCGCGTTGGCGCCGGACATCCGCGTGAACGCCGTCGCGCCGGGCTTCGTGCTCGCGCCGCCGGGAATGCCGCCCGAGCGCGAAGCGGCCTTCGCCGCGGAGACGCCGCTGCAGCGCACCGGGTCGCCCGAGGACGTGGCGCAGGCCGTGCGCTATCTCGCCGCGGCCGACTTCGTCACCGGCGAGACGCTGTTCGTGGACGGCGGCCGCCGCGTCCGCCCCTAGCGCGAGCCGCGACGTCGTGCGGCAAGACGCGCAGCGCTTCGGCGACATCATCGTGGTCGGCGGGGGCTGCTACGGCAGCTACTACCTGCGGCAACTCGGCCGCGCCGCGGCGGCGGGGGCCGTGACGTGGCAGCGACTCCTCGTCGTCGATCGTGATGCGGACTGCCGCGTCGTGTCGGAAGGTGCCGCGACCGTCGGCGACTGGCGCGCGGACGAGGCAGGGCCACGCGGTGTAGGCGCCCACGCGCCGCCGACGCTCGTC
>CAZYQM010000140.1:0-2108 GCA_964649965.1 uncultured Gemmatimonas sp.
CCCGAGCGCTTGCGCTGCGGCCCGACGACGCGTCGGCGCGCGCGCAGCGCGCCTGGGTGCGTGCGGAGCTCGCGCCGGCGGTGGCCTGGAACCTCGTCGGCGCCAAGGACTCCGAGAACAACACGCTCTGGCACCGCGAACTCACCGTGGACGCGGCCGGCTGGGGCAACAGCCGCGTGGGCGTGGTGGCGCGGCTGCGCGAGGCCAGCGTCACCGACGGGAGCGCGCTCGTGGTGCCCGGCGTGAGCGCATTCATCGTCGGGCGGCCGGCAGGGCGCGACGTGATGACGCGCGCGGAGGTCGGTGTCGTGCAGTATCCCGCGGCGCTGACCGATGCCTGGACGCGCGTCCGGGGTTCGCTGCGCGTGAGCGGTTCGCCCGTCAGCGGGCTGCGGATGTCAGGCGGCGCGTCGCGCGAGCCGTTCGACGATGTGCTGTCCACCGCGAACCGTGCGATGATGTTCACGGTCTTCGACCTCGACGCAGCCTACACGTTCGCGCCGCGCTGGCAGGCGAGCCTCGGCGGTGGCGTCGGGCTCGCCGACGGCTACCTGATCGGCTTCGGTGCCGAGCGCACGGCGGTGACGGGCGCCCTGCGGTTCACGCCGCGGCGCGGCGCATCGTTCGCGCTTACGCATCGCGAGCTGTCGTGGGGCGAACCGCAGTACGGGATCTTCTTCGCGCCGCAGCGCTGGGCCACGACGGAGCTGTCGATCGCCGGCGAGCGCACGGCGGACCTCGGCCTCATCGTCGCCGGCGACCTCGGACTGGCGAGCCAGTTGGTCGGATTCGAGAACGCGCCGCTCGACCACGCCATCGTCCCGCGCGCGATGATGCGTCTGGGTTACCGCGCCGCCCCGGGCCGCGAGATCCTGCTTGGGCTCACCTACGCGAACGTCGCCGGCGCAGGCGCCATCACGGCGAGCGATTATCGCTATGGCGCGGCGACCCTCACGGGACGCTGGACGTTCTAGCGCCGCGGGCCTGCCGTGGGAATTGCGTGGAAGGCGTCGCGCATCGCGGCGAATGCCGGTTTGCGCTCGGCGTACCAGCGCGGCGTCTCCCAGGTCGGCCAGGTCCACGCCGCAGCGCCGGCTGCCGGCAGCGCGTCGCGCAACTGCGGCGTCGGTCCGCTCACGTCCAGCGTGCGCACGACGAATCGGAACGCCTCCGTACCGATGTGGCTCGGGTCGGTTCCGCGCACGCCACTGAGCACCTGGCGCGTCGAGGGGTCGGTGACGTGCAGCATTCCCCAGGGCAGTCGCACCTCGATGGTGCCCGTGGCGGCATCGGAGTACCAGTCGGCGAGCGTCGTCTCCGGCTGCCGCGCGTGCCGCAGCAGGTTGCGCTCCTCGCGCCGCGCCTCGAACACCGTCCCGTCGCGCGCGAAGGTGCGGCGGTTCGGCGTCACCCAGAGCGTGTCGAAGCGTCCGTCGTCGTTGCGCAGCGAGCGGAACGGCCGGTTGTAGACCGACTGCGCGACCGGTGGCCGGCTGCCGACGACCGGCGCAAGGCGATACAGGTTGTAAGGCGGATCGACGAGCAGTCGCGCGCGGTCGGGACCGGCGAGGTCGAGCAGGAACTCGAGGCCCGTGGGACTCGGCCCCGCGCCGTACGGGAACCGCTGGTCTCCTGCCGTCGCATCGTGCGTATCAATGCCGACGAGGACGCGCGTGCGCGTCCAATCCACCGCGCCGACGTCGAGCCGTATGTAGACGTACGCTTCATCGGAGGCCACCCACAGCGCGTCCACGCGATGTGCGTCTGGCACGGCCGGCGCATCTGTGCGGCGCGTGGCGATCGGTTGCCGGCCCGCCCAGTCAGCGCGCCGGCCATCGACGACGATGCCCGAGTCCTTCGCGCCCGCCCGCATCGCGATGAGTCCGTAGTTCTGCTCGGCGTCCAGCGCGTTCAACCACAGGCGATTGCGCTCGGCGGGCTGCTCGAAGTCGATCACCAGCCAGTTCTTCTTGAACCACTCGTCGATGAGCGCGAAGAAGCCGAGGCCGGCGGCGCCGCTCGCCGCGATGTCGCGGGTGAGACGCGCATTGATGTCCGCGTGCTCGCGTTCGTCGTGACCGCCGTGGTTCCAGCCCTGCGGTTGTCGA
>CAZYQM010000140.1:2118-4219 GCA_964649965.1 uncultured Gemmatimonas sp.
CGCGCGAACTCGGCACCCCGTACTCGGAGATGACCACCGGCTGCCGGCCGTGGTACTCCACCAGTTCGCGCAGGTAACCGAAGTAACTGCTCGGGCCGTCGGGGCTCTGCGCCTGCGCGTAGCCCGGGTCGAGCACCATAAAGTCCGGATAGTACGGATACGCGTGGAAGCTGGCGAACAAGCCGGCGGGGAACTCGGCGGTGGCCGACATCTTCGTCGCGTCGAGGGCGATCACGTCGTTGTCGTATTCGCGCGAGGCTTCCGGCACGCGCTCGCGGCGCCGGCGCAGCCACGCCGCTTCCTCGGCGCGCGACGTTTCCGTCGGGTGGTGCAGGGGGTCCAGCGTCGGCCAGTTGGTGTAGGCCATCGGGCGCTGCGTGTTCCACGCCGCCATCTCGTACGCGATCATCGAATCGGCGACCGTTGCGAGCCACACGTCCACCGCGTTGCCGCCCGCCACCTGCACGTAGCGCCCCCGATGCTCCGCCCTTCGGCGGTGGCGCTGCGCGTACGCCTGCACGGAGTACGGTTCCCATTCGCGGCCGATGATGTAGCCCAGCGTCCATTGCGAGACGTCGGCGAGATACATCCCGCCGGCGTGGCCGGGCCGCTGCGGGATCGCCGCCCGCCCGTGCACGAGGTCCACCACGCGCCGCATTTCGGCGAGGAACGCGGCGTTCCACGCGGGATCGTCGTAACGCTCTTCCTGCGCGCCGGGCGGTAGCTCGGTCCAGACGCCGTGGATCAACCACAGCGCCGCGTCGGGGTGCGCGAGGTTCCAGTCGCGCAATGCGCGATAGAAGTGTGGTGGATGGATCGTATAGATGCGGATGGCGTTCGCGCCGAGTTCGGCGATGTCGCGGATCCATCCGTCGTAGGTGCCGTCATCCGGCGGGAACTCCGACGGATGCTTGCCGGGCAGCGCCGCGCCGAGGTTGACGGCCTTGAGCCAGAAGGGCCGCCATCCGCCTTGGCCGTCCGGCACCTCGAAGATGCGATCGCCCGTGCGCGCCGCGACGACGGTTCGTGCCGGTCGGGACTTCGGCGGCAGGGCCGTGCTGTCCACCGGCGCGGGAATGCGGCGCAGGTAGTCGCGGGCGGTCGCGTTGCCCGGCTCCAGGCGCTCCGCGAGTGCGAAGGCCCGGTGCGCCCGTGACAAGTCGCCGGCGCGGAAGGTCGCGAGCCCGAGGCCGATGGCGGCATCCACCGTGGGCGCGGCGAGCTGTGTGAAGGCGGTGTCGAAGCGCGCGATCGCCAGTGGCACGCGGTCCTGCCGCAGGGCGACGTAGCCCAACCCCGTCCAGGCGTCGCCGGTGGCGCGGCAAGCGGTGACGGCGGCGCGGAACGCGGAATCCGCCCGGCTGATCTCACCGGCGCGCCAAGCTGTCCAGCCCGCGTCGGCACTGCGGTGCGCGGCGGCGGTGTCGCAAGGCACCGCCTGCGCCGCGAGCGGCCGCGACATCGCCGCGCTGAGCGCAAAGGCGAGCGTCGCGAGCGCGCCCCGCATCACCGCCCGAGCGCGACCAATAGCTCGCCCGCCAGCGTGAGCGGATCGAAGGGCTTGGTCAGGCAGGCCACGGCACCCACTTCCAGTGCGACGTCCTGCTCACCGCGCTGCGCGCGCGCCGTGAGGAACACCACGGGGATCTCCGCCGTGTCCGGGTCGGCCTTCAGCCGCCGGCAGGTCTCGTAGCCGTCGAGTTCCGGCATCATCGCGTCGAGCAGGATCGCGTCAGGCCGCGCCTCCTTCACGCGCGCCAGCAGCGCGACGCCGGAGGGCAGCACCTCCGCCTCGATGCTGGGCTCAAGGCTGAGCGCGAGTTCGAGGATCGTGCGGATATCGGGTTCGTCGTCGGCGCAGAGCAGTCGCATCGGGATAAGCTCGCCACGGGGGGCGACGCCACGCAACCGCCGCGCGATTCCACCTGTCCTGCGGCGACGGGAATGGCGATAATTCCCGCTCCTCGTTCGCCGTGCGCGACACCTGCCCCCAAGCTGCCCGAGGCGATGGCCGGACCTGCAGACCTCTCCGCGGTGCTCGCACAGTTGCGGGAGAAGTATCTCGCCTCGAGCGGCAACACGCTCGCGGCCTTCACGCAGT
>CAZYQM010000140.1:4229-6336 GCA_964649965.1 uncultured Gemmatimonas sp.
GCGTGCACGGGACGGCCGGGAGCTATGGCTTCCACGAGGCGAGTCGCCTCGCCGGCGCGCTGGAGCCCGTGGCCGTGAAGTGGGCGGCGGACGCGCAGCTCGACCGCGACCGCCGTGCGGGCATCGTGCGGCAGTTCGTCCGGTCCCTCACGGCGTCGTTGCAGGCGGACAACGCGGACGAGGCGCCGTCGGATGCGACGTCCACGCATCGCGTGCTGCTGGTGGAGGCGCCGGCCGAAGCGGCGCCGGGCATCGTCGCCGAGGCGATGCATCGCGGCTACGCCGTCGAGCAGGTCGCGGCACAGGGCGTGTCGGCCGTCTTCGAGGCGACGCAGCCGACGATCATCATCGCCGGGGCGCACGTGGCGCTGACGCCGCCCGAGGGCGTGCCGCTGCTCCTGCTGCGGACGCCGGGCGGTGCGGTGGCGGCGCGGCCGGTCGGCGCGCGCCTGCTCGACGCGGCCACGGACGCGCGCGAGGTGCTGCTCATCGCCGAATCGATGGCCACGCGCACGGGCCTCGTCGGCGTGACCATCCTCGTCGTGGACGACGACCACGCGATGGTGGACCTGCTGCGGGCGCTCTGCGAACGCCAGGGGATGTTCGTCGAAGCGCGCCACGACGCGCGGGATCTCGTCGCGACCATCGACGAGGTGCGGCCGTCGCTGTTGCTGCTCGACATCGGCCTGCCCGGCGTCAACGGCCTCGTCGTCGCGCGACAGCTCAAGGACGACGAGGCACACCGCGACCTGCCGATCGTGCTGGTGTCGGCGAGCACGGACGTGGACACGCGCACGGCGGCCTTCGTCGCCGGCGCGGACGACTTCCAGTCCAAGCCGGTGGTGGCCGAGGAGTTGCTGCGGCGCATCGAGCGCCTCCTCGAGGTCGCGCGGCAGCGGCAGTTGCAGCAGGGCATCCATCCCGGCACGGGCCTGCCGTTGCCGCAGCGCGCGATGCGGTCCTTCGACGAGGCGCTCAGCGCGGCTGCCGCGCGTGCCGAACCGATGGCGCTGGCGATCGTGCGGCCGCTCGACCCGCCAGACGGCGTGCAGCGCGCGGCGCTGTGGCACCGCGAACTGCGCTTGCTCGCCGCCGCGCTCGGCTCCGAGCACGTGACGATGGGGTTCCGCGATGAGAACGCCGCAGTGGTGCTGTTCCCGATGCGGGCCGCCGTCGCGCTCTCGCGTCTCGAACCCTTCGCCGAGGCCTCGCGCGCCGATCTCGTGCCGTGGAGCGCGGGCGTGGTGGACCTGTTGCCGGGCGCCGAGCCGTCGGCGGCGCGGCTGGCGCAGCTCGCCGAGGAAGCCTGGCTCGCGGCGCGCGACAACGGCGAGTATGTGCGCCGCTGGGATCCCACCGACACGGGCATCGCGCCGGATGTGATCGTCGTCGAGGACGACGCCGCGCTGGCCGACCTCGTGACCTTCGCGCTCGCGGCGCGTGGCTTGAGCTGGGCGCGCTTCAACACCGGCACGGCGGCGCTCGAGGGGCTGCGCGCGATGCGCGTGCGCGGCCGGCATCCCATCGTGCTGCTCGACGTGGACCTCCCCGGCCTCGATGGCTTCTCGCTTCACGAGCGGCTGCGCGTCGAGCGGCCGGGCGTGTTCCGCACGGTCTTCGTCTCGGTGCACGCCACGGAGTCCGACCAGTTGCGCGCGATCCGCGCCGGCGCACTCGATTACCTCGCCAAGCCCGTGAGCCTCCGCGTGCTGCTGGCCAAGATCACGAGCTGGCGCGCGCGGAGCGCCAGCGAGTGAACGCGGCCGTCGTCCTCGGGGTCGTCGGCGTCGTCCAGGTCGTGTTCCTCGGCCTGCTCCTCGGGTTCGTGATGGTACGGCGGCGCTACGATCGCGAGCGGCTCGCGGCCTTCGTCGCCGGCCGCGACGCGCTGGCCGCGCCGCTGCGCGACTGGATCGTCGCCGGGGCGCACCCGGAGCCGGTGGTGCGCGCCCTGCGCCAGTTGCCACGCGACACGGCCGTCGGCTACGTCTCGCTGCTCGCGCGCCAGACGATCCCCGAGGCGCTGCGCGACGAGCTCGCGGTCTCGTTGCGCAACGAGCCGTGGATCCGCACCGCGGTGGCGCGCCGCGCCTCGCGGTACTGGTGG
>CAZYQM010000141.1:0-6315 GCA_964649965.1 uncultured Gemmatimonas sp.
CCATCTGGCGGGCGTGTCGTACCAACCGGCCGCCGGCGCGGACTTGGCGTTCGCGCTGGCCACGAACGTCGGCGGCCTGATGAACCTGCTCGAGGGCGTCCGGCCGCTGCGAGAGGCGGGGCGCATCGATCCGGTGGTGCTCGTCATCGGCAGTGGCGAGCAGTACGGCCGTCACGACGCCGCGGACCTGCCGCTGGCGGAGACTGCCGAGCAGCGACCGATGACGTTTTACGGCGCCACGAAGCAGGCGCAGGAATCGTTCGCGCTGGCCGCCCATCGCTCGGCGGGCCTGCGCATCGTGTGCACGCGGTCCTTCAATCACTCCGGCCGGGGGCAGGCGCGCCAGTTCCTGCTGCCGTCACTGGTGGACCGTGCGCGTGCGGCCAAGCGCGAGGGTACGCCGGTACGCGTCGGCAACGTTGACGTGGTCCGCGATTTCCTGCACGTCGAGGACGCGGTCTCTGCGTATATTTCGCTGGTTTCGCGCGGGCGCCCGGGCGAGGTCTACAACGTCTGCAGCGGGGTTGGGGTCCGCGTGGGGGAACTGGCGGCCGAGGTCTTGGCCGCGGCCGGAGTGCGCTCCCCCCTCGAAGTGGACCCGGCGCTGCAGCGCGCGGTGGACGTCCCCGTGCTCGTCGGCGACAACGCCAAGCTCCGCGCCGCGACCGGTTGGACCCCCGTGAAGTCCCGCTCCGCCATCATCCAAGACCTGCTCGATGCCGCGTCGTAACGATATCCATCGCATCCTCCTCATCGGTTCCGGTCCGATCGTCATCGGGCAGGGCGCCGAGTTCGACTATTCCGGCACGCAGGCGGCCAAAGCGCTGCGCGAAGAGGGCTACGAGGTGATCCTCGTGAACTCGAACCCGGCGACGATTATGACGGATCCGGAAGTCGCGGACCGCACGTATATCGAGCCGGTGACGCCGGAGTTCGTCGAGCTGATCATCGAGCGCGAGAAGCCGGATGCGCTGCTGCCGACGATGGGTGGGCAGACGGCGCTCAACGTGGCGATGGCGCTGCACGAGCGCGGCGTGCTGGAGAAGCACGGCGTGGAGCTCATCGGGGCGAACGCGCGGGCGATCGCCGTGGCCGAGGACCGCAAGCTCTTCGCCGAGGCGATGGCCGAGATCGGACTCAAGTGCCCCGAAGGCAAGATCGCGACGACCTGGGACGAGGCGTTGGAGATCGCCGAGTGGACGGGCTTCCCGGCGATCATCCGCCCGGCGTTCACGCTCGGCGGCTCGGGCGGCGGCGTGGCGTACAACCGCGACGAGTACGAGAAGATCGTCAAGCGCGGCCTCGACGAGTCGCCGATCTCGCAGGTGTTGATCGAGCGCTCGCTGCTCGGCTGGAAGGAATACGAGCTCGAGGTGATGCGCGACGCGCAGGACAACGTCGTGATCGTCTGCTCGATCGAGAACCTCGATCCGATGGGCATCCACACCGGCGACTCGATCACCTGCGCACCGGCGATGACGCTGTCGGACCGCGAGTACCAGGTGATGCGCGACGCGGCGATGAAGGTCATCCGCAAGATCGGCGTGGCCGCCGGCGGCTGCAACATCCAGTTCGCCGTGAATCCGCAGAACGGCGAGATGGTCGTCATCGAGATGAACCCGCGCGTGTCGCGCTCCTCGGCGCTGGCGTCGAAGGCGACGGGCTTCGCGATCGCGCGCATCGGCACGAAGCTGGCGGTGGGCTACACGCTGGACGAGATCCCCAACGACATCACGAAGACGACGCCGGCGAGCTTCGAGCCGGTGCTCGACTACGTCGTGGTGAAGGTGCCGCGCTTCGCGTTCGAGAAGTTCCCGGGGGCCAACACCACGCTCACGACGCAGATGAAGTCGGTGGGTGAGTCGATGGCGATGGGGCGCACGTTCAAGGAGGCCTTCCAGAAGGCCCTGCGCGCGCTGGAGACGGGGCGCGCCGGCTGGGTGGTGGGCGAGCGCCCGGTGGACGACCGCGTGGCCGACGATTCGATCGACGCCGTGCGTGCCGCGCTGCCGGTGCCGGTGCCGGAGCGGATGTTCCAGGTCAAGCGCGCGATGCTGCTCGGGATGGACCTCGAGGAGATCCGCCAGCGCACGATGATGGACCCGTGGTTCCTCGAGCAGTTCGCCGAGATGATCGAGGCGGAGAAAGCCTACGCCGCCGCGAAGACGGTGGACGCGCGCCTGATGCGTCGGATGAAGCGGATGGGCTTCAGCGACCGCCAGCTTGCCGCGCTGCGCCACGAGACCGAGAAGCAGGTGCGCGAGCATCGCTGGGCGCTGGGCGTGCGCCCGGCCTACAAGATGGTGGACACCTGCGCCGGCGAGTTCCCGTCGAACACGCCGTATCTCTACTCCTCGTACGACGAGGAGAGCGAAGCGCCGCGCACGGGCAAGAAGAGCGTGATCATCCTCGGTTCCGGTCCGAACCGCATCGGGCAGGGCGTGGAGTTCGACTACTGCTGCGTGCGCGCGGCGATCGCGCTGCGCGAGGTCGGCTACGAGACGATTATGGTCAACTCGAACCCCGAGACCGTCTCGACCGACTATGACACCTCGGACAAGCTGTACTTCGAGCCGCTGACCTTCGAGGACGTGCTGGAGATCGTCGAGCGCGAGCAGCCGGTGGGCGTGATCGTGCAGCTCGGCGGCCAGACGCCGCTCAAGCTGGTGAAGCCGCTGGAGGCGGCGGGCGTGACGATCCTCGGCACCTCGCCGGAGGCGATTGACATCGCCGAGGACCGCAAGCGCTTCGAGCAGTTGGCGCGCGAGCTGGGCGTGCAGCAGCCGCCGAACGGCACGGCCACGAGCGTGGAAGAGGCGGTGAAGATCGCCGATCGCATCGGGTACCCGGTCCTGCTGCGGCCGAGCTACGTGCTCGGCGGCCGCGCGATGGAGATCGTGTACGACGAGCCGTCGCTGCGCGACTACTTCCAGCGCGCCGTGCGCGTCAGTGAGGACCGTCCGGTGCTGGTGGACGCGTTCCTCGAGGACGCCTTCGAGGCCGACGTGGACGCGCTCTCGGACGGCACGACGGTGGTGATCGGCGGCGTGATGGAGCACATCGAGGACGCCGGCATCCACTCCGGCGACTCGGCCTGCGTGCTGCCGCCGTACCTGATCGGCAAGGAACACCAGGACCAGATGCGCGCGCACACGATCGCCTTCGCGAAGGCGCTGGGCGTGGTGGGGCTGATCAACGTGCAGTACGCGCTCAAGGATGGCGTGGTGTACGTGCTCGAGGTGAATCCGCGCGCGTCGCGCACGGTGCCGTTCGTGTCGAAGACGATCGGCAAGCCGCTGGCCTCGCTGGCGGCGCGCGTGATGCTCGGCGAGACGCTCGAGCAGCTTGGCTACACGGAGGAGATCGTCGCGCCGTTCGTGAGCGTGAAGGAAGCGGTCTTCCCGTTCACGAAGTTCCGCGAGTTCGATCCGATCCTCGGCCCCGAGATGCGCTCGACGGGTGAGGTGATGGGCGTGAGCGAGTCCTTCGGGATGGCGTATGCCAAGGCCGAGATCTCGGCCGGCAACGGCTTGCCGCGCGAAGGCACGGTGATGCTCACGGTGAACGACCGCGACAAGTCCAAGGCGTCGAAGATCGCCGGGCGGTTCGCGGCGCTGGGCTTCGGCCTCGTGGCCACGGAGGGCACGGCCAAGCACCTCGCGGGGCAGGGCATCGAGGCGCGCAGCGTGTTCAAGGTGAGCGGCGGGCGCCCGAACGGCATTGACCTGATGGTGAACGGCGAGCTGCAGCTGCTGATCAACACGCCGCTGGGCAAGCGTGCGCAGAAGGACGACTACTCGCTGCGCCAGGCGGCGGTGGCCAACCGCGTGCCGTACACGACGACGCTGAGCGGCGCGAGCGCGGCCTGCGAGGCGATCGAGACGATGCGGACGACGAAGTCCGCGGTGAAGAGCCTGCAGGAGTGGCAGGCGATGGTCGTGCCTGCGGGGAAGGCGTGAGCGAGCCCTTCGTCCACGAATCGTCGTACGTGGATGCCGGCGCGCAGGTAGGCGCCGGTACGAAGATCTGGCATTTCTGCCACGTGATGCCCAAGGCCGTGATCGGCCGCGACTGCACCATCGGGCAGAACGTCGTCGTGATGAACGGCGTGCGCGTGGGGAACAACGTGAAGGTCCAGAACAACGTCTCGCTGTACGAGGGCGTCGTGCTCGAGGACGACGTGTTCTGCGGGCCGTCGATGGTCTTCACGAACGTGATCAACCCGCGCAGCCACGTCAGCCGCAAGGATGAGTTCCGGCAGACGCTGGTGAAGCGCGGGGCGAGCATCGGCGCGAACGCGACGGTGGTCTGCGGCGCGACGCTGGGCGAGTACTGCTTCGTGGGCGCGGGCGCCGTGGTCACGAAGGACGTGCCGGCCTACGCGCTGGTGACGGGCGTGCCGGCGCGGCGCACGGGCTGGGTCTGCGCCTGCGGCACGGTGCTGCGCGGGGCGGGGCCGGCGTATCGCTGCGCCGAGTGTGGCGCGGCATACGAGGAACGCGCGGGTGCCCTGCATCGCGCGGAGGCCCAGTGAGCACGCCGGTGCGCATCGCCTTGGTGGGCTGCGGCCGCATCAGCGCCAACCACTTCGAGGCGATTTCCAAGGTCGAGGGCCTCGAGCTCTCGGCCGTCTGCGACAGCGTGGAAGCGCGGGCCCGCGAGGCCGGCGAGAAGTGGCAGGTGCCGTGGTTCACGAGTTACGAGAAGATGCTGGCCGAGGCGGACTGCGACGCGGTGGCGATCGCCACGCCGAGCGGACTGCATCCGGCGCACGGCATCCTCGCGGCCAAGGCCGGCAAGCACGTCATCAGCGAGAAGCCGATGGCCATCACGCTGGCCTCGGCCGACGCGCTGGTGAAGGCCTGCGACGACGCCGGCGTGCACCTGTTCGTGGTGAAGCAGAACCGCCTCAACGCGACGGTGCAGCTCGTGAAGCGGGCGCTGGACAAGGGGCGCTTCGGGCGGCTGTTCCTGGCGAACACGACGGTGCATTGGACGCGGCCGCAGAGCTACTACGACCAGGCGCGGTGGCGCGGCACCTGGGAGTTCGACGGCGGCGCGTTTATGAACCAGGCCTCGCACTACGTAGACCTGATGCAGTGGCTGGTCGGGCCGGTGGAGAGCGTGATCGCCAAGACGGCGACGATGGCCCGGAAGATCGAGTCCGAGGATACGGGTGCGGCGGTGCTCAAGTTCCGCAACGGCGCGCTGGGGGTGATCGAGGTGACGATGCTCACCTACCCGAAGAACCTCGAGGGCTCGTTCACGCTGATCGGCGAGAAGGGGACGGTGAAGGTCGGCGGGACGGCGGTGAACAAGATCGAGCACTGGGCCTTCGCCGACGCCGACCCGGACGACGCCGAGGTGGAGCGGGTGAACACGGACCCGCCGTCGGTCTATGGCTTCGGGCACGAGCCGTACTACCGGAACGTCCTGCGGGTGATCCGGGGGGAGGCGGTGCCGGACACGGACGGGCGCGGGGGCCGGAAGTCGCTGGAACTGATCCTCGGGATCTACGAGTCGGCGAAGACCGGGCGCGAGGTGCCGCTGCCGCTGCGGGCGACCCTGTAACGGTCGGAAAATCCCTCGTCCGGGGGAGCGCCGCTTCGTTGACTATGTTGCGTCAGGAAGCGAACTTACAAGGCTCGCACGGAGGCTCCGTGCGAGCCTTTCTTTCGCCCCTCCAGGTTCCGCACCGATGGCTGTCCCGCTTCTCGATCTCAAGGCCCAACACGCCACCATCCGCGACGAGGTCGTCGCCGAAGTGATGAAGGTGGTGGATGCCCAGGCGTTCATCCTCGGCGAGCCGGTGCAGAAGCTCGAATGCGAGGTCGCCGGACTCTCCAAGACCAAGTACGCCGTAGGCTGCGCCAACGGCACGGACGCGATCCTCATCGCGATGCGCGCGCTGGACATCGGGCGCGGCGACGAGGTGGTGACGACGCCGTTCACGTTCTTCGCGACGGCCGGGACGATCCACAACGTGGGCGCGACGCCGGTGTTCGTGGACATCGATCCGGAGACGTACAACATCCGGCCCGACCTCGCGGCGGCGGCGGTGACGGCGAAGACCAAGGCCGTGATCCCGGTGGACCTGTTCGGGCAGATGGCGGCGCTGGAGAAGCTGCGGGCGCTGCTGCCGGAGATGCCGATCATCGAGGACGCGGCACAGAGCATCGGCGCGCGGCGGAAGGTGAACGGCGAGTGGAAGATGGCCGGCGAGCTGGCGACGATCGGCACGTTCTCGTTCTTCCCGTCCAAGAACCTCGGCGGCTACGGCGACGGCGGGATGATCGTGACGCAGGACGAGGCGAT
>CAZYQM010000142.1:0-767 GCA_964649965.1 uncultured Gemmatimonas sp.
GAACGTCACGGAGAACGTGCGCAAGGCGTGCGGCGTGTGCTGCACGGCCAACGAGCAGGTGATACTCGAGTCGAGGCCGCCGCTCAGGTATCCGCCCACCGGCACGTCGGCGCGCATCCGGAGCGCGGTCGCGCTGCGCAGCAGCTCGCCGAGCTCGTCGGGCGCCGTCGGCGACTCGTCGCGCGCCTCGTGGTACGCCGGCGACCACCACTGGCCCGTGGTGACCCGTCCGTCCCGCCACGCGAGCCACGAGCCCGGGCGCAGCTGTTCCACGCCCCGGAACACCGTACGCGGCGCGCGCGCGGACCAGAACGTGAAGACCTCGTCCAGGCCCGTGGGGTCCGGCTCCGCGCTCACCTCACCGGAGGCGAAGATTCCCTTCGCCTCCGACGCGAAGAAGAGGTCGCCCTGGCGATGCGCGACGAATAGCGGACAGATGCCGAAGCGGTCGCGCGCCAGGAACAGCGACTGGTCGCGGCGGTCGTAGAGGGCGAACGCGAACTGGCCGTTGAGGCGGTCGAGCATCGCGCGCCCCCACTCCTCCCAACCGTGCACGATCACTTCGGTATCGGTGTTCGTGCGGAAACGGTGCCCTTTGGCCTCGAGCTCGGCACGAAGCTCGCGCCAGTTGAAGATCTCGCCGTTGAAGGTGATCCAGAGAAGCTCGTCCTCGTTGGCGATGGGCTGCGCCCCGCCGGCGAGGTCCACGATGCTGAGGCGCACGTGGGCGAGACCCACGCGCTCGTCGGCGAGTAAGCCGTACCCGT
>CAZYQM010000142.1:777-1464 GCA_964649965.1 uncultured Gemmatimonas sp.
GCTGGACTGGACGGCCAGAGGCGCGGGCGAGCCCCGCGACGCCGCACATCGTCGCTCAGTGCAGCAGCGGCACGGGCTCCACGAGCAGCGGCGGCTCGTGGAGATAGCGCGTGGCCGACCGCTTGGACTCCAGGTCCTTGTAGGCGCGCTGCATCTGCTCCGGCGTGAGGTCGAGGAGCTTGGCGCCTTCGGCCGCGCTCTTGCCGGAGTTGTAGCACCACAGCACGAGGTCCATCGCCGCGGCCGGCAGGTTGAAGTAGAACTCCTCTTGCGTCTGGGGCAGCGAGAACGTGTCCGTCGTCGGCGGGCGGCTCGTGATGGACTTCGGCACGCCGAGGTAATCGGCCAGCATATAGACCTGCGTCTTGTACAGGTGCGCGATCGGCTTGACGTCCGCGAGGCCGTCGCCACCCTTCACGAAGAAGCCCTGGTCGTACTCCAGGCGATTAGGCGTGCCGGTTACTGCATAGTGCAGGCGGTCCGCGTGATGGTACTCGGCCATCTTGCGCACACGCTGCTTGTAGTTGGTGGCCGCGACGACGGCGAGGTAGGCCGACGCCGGGAGGCGCACGGTCGTCATCTCGCCGCTCGGCCGGCGCACGGTGACGGACGACACGTTGAGCTGGTCGTTGTTGAGGCGATTGCCGGGCAGCACCAGCTTCCACGGCCAGCTGTCCTGGAACTCTG
>CAZYQM010000142.1:1474-2658 GCA_964649965.1 uncultured Gemmatimonas sp.
GAGCGCGGGCGCGATGTCCTCGACTTCGTACGCGATGCCAAGCTGGGTCGCGAGCGCCGTGGCGAGCGGTGTGCTCTGCGGATCGGAATCGCGCTCCGGCAACATCAGGCCGAAGACCCGCTTGGGGCCAAAGGCCTCGACCGCGAGGGCGGCGCAGGTGGAGGAGTCCACGCCGCTGCTCATCGCCACGATCAGTCCGCGGCGCATCAAGACCTCGCCCACCTGCTTCCGGAGCGCTGTGACGATGCGGGCCGTTTCCTTGGCCGGATCGATGGCGAGAAGTTCCTGCGCGCGAGCCTTGAAATCGGGATCGGCCGTGGGCATAGGCTGGGGTTTTGGGATAAGTTGACTGCGAGCGGGGGCTGCCATATTCAAACGGCTATGCAAGATAACGTTACACACCTTCTCCGGTTAGCGGCGCAGGCGTGGCCAGACCATATCGCCATCGAGGAGCCTGGCACCTCGGTGAGCCCGGTCACGTACGCGGGGCTCGCTCGGCGCGCCGCCGGATACGCGGAGGCCTACCAGCGGGGCGGTGTCGGGCGCGGGGACCGCGTCGCCCTCCTGCTGGATCGCGGGGTAGAGGCCGCCGCCGCGCTGACGGCGGCACACGCCGTGGGCGCCATCGCCGTGGTGCTGAACGAGCGGCTGCGGGCCCGCCAGCTCCAGCACGCCCTGGGGGACAGCGCGCCGCGGTTGCTGGTCACGACCGCCGAAATGGTGGGGCGCGCGGCACTCGCGCCGCAGGGGCTGCCCCCGCAGCTGGATCCGGCGACCGTGACGGACGGCGGCGCTCTGTCGGTGGCGGTCGTGGCGCCCACCGACGCGGCGCAGATCATCTATACGTCCGGGTCCACTGGCCTGCCTAAGGGCGTGGTGCACACGCACGGATCGGTCGGGACCGGGGTAGACATCGTGCATCGCTACCTCGGCCTGCGCGCCGATGATCGGGTCGCCAGTCTTCTGGCGTTCAGCGCCGTGTACGGGCTCAATCAGCTGCTGTGTTCGTTTGCCGTCGGGGCCACGCTCGTCGTGGAACGAGCCGTGTTCCCTTCGGATCTGGTGCGGGCGTTGCGCGAAGATCGCATCACGGTGGCAGCGGCGGTGCCGCCGCTGTGGACGCAGTTGGTCGGGGTCGAGGCCTTCGCCACGCCGATCCCGACGCTCCGGCAGTTGCAGAACGC
>CAZYQM010000142.1:2668-3279 GCA_964649965.1 uncultured Gemmatimonas sp.
CGCAGGCCGACTTGATCCTGCAGTACGGTATGACGGAGACTTGGCGCGGCACATACCTGCCGCCCGAGGAGACCGACCGTCGACTGGGCTCGATGGGGCGCGCGATTCCGGGCGTGGAGATCCTTGTCACGCGCGAGGACGGATCGCTCTGTGCGCCGGATGAAGTCGGCGAGATCGTGCACGTGGGGCCGACGGTGGCGGCTGGTTACTGGGGCGGGCGCGCCGACGCCGCGCAGGCTTTTCGGCCCCACCCAGCGCGGCCCGGTCAGCCGGCCGTGCACTCGGGCGACTACGCGAAGGCGGACGCGGAGGGGTTTCTGTACTACGTGGGGCGTCGCGACCGCATTATCAAGACGCAGGGGCTAAAGGTCGGCCCCGACGAAGTGGCGGATGCGCTACTGACCTCTGGGCAGGTGCGCGAGGCGGTGGTGACGGGTGAGCCGGATCCGGAGCGCGGGCAGCGGATTGTGGCGTGGGTGGTGCTGGCCGAGGGCGGCAGCGTGGCGACGCTGCGGAAGTTCGTGCGCGCGGAGCTACCGCCGCATATGCAGCCGGCCCGCTACGAGGAGCGGGCCGAGTTGCCGAAGCTGGCGAGCGGGAAGTATGACGTG
>CAZYQM010000142.1:3289-5543 GCA_964649965.1 uncultured Gemmatimonas sp.
GACACGAAGACCGGAAGCGACGACCGCGAACGCAATCAGGTGATCGTTGAACGCCTCCCCGGGCTCGGGTGGCGTCACGATGTGGGCACCGAGTGCGCGCAGGGACTCAATCGCCTCCGGCGTTGCGTCCGTGCGAAAGGCGATGTGGTGGAGTCCGCCGCCGGACTGGCTCAAGAACGACGCCAAGGGCGAATCCGGTGTGCTCGGCTCGATGAGCTTGATATCGATGGAGCCCTGCTTGCGCAAGAACTGTACGCGCACCTGTTGCCGCGTGTTCTCGACGGGTTCCGTGCGCGGGACGTCCCCGAACATTCGGACAACAGCAGTCCGAGCCGTGCTCAGCCGCCGGACGGCGATGCATACGTGATCGAGCGAGAAGGGCGGTGCTGACGGCACGATGCGCTCTGGCGGCTCGGGGCGGGTGGTCATTCGGGTGGGTGCTGCGACGCCAGCACGGCCAGGAATTGTTCGGCAGCGCGTTGGCGGCCCATCTCATTCAGGTGTCCACCGTCGTAGGTGATGTCAGGATTGAGATACGGGATGTCCTGGCCCTTGGAGCGGAACGTCACCCGCGAGCCATCTGGGCGGGTGGACTCGAGCGCGGCAATGTCGAAGATCGGGGCGCGGCCGGCGTATGCGGCACGCAGCTTCTCATTGTAGGTATGGCGAACGACGTTTAGTTCACGCGCCGACCGTTGCCCACGAATGAAGCTGAGGATCCGCTCCTTGGGGCTGTCGAGTGACGTGAGGGGAAGCGTAGCGTGGATGATGCGGAGGGTCGGATGCCGCCGCTGCAGATTGTCAACCCAGCGTTGGTAGTCGACGAACATCGAATCGGCGTTCGAAGTCTCGCCGACATCCACGTAGCAGAACTTCAACACGGCCGCATCGAACTGCGCCGAGTCGGCCAACGCGTCGAAATGGGTCGTCTTGGAAGCGACGTCGCGGTTGCGCCCGACGTTCTCGTGATACAGGCCTGGCTGGTCGTCCGTCGGCAGGCCCTGCACCACGCGCACGCCAATCTCCGGATGGGCGGTCAGGACCTCGGTAAGGCCTGCCACGATGTTGCGCCCGACGGATTGATGGCCGAAGACCAAGCGCTGGCGGGCCAAGGCCTTCCACTGGGCCGGTGTGATCTCGGCGAACGTGACGTTGTCTGGCATTGCAGATGGTGGGGCAGGGAGTGGGTCGGCGCTGTCGCATCCGGCCGCGACGGCGGTAGCCAACACCGTCGCAACACGGAGGAGGAGTCGAGGCGCGACCGTGCTGGTCCTCTGCGGGGTTCGTCCGTCCTCGAGCATGGCTATATCCGAATGCGTGGAAGTGCGAGAAAGGAGAAAGCAACGTTCGGAGGGCATCCGGCGCCCCGAGCACCCACTATACTAATGCCTGAACTCGGTTTCGCTGGAGCCTCGCGGAGCGTAGACTTTTGGGTCGCGCGAAGTACGTTCCGGAATCGTCGGTCCGAAGTGGCCGATCCACCGCAAATCCAACATCACCACGACTGGCACTGTGGACGCTCGAATTGACGCTACGCTGAGGTTCGGCTGATGGCCCACGCCCCGCAGTCTACTTGGCGAGAACTGCTACAGCGCCTGCGCTGGGACTTAATGGATCCCTTCGAGCGGAAGTCGTGGGTCTGGTGGATGATCTGGCAGATTCCCGGGCTGTTCGGGAATATGCTGCGGGGACGACATCTTGCGCGCCGTATGCGGGCGTGCGGATCCGAGCTGCGCGTGTATGCCGGTTGCCGGTTCCGCTCAGTCGAGCGTCTTGTTGCGGGCGATCGCGTCAGCATCGGGTATGACGTGTTCTTGCAGGCGTACGGCGGCATTACGCTGGGCAACGACGTGACGTTCGGTCCAGGAGTCAAGGTCTGGAGCGTCAATCACGACTTCCAAGACGTTGATGTCGCGGTGCAGGCGCAGGGCCAGACTGCGAAGCCCGTCGTCATCGGCAACGACGTCTTCGTCGGGGGCAACGCGTTCATCCTGCCGGGGGTGACGTTGCCGGATGGCTGCATCGTCATCGCCGGTGCGGTGGTCAATGCCAAGGCGTATCGGCCGAACTCCATCTTGGCCGGCAACCCGGCGCGAGTCATTGGTTATCGCGGCGGCAATCTCGTCGGCGCCGGCGAGGGCGAAAGATAGGCCCCGACAAATTGGTTCCGAGGCCGCCGTCTAGCTGAAGCGCAGGCGCCGCTCTCGGATCATCGCCTGAATACCTTGCCGGATGTCCCGGGGCAGCAAGCCGG
>CAZYQM010000142.1:5553-6229 GCA_964649965.1 uncultured Gemmatimonas sp.
ATACAGGCTCAGAGTCCAGGCAATCGCCACCGCAAACATCATCCGAAACGCGCGGATCCACGGCAAGTGAAGCGGATGCCGCCGATTGGCACGCCACCCGAGCCACGCAGCCCGCACGGCGAAGGCGAGGAGCGTCGCGAGCGCCGCTCCGACGCCGCCTAGGGCCGGAATCAGCGTGAGGTACCCGATGGTCACCACGACCGCCGAGATGGCGGTTCCTTGCGCGATCTCGCCCGTCCGACGGTCCTGAAGTAGGCCAAAGTTCGCAAAGGCCGCGAAGTTCTGGCAGACGTAGGCCGCGAGCACGATGGGCACAACCGCGGCGGCCTGCCAGAAGGCTGGCGCCGCCATCACGCGCAGGAAGTCCTCGATGTAGATGCACAGCCCCGCCGTAACGACTGCCATCCCCGCGGTCAGCATCAAGAAGGCCTGCCGAAACCGCTGCAGGCGATCCGGCTGGCGGAACGCCTGGTACTTCTCGGAATCCCAGATGCTGAAGAACGGATCGCCGACGAGGAACGACAGTAAGAAGCCAAAGCGGTACCCGAGGGCGTAAACGCCCACCTCGTCCAATCCCCCGCCGAACACCCGCAGGAAGTACCGATCGCCGAACGTCATATAGAACGAGATGAGGCTCGTGACGATCAGCGGGAGGCTGAACGACGTCAGTTGCCGT
>CAZYQM010000143.1:0-2136 GCA_964649965.1 uncultured Gemmatimonas sp.
GGCGGGCCGCTCAAGGCCATCTTCAGCGCCGGCGACCAGCGCATCGAAGTGCGCAGCGAGCTGCCGCTCGCGCCCGCGCAGAAGCGCGCGCTCGACCTCGGGCAGCTGCGCGAGCAGTTCGGCCGTCTCGGCGAGTCGCCGTTCGTGCTGAACCAGCTTGAGGCGGCCGGCGTGGCGGCGGGACTGTTCTTGCCGGTGTCGGAGCTCAATCGGATGCGCCAGGAAGCGACGGAGACCCTGGGGCAGCAGTTGGAGTGGGAGCACGATGCTGAGCTGGCTGAGCGCCGTGCGCGCATCGAGCGTGCGCTGGCGCGGCCGGGCGAGGCGCCCGTGGGTCAGGCCGCGATGGTACGCGACCGGTTCCCGTCAGCCGGCGCGGCCGGCGCGGAACTCGTGGCCGAAGTCTGGCGCATCGCCGATGCCGACGCCGCGCTGGCAGCCGGAGCGGACGAGGTCGTGTTCGATCCGTTCCTGCGTCACCCGTTCCCGTCGGTCACGCAGGTGGCGGCATTGGTCGCGCGGACCACGGCAGCGGGCAAGCGCTTCCGGCTGCGGCTTCCGACGATCGTGCGGCCAGAGGAGCGCAAGAAGCTCGACAAGTGGTTGGCCCTTGGCACGCCGCTGCTGAGCGGGCATCTCGGCCTGCTCGCCGAACTCGCGGCGGTGGGGCGCGACGTGCACGCCGACTACGCAACGAACGTCTTCAACGTGGCGACGGCGCGCGAGTTCTTTGCGCTCGGCGCCAGCGGCCTGACGCCGTCGGTGGAACTCACCGCGGACGAAATCGCCGATGTGGTGGCGCCGTGGGGCGGTGCGGGATTCGAAGTGTTCCTGCACGGCCGGCCCGAAGGGATGACGCTCGAACACTGCGTGCTCAGCGCGGCCTTTGACCGTACGCCGACCCACTGCCGCGACCTCTGCACCAAGCGGCACACGGATACGCGGCTCACCGATCCGGCCGGCTACGAGTTCCCGGTGGCGACGGACTATGCCTGTCGCAATCGCCTGCTGCACTCGCGTCCGATCGAAGGCAGCGAGTTCCTGCCGCGCCTCTGGCAGATGGGCCTGCGGCGGTATCGGCTCGTCTTCAATGTGCCCGGCGACGACGTCGCTGCGCGCGTGGCGGCGTACCGCGACGCGCTGGACGCGGTGGACGCGGTGGACGCGGTGGCGCGCGGCGGCGCGCCGTCACGCCGGCCGCGCGAGGTCCTCGGGGATGCGATCACGCGCGGACACTTCGCGCGGGCCGTCTAGCACGCCACCACCTGCGACGGTCAGCCCTGCGCGGCGCCGTCAATCATCTCGCGGACGCTGGCGGCGAGGTCTTCCAGCGTGAACGGCTTGGAGAGCAGTCGCGCGCCCGGTGGCATCCCGTACTGCCAGCGCAGGGCTTCCTGGCTGAAGCCGGAGATGAAGAGCACGGGAACGCCCGGCCGGTGCTCGCGGATCTGCGCGCAGGCGACGTCGCCGTGGATGCCCGGCATCACGATGTCGCTGACGATGAGGGTCAGCGGCCCGCTGTGCGTGTCGGAGAGCGCGACGCCTGACTCGCCGTCCTCGGCGGTCAGCACCTCGTAGCCGAGTCGCCGCAGCAGCTTTGCCGTCACGTCGCGGACCGGCGCCTCATCTTCCATCACGAGCACCACCTCGCCGGGGCGGGCCGTCGGCAGCGCCGGCTTGGGGGCGGGGACGCTGGTCTCGTTGGGCGCGATCACCCGCGGGAAGTACAGCGTAAAGCGCGTGCCGCGCCCGACGACGGAATCCACGCGGACTTGGCCGCCCATCTGGGTGACCGCGCCGTACACGGTTGCCAGGCCGAGCCCGGTGCCGCCGTGCTCGGCCTTTGTCGTGAAGAAGGGCTCGAAGATGCGCCCGAGCAACTCCGGAGCGATGCCGCTCCCGGTGTCTTCCACGACGAGCTCGACCCAGTCGCCCGGCGTGAGGTTGAGCGACTCGCGGCCGCTCGGTCCCACGGTGACGTTGCGCGCGGACACTCGCAGCGTGCCGCCCTGCGGCATCGCGTCGCGCGCGTTGACGGCGAGATTGACGAGCACCTGCTCGAACGCCGTGGCGTCCGCGCGGATGGACCACAGCGACGCGGGCAGGTCGAGGTCCACGAGGATCTGGTCGCCGAGT
>CAZYQM010000143.1:2146-6191 GCA_964649965.1 uncultured Gemmatimonas sp.
GCAGCAGGCGCTCGAGGTCCGCGACCTGGTGCGGAATCTGCAGGATGCGCGGCTCGATGCGCTGCTGCCGCGCGAACGCGAGCAGGCGGCGGGTCAGCTCGGCGCCGCGCTGCACCGAGTGGTCGATCTCGACGAGGTGCTCGTCCAGCGCGGCCCGTCCCTCCGTCTTGAGCTTCATCAGCGTGACGTTGCCGGCCACGGCCGTCAGCAGGTTGTTGAAGTCGTGGGCGACGCCGCCCGCGAGGCGCCCGATGGCTTCGAGCCGGCGCGCACCGGTGAGTTCATCCTCGAGCCGTTGGCGCTCGCGCACGTCGCGCAGCGAGACGATGAGGCGCTGGCTGCCGTCGCGTTCGCTGTAGGGACGTGACACCCCTTCGAGCGGGATGTAGTCGCCGTGGACCGTGCGCGCGCGCAACGGCACGACTGTCGGCACGGTGTCGTCGTGGGCCAGCGAGCGCCGGATGGCGTCCGCGACGGTGGGCACGTCGTCCGGATGGATGAAGTCGAATCCGGTGCGGCCGATCAGCGACAGGTGGTCGTAGCCGAGGATGCGATCCACCGAGGGGCTCGCGTACTCGATGAGCGAACTGTCGCTGACCTGGAAGATCATATCGCTGGCGTTCTCGATCAGCGACCGGAACCACTCCTCGCGACGGGCCATCTCGCGGCGCAGGCGTTCTTCCTCGGTCGTGTCGTGCGCGACGACCAGCGCCCCGATGATGCCGCCGGCTTCGCGCACCGGCGTGTAGCGCACGGTGAACTCGCGCGAATCAGAGAGCGCGGGAAAGCGGAATCGCGACGCGCGGATGACGGGCTCGCCGGCCAGCACCTGCGGGAGCACGTCCTCCCACATCGCGATCGTCGCTTCGTCCATCACGTCGGTGATGGGCACCCCGGGTCCGACGGTCATTCCCGTCGCCTGCGCGACGAGATTGACGAACACCGCGTTCGCCGACACGAGGACGCCGTCGCGGTTGACGATGCACACGGGATCGTTGCTCGTCGCGAGTGCCGTCGCCAGGGCCGCTTCGGATTCGTTCGCGCTGCGCTCGGCGGTGCTGCGGGCGACTACCGCCTCGACGGAACGCAGGCGCTCGACCTCGAGCAGCGTGATCAGCATCCCGGCGCCGACGCCGACGAGCAGCGGGAGCCCGCCGAAGGTGAGGAGCTGCGCGAGGATCGGGCTGGGGCCGAGGAAGTGCGTCGCGGGCTCGACGACACGCATTCCGGCGTAGGCGAACAACGTCGCGAGCAGCGCCGTGCGGCCGAGCGTCGAAGGACCGGGTGGACGCCGCAGCATCCAGATGCCGGCCGTCGCGTAGGCGAGACCCCAGGCCAGCGCCAGCAGCGTGATGCGCGCCAGATAGAGCTGCATCGCCGCATCGGAGCGCGGGGCGACGGGCCAGAGCACGAGGACGGCGGCGCCGGACAGGAGCAGGGCGATCGTGAGGAGCGGCCAGCGGGAGGCGGCGCGATCGGGCAGGCAGAGCCGCTCCATTCCCGCCAGCAGGGCCCGCCCGTGCAGGTAGGCTGCGCCGATCGATCCAAGCGAGAAGAGGCTGCGCAGCGGGGCGAGCGTCGGCGCGGTGACGGCCAACAACGCGAGCCCCGCGAAGAAGGCGTAGACGGCGAGCGCGAGCCACGCGGCGGTCCAGTCGCGCACATAGCGACGCCCGAAGGTGCCCCCCAGCTGGCGGAACGCCAAGGCGAAGCCGATCGCGAGGACAGCGAGGATGCCCGAGGCGGAGACGAACAACGGAATCTGCACGCCCGAAAGGTAAACGACGCGCACGAAAGTGATGTCGGCGGCCGGCGCCCCCTCGCTATCCTTCGGCGTGACCGACGACCGCCTCACCACGCGCCTCACCGCCGCCCGCCGCCTGCTGCAGGAGCGCTTCGGCTACCCCGAGTTCCGACCCGGCCAGACCGCCGCGGTCGAGAGCGTCCTCGCAGGCAAGGACGCCCTGGTGATCCTGCCGACCGGCGGCGGCAAGTCGCTGTGCTACCAGGTGCCGGCGCTGGTGATGGAGGGGCTCACCGTCGTCATCTCGCCGCTCATCTCGTTGATGAAGGATCAGGTGGACGCGCTGGAGGCCCGAGGTCTCGCCGCCACGTATCTCAACAGCACGCTCAGCCAGGCCGAGATCAGCGCGCGGATGGCGCGCGTGCTGCGCGGCGACATCAAGCTGCTCTACGTGGCACCGGAACGCTTCGACCTCGGGCGCACGGCCGAGCGGCTGCGCGATGCCGGCGTGACGCTGCTGGCCATCGACGAGGCGCACTGCATCAGCGAATGGGGGCACGACTTCCGTCCGTCGTACCTGCGCGTGAAGGAAGTGCGCGCACGGCTCGGGAATCCGCCGACGGTCGCCTTGACCGCGACGGCCACGCCGGAGGTGCGCGAGGACATCGCGCGGCAGCTGGAACTGCGCGATCCGACCGTCGTCATCACGGGCTTCGACCGCACGAACCTGTCGTATCACGTCATCCCGGCCAAGAACGACGCGGCCAAGGACGAGACGTTGGTCGAGTTGCTGCGCGACCACCTCGGCACCCACGCCGACGGCGTCGCCATCGTCTATGCGAGCACGCGGAAGACGGTCGAGCGCATCGCCGGCGTGCTGACGCGCGCCAAGCTTCCGGCGCTGGCCTACCACGCCGGTCTCGACGACGAGCACCGTGCCGACGTCCAGGATGCGTTTATGCGCGAGCGTCAACGCATCATCGTCGCGACGAACGCCTTCGGGATGGGCATCGACAAGCCGAACGTCCGCCTCGTCGTGCATCACGCGATGCCGGGGACGCTCGAGGCGTACTATCAGGAGGCCGGGCGCGCCGGGCGCGACCGCCAGCCCGCGACGGCGATCCTCCTGCACGCGTTCCCGGATCGCTTCACGCACGAGTTCTTCATCAAGGGGGCGCTTCCGGAGCGCGAGACGGTGGCCAGCGTGTACGCAGCGGCGCAGCGGCTGGCGGATCGCGAGGGACTGGTCGCCGCGGATGCGGCGGAAATTGCGGCCTCGGCCGGCGGCAAGGCGAAGGTGAGCGACCGCGAAGCGGAATCGGCGCTGCGCATCCTGATGCGCGCCGGTGCCCTGGCCATCGCCGACGCCTCGCGGCAGCAGGTGCACGTACGCCTCCTGGCGACGCCCGAGCGCATCAAAACGGAGCTCGACGAGGTGACGGACGGATTGGCGCTGGCCCTGCTGCGCTCGCTGTGGAAGCGCAGTCGGGGACTGCTGCAGCGTGGCCTCGTGGCGGATCTCGACGCGCTGCCGCCCGGCCTCGGCGGACCGCAGGGTGCGATGGCACTGCTGGATCAGCTGCAGGCACGGCAGTTCGTGGTGTGGAAGCGGCTGGGCGAGGGCCTCACGCTGATGGAGGCGTCGCGCCCGCTTGGCGAGTGGCCGGTGGATTGGGAGGGGCTCGATCGCCGGCGCCGCGGCGAACTGCGCAAGCTGGAGGCGGTGCAGCAGTACGCGTACACGAAGTACTGCCGGCGCGCCTTCGTCTTGCGCTACTTCGGCGATCCGGCGGCCAAGCCGCGCTGCGACAACTGCGACAATTGCCTCGGCATCAAGCACGAGCAGCGGGTGGCGAGCGCCCCTGCGCGGTCGCGACCGGCGCGCAGCGCATCGGGGGCGGCGACGCGCTCCAAGGGTGGGGCGACGGATGCGCCGCTTACGCGTGAGGAATCACAGCGCTTCGACGCGCTGAAGGCGATGCGCACCGAGCTCGCACGGGACGATGGCGTGCCCGCGTACGTCATCTTCCCGGACCGCGCCCTGCGCGGCATCGCCCAGGCGAACCCCGAATCGTTGGCGCAGTTGGCGCAGGTGTCCGGCGTGGGGCCGGCGCGCCTCGACCGCTTCGGGCGCGCCGTGCTCGAATGCCTGCGGGACGCGGCCGTCTGAACGGCCGGCGGCTCAGTTGCCCAGCGGCTGTCAGCGCCCGATGACCTCGCGGCGGAAGTCGCGCGGGTCGTCGAGGACGTTCCAGAACTCGTCGAGGTAGCGCTTCGCCTCGGCGAGCCGCCGGGGATCCT
>CAZYQM010000144.1:0-6184 GCA_964649965.1 uncultured Gemmatimonas sp.
GCGTGGAGCGCGTATGCGACCTGGGTGCTGCGACGTCGGCGCGTGCTCTATGCGACGCAGTTCGTGGTCGCGGCCCGGATGGGCGTGACGTTCAGCGCCGCGTTCGTGCTGGCGAGCCTGTGGCTGGGGTGGAGCCGCCGCGGCGACGGCCCGTGGTGGCTGGCCCCGCTCGTCGGTCTCGTAATGCTCGCCGTGGCGCTGCGACGCCTGCGCGAGGGACAGGCGACGGTGGCGACGCTCTCCCGCCGGCGTGATGAGTTGCTTCGGCAACTCGCCGAGGTGCAGCGATGAGGCCGACGCGACCTGTCGCGCGGACGCGCGCGTTGAAGCGCGCCCTCGCGTGGATGAGCATTCTCGCACCCGCACTCGCGCTTCCGCGCGCCGGGACCGCGCAGCAGGGCGACACATTCTCGGTGCGTGGCGAGCGTGTCACCGTCGAACGCGGCGAGTTCCGTGTGCCGGCGCGTCGGGCGGCGCCGGAGGCGGGGACGCTGCGCCTGCGCTTCGTCCGTTTTCCTTCCACCGCGACGCGTCCCGGATCTCCGATCGTCTTCCTTGCCGGTGGTCCGGGAGATGCCGCGACGCGGGCGTTCAGCGGTATGCCCCCGGAATTCCTCGACTCGCTGCGCGCCATCGCCGATGTCATCGCCTTCGACCAGCGTGGGACGGGAAGTTCCGAACCAATGGGAGCGTTGTGCCCACCCGGCAGTCCGTGGCCCTTGGAGCGCGCGTGGGACCAGGCGGAAGCGAATGACAGCCTCTCCGCACGCTTGTCGCGATGCCTCGGGCGCGCCGCAGCGCAGGGGCTCGACGTTCGCGCATTCACCACCTGGGAGAGCGCGGATGACCTGATGGCGCTGGCGACCGCACTGGACGCGCCGCGCATCAGCCTGCTCGCGGGGAGCTACGGCACCCACCTCGCCCTCGCCACCGCCGCGCGTCGTCCGACACTCGTGGAAGAGCTGCGTGGGCTGCGCCGACGGTTGCAGGCCGCGCCCGCACAGGCGCGACGCCCGGACGGGGCGGTGATCGTCGTCGGCGCGCAGGACCTCGAGGTATGGATGACCGAGGCCCTCGATGCCATCCCCGAGATCGCCGACCGACTGGAGGCGCTGCCGCAACTGCTTGCGGGCGACTTCGCGCCGCTGGCGCGCTGGGCGGCCGGCGCGCGACGCTCGCGACCCATCAACCTGATGAACGTGGCGATGGACTGCGCATCGTACGCCAGCGAGGGGCGCCTCGCGCGGATTCGAGCCCAGAGCGAAGCGGGAGCCTTCGGCGGCGCCATCAACGGACATCTGCCGAGTCTCTGCGAGGTGCCCGGTCTTCCGCGACTCCCGGACGCGTTTCGCGCGCCGATCCGCGTCGCGACACCGGCGCTGCTCATCTCTGGGGCGCTCGACGGGCGCACGCCGCCAGCCAACGCGGTCGAGGTGGCCGCGGGAATGCCGAACGCGGAGACGCTCGTGCTGCCCGATGCGGCGCACAGCCTGATGGGTCACCCGACCGCCGTGGCAGCGATGCTGCGCTTCTTCAGGCGCTGAACCCGGCGGCGCTGCGTCAGTGACGGGCGGGGCCCGGGTGGCGGTCGTATTTCCACGGCAGCAGTATTGCCGGAGACTCCCACGGCCCCACTCCCCCGCCCGAGCCCTCCGTGCCCTTCACGCGCCGCTCCATCGCCGCCGCTACGCTCGTCGCCCTCACCGCTCTCGGCTGCGCCTCCGCCCCGGGCCCGCACGAGGTCCTCGTGCGCGCCACCGACTATGCCTTCACCGCGCCCGACAGCCTGCCGGCCGGTCCCACGGCATTCGGTCTCAGCAACGTCGGCGCGGTGCCGCACGAGATCATCATCGTGCGCCTGCGACCCGGCGCCGACGTCCAGGAACTCCTGCGCCTCGAGGCCGCCGGCGGCTCGTCGCGCGAGCTGCGTGATCCGCCGGCGGGTATCCTCACGGCGGATCCCGGCGTGACCACTCCGGGCCAATTGCTCCTCACCCTGCAGGCGGGCGAGCGCTATCTGCTGGTGTGCAACTTCCAAGATTCCGAAACCGCGCCGATGCACCTACAGCTCGGGATGCTGAAGCTGATCACCGTGCACGACGCGCGCACCGGGACCTGACGCCTCGTGGGTTCACGGCGCCTTCACCTGGCCCTGCCGTCCCTCGCGGCTCTCGCGGTCTTCGTCGGGAGCGGCTGCTGGCGACGCGTCCCCGATGCATCGCGCGTCGCGGTGGTGGTCTCTGTGGACTCGGCAGCCGGTGCGCACGCGGCACGGGCCTGTCCGGCGCACAGCCTGCACGGAGTCCCGTCGTACTGGACGGTGCCGCCCGCCCTCGTGGATTCGCTCGACCCACGCATCGTGCGCCGCGTGGATTCGCTCTTCGCACGACTGCGTGAGCACACGCGGTTCCGGCACCTCGGCGGCGCGTCGGACTACCACCGCCAGTACCTCGGCATCTGGTTCGACGGGCGGCCACTGATCTACATCCACGGCGTCGAACGCGCCACGCTCGTGCAGATGGGCGTGCCGCTGAAGGCACGCGAGCTGCGCAACGGGCTCTTGCCGCTTTGCGACGGCGGCACGGGCGTCATCGGGATGGTCTTCGACCCGCAGCGCCGCACGCTGGGCCGTCTCGAGTTCGGCGGTGGATTCGCCGGGGGATTCGCCTACGAAGACATCGTCCCGCCGCGCGCCTGACGCGGCATCACTGCATCACGCCATCCACCGTCGCGAGCAGCGCGGCGATCTCGAAGGGCTTCTGCAGGAAGGCATCCGGCGTCACGCTCGCATCCGCCTCGCCGGCCTCGTGGCTGTACCCCGAGATGAGCACGCAGCGCGTGGCGGCCGAGCGCTCGCGCGCCGCGCGGATGATGGCCAATCCGCTGCCGCCGGGCAGCGAGAGGTCGGTGAGCAGGAGTTCTACCGGCGGCCCATCGCCGCGCAGGATGTCCAAGGCGGTGCCGGCGTCCTCGGCGGCGCGCACGTCGAAGCCCGCGCGCTGCAACACGAGCGTGAGCGTGTGGCGCAGCACGGGCTCGTCGTCCACCACCAGCGCGCGCAGGCCCTTCCGTCGCTCCCGCGTCATCGCGTCGCCGTGCACGGGGCGCGGGGCGCTCGCGGATTCCTCATCCGACGCCGGCAGGAGGATGCGGAACGCCGTGCCCTCCCCCTCGACGGACTCCACCTGGATCTCGCCGCCGAGCGAGCGCACGATGCCGTGCACGCTCGCGAGGCCGAGCCCAGTACCCTCGCTGGGCTGCTTGGTCGTGAAGAAGGGATCGAAGATCCGCTCAAGGTGCCGCCGCGGGATACCGACGCCGGTGTCGCGCACGCTGAGCTCGACATACGCCTCGCCCGGGTGCGCCGACGGCCAGAGCCGCCGCGTGTCCTCGCCGGCGAGGATGTCGCGCACGGTGACGACCAGCGTACCCGAGTCGCGGCCGGCCATCGCCTGTGCGGCGTTGGTGCCGAGGTTCAGCAGGATCTGGTGCACCTCGGCGGCGTCCACGTCCACCTTCTGCTGCGCGCTGAGCGCCGTCTCGAAGGCGATCGTCGCGGGAATGGACGCTCGCAGCAGCGGCAGCGTCTCGGCGACGACCGCCGAGAGGCGCTGCGGCCGGCGGCTGCGCACTTCCTGGCGACTGAACGCCATCATCTGCCGCACGATATCGCGCGCACGGCGGCAGGCCATCGCGATGCGCTCGAGCGCCTCGGCCTGCGCGCCGCTGGCTGTGAGCCGCTCGACTTCGGCCACCGCGAGGATGGACCCGATGATGTTGTTGAAGTCGTGAGCGATGCCGCCGGAGAGCGTCCCGAGGGCCTCGAGCTTCTCGCCGCGGCGCAGGCGTTCCTCGAGACGCCGCTCGTGCGTGACGTCGCGTAGGATCGCCACGAACTCCTGCCGGCCCTCGCCGCCCGCGGCCAGCGGAGAGACGGTCAGCTCGCACTCGCGCGGTGGCTCCTCGCCCTGCGGAATGCTCAGGGAGCCGCGCCAGGGCAGGCCACGGCGCAGGGCCTCGTCGAGCGCGCCGTCGCCGTTCGGCACGGCCTCGTCGAAGCGCAGGTGCTCGGCGCCGTTGAGCAATCGCGTGGCGGCAGCATTGGCGTAATCCACGCGCCCCCCGGCATCACAGAGCACGATGCCTTCGACTGCCTGCGCCACCGCAGTGGCCAGACGGTCGTGACTCGCGACGGAGCGACGCTCGCGGGCCAACGACCGTTCGAGCCGACGCATCAGCACGGCCACGGAGATCGTGAGCGTGGCGTCCACGAAGAGGAAGTTGAGCGCGACCAGGGCGAACTTGAGTCGCGGCGCGTCCTCGAGCCGCCCCATCGGCAGGTCGGCCGCGGCGAAGTAGCCGACGAAGCCGAGGGTCGAGGTCACCAGCAGCAGCGCCCAGAGGGCCGGACGCAGGCCCAGCAGCAGCGCCGTGAGGATTGGCACGGCCATCAGGTAGATCTGGCTGACGAGGCCGACCACGAACAGGAAGTAGACGCCGACGCCGAACGCGATACCGACGAACAGTCCGGCCCGCCACGCGAAGGGGATGCGCGGGTGCAACGTGAGCACCCAGCAGGCCGCGAGTGCCGTGAGGTCCACCGCGACCGTCAGGTGCAACCCGTCGCGGTAGGCGATGAGCATACTCGGCACGCCGCTGACGGTGCCGAGGATCAGCGACATCGCCAGCAGGACGAAGAGGACGCGTTCGCGCCAACTCAGCGGATCGGCGTCTTCTTCCGCGACGGTCGGCGCGATGCGGCGCCGGAGTTGCTGCAGCCGTTCCATCGGGGGGCCCAGGGCAAAGCGAACGGCGGTAACCCCGAGAATATAGGGTTACCGCCGTCGAGGGCCATCACAATGGGCGACTGCCCTCAGCGCTTCGCGATCGGCACCGTGCGTGGCGGGGCCTTCTGCTGTTGCAGTTTCGGCACACGAACCGTCAGCACGCCATTCGCGAATTCCGCGGAGACCTTGTCCTCCGCGATCTCGAGCGGGAACCGGAAGGTCCGCTCGAAACTCCCGTACTCCCGCTCCCAGAGGTGATACGTGCGCTCCTTGTCCTCGGAGCGGCGCTCCTCCTCCTTCTTGCCCTTCAGCGTGAGCACGCCTTCCGCCATATGGATCTCGATGTTCTCCATCGAGATGCCCGGCAACTCGGCCGTGATCACGTACTCCGCCGGAGTCTCCGAGGCTTCCACGGCCGGTGACCAGGCCAGCGCGTTGAACCGGCGCTCGAACGCCGGCCCGAGGGGCAACTCCAGCCCGAAGGGTTCCTCGAAGAACCGACGGAGACGATTCCGCATCGTCGCGAACTCCCGGGGCGGCGAGGCGGGGGTGTCCTTGATCAGTGGTGACATCGTGCGACCTCCGCTTGAGTGGCGGTACGATGTCATCGCGCCCGTGCGCCGTCTGTCGGGCGAGGGACCGAATCTGCGTGAGGAGTTGCCGCAATCCTGCGCCCTACCGAAGTCTCCCGACACGGGCGGCGCCCGGCGGCAGCGATGGCGCGCCGTGCGAAGGGACTAGGGCGCCTCGGGCAGCCAGCCGCGGGCGTGCCCGCGGGCGCGTGCCTCGGCGATCATTCCGCGCAGCACGCCGACGAGATCCGGCACGCCGAGCCCCTGCACCGTCTCGCCCTCGTAGAACGCCGTGCCCAAGCCGATCTTCCGCACGCCCGGCTGCCGCTGGTACGAGTACGCGCGCAGGAAGTCATAGATCACGTAGGCAATCGTGCACTTCCACATCACGCGCTCGACCATCGCCGCCTCGCCGGGCGGCAGCGTGCTGCGCACGATGTCCACGGCCTGGTCCGGATAGAGCAGCCGCGGTTCCTGCCTGTCGAAGATCAACGCGAATCCCTTCGCCGTGGCGGCCGAGAGGCCCATCAGCTGCGTCGCCACGCGGACGAGCTGCTGCGGATGCACCAAGCTGAGGTACGGATCGTCCGCCAGCGCGGCCGCGTCTGCCGAATACTCGCGGGGCTCCACCGGATCCGTCGTCATCAGCGCGTGCGCCACACCTTCGAGGTAGATGGCGCAGAGCGAGAGCGCCTCGCCGTATCGCTCCACCTCGAGCAGGGCCAGCAGGTAGCCCACGCGGCCCTCGACCTCGTCCCAATACGCGTCCACCGTCGCCGCCGGCACGCGGCGGCGCGGCAACGGCGGCGGATCCGTCGCAGGGTC
>CAZYQM010000145.1:0-1095 GCA_964649965.1 uncultured Gemmatimonas sp.
GCGATGTCACCTGGGAGTGGGGTTCGGCGCGCGCCGGTGCCTACTCGTTGCTGTACGGGCGCGTGCTGCGCGATGGCACGGCCTTGGTGGACGAACCGCTGTTCGTGTACCTCGTGGACTCGCTCGGCTTCGCCGGCATCTTCCGCCCGCAGGAAATCCGCTACGAGGAAGGCCGGACGCTGACGGTGGACGGCCGGCGCATCCGCGTGCCGGCGCGCGGCTTGCTGTTCGACGCGCGCGGGGCGGACACGCTGCGCATCGAGCTCGAGATCGAGGATGCGGTCGCGACGCCGATGCGCGGCGGACGCGCCGTCGCCGCGGACCGGGCGTCGCGCGCGTTCATTCAAATGAAGGGGCGCGCCACGCTGACGGGTCGTCTGCGTGGCGCGCCGGTGACGGGCAGCGGCTACGGGTTCTTCGAGACCTGGCGCTGACGCGCCCCGTCAGCGCGCGGTGTCGTGCCGCGTGCTCTCCTTCCAACGTTTCTCGGCTTCGTCCACAGCCGTGTTCACGCGCGAGGTGAGGATCAAGATGCCCGGCGCGAACAGGATCGTGCCGACGAGCAAGGCGAGCGACATCCCTTGCACGTTGGCGCCCTGGGCGCTGCGCCACATCATAAACTGCACGTAGCCCATCACGACGATCAGGAACACGCCGGTGACGTCCAGGGTCTCGCGCATCCGCACGAGCACGGGCCCGTGGAACGCGGCTGGGATCTTCAGGAAGCGTTCCTTCTCGGGAAAGTTGAAGTACTGCGGCCGCCGTGCGATGAAGGCGCCGGACCAAGAGACGAGTCCGAGCGTCGCGCCGGCGATGGCCGGCAGCAACAGCCAGCTCCAGAACGTGCGCGGCATCGTGCGTGTGACCTCGCCGGCGGCGTTCAAGTGCTGCGGAATCTGGTCAGGGAGCGTGGAATAGGTCGCGACGCTGAAGAGCACCAGCGTCACCCAAAGAAGCCACGGCAGGGCACGCAGCAGCATTCAGTCCTCGATGCGGGGGACGGCGCGCAGGCTCTGATGCAGGAAGGCGACGCGCCCATCCGGCCCGCGCACGAGCAGCACGTTGGACGGTCCGAGGCCGGGCGGCACCATCACG
>CAZYQM010000145.1:1105-6180 GCA_964649965.1 uncultured Gemmatimonas sp.
GCGGATGCGATCGGCGCCCAGCATACGGACGCCGAACTGTCCGCCGCCCTGGCGGAAGACCAACGTATCGCCCTGCTCGACGATGGAAATGCGCATCGGCCCGAACTTGTAGTCGCCGGCGATCGCGCGACGTTCTTCCGCCGTCGGCATCCGCTCCTCCGGCGGGGTGTTGGCCGGCATCGGCAGCGCACGGCCGGTCACGCCCTCGAACACGAGCGGCACGAGCGGTCCCACCGACGGGCCACTGCGATTGTCGAGCACGACGATCGCCAGCTTCTCGTCGGGGAACATCGCGACGCTTGCGTCGAAGCCGTTGATCGCGCCGCCGTGCTGCCAGGCCCGCACGCCCTGGAACCCGGCGACCACCAGGCCGTAGGCGTAGCGGCCCGTCGTGTCACCGGGAATGCGCGGGTCGGGCGTCGTCATCCGACGCACCGCACCTTCGCTGATCACGCGCTGGCCATCGATGACGCCGCCGTCCATCAACATCGCGGCGAAGCGCGCCATATCCGTGGCGCTGGCCATCAGGAATCCCGCCGCCCACTGTGCCGTGTTCTCGGTGAACGGACGCACGAGCGTCGCCGGACGGCCTGCCTGGCCCATATGGCCGTGCGAGAAGTCGCGCGTCATCACCTCCAGCGGCCGGAAGCTCGCGTGCCGCATTCCCGCCGGCCGCAGGATGATCCGCTCCGCCAGCGTGCCGTAGCGGTCGCCGCCGGCGCGCTCCAGCACGTAGCCCGCCATCGAATAGCCGGGGTTCGAGTACGAGATCACGCGGCCCGGCTCCGTGATGAACAGCGTGTCCGTCACCTCGCGCATCACTTCGCCGAGCGCGCCTTCGCCCATCCGGCCGTAGGGAATCGCGTTGTCGAGCCAGCCCGCCGTGTGCGTGAGCAGCTGATGCGCGGTCACCGTGCCCACCTTCTTGCCGTCGAGCGAGGGCACGTAGCGGCTGATCGGGGCGCGCAGGTCCAGCTTGCCCTGCTCGGCCAGCTCGGCGGCGATCGCGCCCGTGACCATCTTCGTCACGCTGCCGACGCGCAGCAGCGACGCGTTGGTGAGCGGGCGCGAGGTCTCGAGGTCTGCCACGCCGTAGGCCTTCGCGTAGATGACGCGCCCGTTGTGCGCCACGGCGACCTGCACGCCGGGCGTCAGCGTGCGGGCCATCTCCGCCGTGATCGCGGAATCGAGCCGCTGCTGCCATTCGGTGCCGGCGGGAGCGGCCTGCGCATTGGCCGAGCGCGAGAGCAAGCTCAGGCCGCCGAACAGCAGCGCCGTGAGGATCACCAGCGCCGCGAGCAGCGCACCAAGTCCACGTTCCGCGATCTTATGCATCATCTGCAGAGTCTCCGTTGTCCGGCTGTTGGCGTCCGTCTTCGATATTCCGTCCCGCGCGCTTGAGCGCATCGCGCAGCACGAACTCGAGCTGCCCGTTCACCGACCGCAGCTCGTCGGCCGCCCATCGCTGGTAGGCTTCCAGCAACGAGCGGTCGACGCGCAGCAGGAAGGGCTTCTTCTCGGCCACGATCGGCTCAGGTGTAGAGCGAGCCGGTGTTCACGACAGGCTGCGTCGCGTGATCCGAGCACAGCACGACGAGCAGGTTGCTGACCATCGCCGCCTTGCGCTCCTCGTCCAGCGTGACGATCTGCTTCTCGCCGAGCATCCCGAGCGCCATCTCGACCATCCCGACCGCGCCCTCGACGATCTTCTGCCGCGCCGAGATGATCGCACTTGCCTGCTGCCGCTGCAACATCGCCGCGGCGATTTCCGGCGAATACGCCAGGTGGCTGATGCGCGCCTCGACCACTTCCACACCCGCCTTCTTCAGGCGGTCCACCAGCGCCGTCTCCAGCGTCGCCGAGACCTCGTCGGTGTTCTGCGAGAGCGACATCTCGCCCGGCGTGTGCGAATCGTAGGCGTACTGCACCGCCACGCCGCGCAGGGCCGACTCGCTCTGCACCTCGACGTAGCGCGCGTAGTCATCCACCTCGAACAGCGCCTCGGCCGAGTCCACGACCTTCCACACGACGATCGCCGCGATCTCGATCGGGTTGGAGTGGTTGTCGTTCACCTTCAGCTTGGCCGTCTCGAAGTTGCGCACGCGCAGCGAGATGGCCTGCTTGCTGAAGAAGGGGTTGGCCCACCAGAAGCCGTCCTGGCGCACCGTGCCCTTGTAGGTACCGAAGAGCACGAGGGCCTTGGCCTCGTTCGGGTGCACGATGAAGAGGCCGGTCATCAGGATCAGCATCGTGAAGGCCACGAGGATCCACAGGAGGCCGACGAGGTGCTGCTCCGTGGTGAAGGCGCGGATGGCGAAGTAGCCCGATCCGAGGCCGCCCAGGAGGGTGATGAGGAGCATCAGGAAGCCGTTGCCGGCGGCGTACTTCTTCTCGACATACATCTCTGGGTACTCCGTTGGGGTGGTATTATGATGATATCACTTCGGTATCTGATACGCAAGCGGGGGCTGCCCAGTTTCGGGCAGCCCCCGCTTTGGTGGCCTCGAGCGCGCGCAGGCGCGCTAGTTGTTGATCATCAGGAACCGCAGGCTCAGGAATGGACCGAACTTGTTGCGGTCGTTCAAGCCGTTCGAGTCATCCCAACTGACGCGTTGCGACTGAAGACCGACGCCGAGTCCCCAGGCCCATTCGGTGCCGTACCGCGAGTAGGCGCGCGGCGTCGGCAGTGGCTTGATCATCTCGCCTCGAAGCAGCCACGTCCCGGACTTGCCGCCGTCGGCAGGCTCGACGACCTGGACGCCGCTCCAGACGTAGTACGCGGAGACGTTGAGCGCCGTGCGGTTGATGGGCAGGTCTGCGTAGAAATTGCCGCCGAGTCCAAAGCTGAAGCTCGGGCTCAGCGTCGCAGGTCTGCTCGTGGGTCCGGGCTCGCCGACGTCCTGGTAGTTGGTGTTGAAGTCGCCGAGGTCGGGGCTGTTGAACCCAAGGATGAGCGACGGGGCGGAGATCGCGACGTGTCGCGTTGCGCTCCGTGGCGTGAGCTTCCAGCCCGGTCCGCCGTCAAGCCAGAAACCGCTGCCGACGGTTCCGCCGGATCCGCCGACGCCGATGGTGGAGAATGTGCCTTCCGGCAGGAGATCGGCGAGCAGCGAGACGGCGACGACGGCAGCTGCGGCGGTCGCCGCCGCCTGCGCCTCACGCTGACGACGCGTGGCCTCGGCCTCGCGCTGCGGGCCTTCGATCATCTCGACACCTTGGCGACGCGCTTCGGCTTCGCGCGCGGCGGTGGCGGAGTCCTGGCCTGTGCTCGTCGGGCGCTGCGCGGGGAGTCGTGAGGTCGGGGTCGTCTGCCCGCTCGTTGTTGCGGATCCGCTCGTCGTGCTCGCGCTCCCGGCGGACGACCCGCTGCTCGCGGCCCCGGCCGCCGTGCCCGACGTGCTTCCGCTCGATGACGCGGAGTCGCTGCTCGCAGCTGCCGCGGCGGCTTCCTCCTCTGCGGCCCGCGTGCGCGCCGCAAGGCGGCGCCGGATCGCATCATCCACGTAGCGAATGCCGCCGAGATCCACGGATTCCCAGATGATCTCCGCGACTTGGAACTTGTACTCGTTGTACACCTGCGTCGCGTTGCCGACCTCGGTGAACCGCTGCTGCATATCCGGCCAAGTCGTGCCGGAGAACATCACGGTACTCACCGGATCGTCGCTGCTGGCGCTGACGCTCAGCACGTTGCGGCTGCTCTGGCCCGTGTTGGGGTTCGTCGCGACAAGGACCACGCGGGCGTTCACGCGGCGGCGCACGACGTCCGAGCTGAGTCCGAGCGACGAGATGCGCACGATCTCGTTGCCGCCCTGGCCGTTCGGCGCGATGATCTCGTCGTCCTTGTCCACGGTGAGCGTCGCGCGGATGCGCAGGTCGCCGCGTTGCGGCGAGACGTCTTCGAAGTTGAGGCGGGCGAAGCCGCCGTCGTAGGCGCTGATGATGCAGCCGTTGGTGCAGAGGGCGCCCCGTCGCTGGGATATCCCGTTGATCGGGGTCAGCGAGTTCGGGGCGGGCACGCGCAACTGCGCGTCGAGGGGAGTCGCCACGAGGGTCGGACTCAGGAGGGTGACAGCCACCAGGGCTGCGCGGCGGAGCGGTCGCATCAGTCTCGGGAGAGGGACGAGCGGGCAGGGGTGCCCTAAGCCGGATCGCGGTGTATGCCATTATGCGTCCAGCTTTCCGTCAGGGGAACCCTGAGGGCGCACATTGTGACCCGCTCCCGCTGCGCGCGTTCCCTGCGTTCCGCGGGTTCCGTACCTTCTATAGAAGAATGCCCGTCCGACTCGGCTGCCAAGGCTGGAATTACCCCGCGTGGGTCGGCGGATTCTATCCGCCGAAGACCCGGGCGGCGGACTTCCTGACCACCTACGCTCGGGCCTTCGACACGGTGGAGGTCGACTCGACGTTCTACGCCGTGCCGGCGGTGAAGACCGTGCGCGGCTGGGCGGACCGCACGCCGGACGGGTTCACGTTCGCGCTCAAGTTGCCGCAGGAGATCACGCACGAGCGGCGATTTGTGGACGCGCAAGACACGGCGCAGCGCTTCTATGACGTGGCGCGGGAGCTCGGGCCGAAGCTCGGGCCGATCCTCATCCAGTGCGGGCCGGATCTCTCGGTGCTGGAGTTCGACGCGGTGGAGGAGTTCCTGCACACGTTGCCGGCGGACCTCCAGTTCGCGATCGAGTTCCGGCAGAAGGCGTGGATCAACGAGCGCACGCACGAGCTGCTGACGCAGCGTAACGTCGCGCTGGCGTTGGTGGATGCGCGTTGGATTCCGCGGCCGTGGATGCTCAAGCTCGCGGCGCGGCCGACGAGCACGACGCACGCGTATGTGCGGTGGATGGGGCCGGACCGGGCGATCACGGATTACTCGCGCGTGTTGATCGATCGCACGGCTGAGCTGGAGTCCTGGGTGGATGTGTTGCCGGCGCTGGCGGTGCGGGTGCCGGTGTATGGGTACGTGAACAACCACTTCAGCGGGCACAGTCCGGCGAATGTGCGCTGGCTGCAAAGCAAGCTGGGCCAGGTCCCGAAGGACCCGGCCCAGTTGGTGGAGCAGTTGGGGTTGTTCTGAG
>CAZYQM010000146.1:0-6109 GCA_964649965.1 uncultured Gemmatimonas sp.
GGCCGGGCGGTTTCGATCCCGTGCCCGAGCCCACTCCTCCCGAATCCCCCCGTCGAGATGGATAAGCGTTTCTTCCTGGCGATCTTGCTCACCGGCGGCGTCGTGCTCCTGACGCCGGTGTTGTTCCCGCGGCCGACCGTGCCCGCGCCGATCGTCTCGGCCGACAGCGGCGCCGCGGCCGCGCCCACGGAGTCCGCGCCCGCGATGGCGGCGGCACCGGCGCTCACGCCGGCGCCGACGCTCGGGGCAGGCGCGGCGGCAACGCCGAGCGCGACCGTCGCGGCGCCGATGGTGCCGGTGGAGACGCTGACCGTCGCCAATGACCTGACGACCTTCGCCTTCTCCTCGCAGGGTGCGCAGTTCCTGCGGGCCGAGTTGCCGCGCTTCGAGCGTCTGGGCCTCGACAGCGGCACGGTGACGCTCGGGCACGGCCGCGAGCCGCTGCTGCGCTACACGCTGCTCGCCGGCGGCGATACGGTGCCGCTGAGCGCCTTGGTGTTTACGGCGACGCGCGAGTCGTCTTCGATGGGCGAGCGTGTGCGCTTCGACGCGACGGTGGGCACGGGCACGTTGCGCATCGACTACACGCTCGCGCCGGACAACTACCTGGCGACGGTGCGCGTGCAGGCGAGCGGCCTGCCGCAGCCCGCCTTCCTGCTGACGCAGCTGCCGACGGGCTTCGACTCGCAAGAAGCGGATCCCAAGGAAGACGCGCGCCATCTCTCGTACGCGTTCAAGCCGGTGACCGGCGGCGCGGACCGCATCGACTTCCGCAAGCCGGACCCGGGCGAGCGGATGCTCGAGTCGGGCCCGTTCACGTGGGCGGTGGCGAAGAACAAGTACTTCCTCGTCGGCCTGTTGACGCCCGAGGGGCAGCAGAGCGCCTTCGCCGAGCTGCAGGTGACGGGTGCGGTGCGCGAGAACAAGATCGCGACGCGGGCGCAGGGCGTGGTGGTGTCGCCGCTCGCCGACGCGCCGGTGACGTTCGAAGTCTACGCGGGCCCGCAGGAGTGGGAACGGCTCGTCGGGATGGGGCGTGAGTTCGAGAAGACGAATCCCTACGGGGGCTGGATCAGCGGCGTCGTGCAGCCGTTCGCGACGATCGTGATGCGGCTGCTGCTGTGGCTGAAGAAGACGACGGCGCTCGAGTACGGCTGGATCCTCGTCGGCTTCGGCGTGGCGATCCGCCTGCTGATGTGGCCGCTCAACAGCCGGATGATGCGCACGCAGATCGAGATGCAGCGCGTCGCGCCGCTGGTGCAGGAGGCGCAGAACAAGCACAAGGGCGACCCGGAGAAGCAGCGGCTCGCGGTGATGAAGGTCTACCAGGACCACAACGTGAGCCCGTTCGCGGCGCTCTCGGGCTGCCTGCCGATGCTGCTGCCGATGCCGATCCTCATCGCGCTGTTCTTCGTCTTCCAGAACACGATCGAATTCCGCGGCGTGTCGTTCCTGTGGCTGGCCGACATCTCGCTGAAGGATCCGTTCTACGTCCTGCCGTTGGCGATGGGCGCGTCGATGTACGCGCTCTCGTGGATGGGGATGCGGAACGTGCCGCCGAATCCGCAGACGAAGATGATGTCAGTGCTGATGCCGGTGATGATGACGGTGCTGCTGCTCAACTTCGCGTCGGGCCTGAACCTCTACTACACGGTGCAGAACCTGGCGGCGCTGCCGCAGCAGTGGTTGATCTCGCGCGAGCGGGCGAAGGCCGCGGCGACGCCGGTCGTGTCGGGTGGGGGCAGCGCGCGCAAGCGCTGAGCGGCGCGACGCCACGATCGTCGCGCTGGCCACGCCGCCCGGCCGGGCGGCGTTGGCCGTGGTGCGGATGACCGGTCCGGCGGCGGGCGCGATCGCCCGCCGCATCGGCATCGCCGCTCCACTGACGCCGCGCCGCGCGACGCGCGCTCAGTTGCACGACGCCGACCGCGCGGACGCGGCGCTGGACGACGCCCTCGCGACGTGGTTTCCCGCCGAGGCGTCGCCGACGGGAGAAGACCTGCTCGAGCTCTCGTTGCACGGGGGCAACTACGTGAGCACGCGTGTGCTCGCCGCGCTGGTGACGGCCGGCGCGGTCCCCGCGTTGGCGGGAGAGTTCAGCGAGCGGGCGGTGCGGCACGGCAAGCTCGACCTGCTGCAGGCGGAAGCCGTGGCCGACCTCATCGCGGCGCGCTCGGCGGCGATGCATCGCGCCGCCCTGACGCAGTTGAGCGGCGCGCTCTCGCGCCGGTTGCTGGCGCTGCGCGAGGCGCTGCTGCAGGTCGAGGCGCTGCTGTCCTACGACATCGATTTTCCCGACGAGGACGACGGGCCGCAGCCGCGCGCGCGCGTGGCTGCGGCGGCCGAGGACGTGCTTGTCGCACTCGACGCCTTGGGCGCGACGCTACCGATGGCGGAGCTCGGCCGCGAGGGCGTGCCGGTAGTGTTGGCCGGCGCGCCCAACGCCGGCAAGTCGTCGCTGTACAACGCACTGCTGGGCGATGCGCGCGCGATCGTCAGCGAGATTCCCGGCACGACGCGCGACGCGCTCGACGCGTTGGTGGACGAACGCCCGTATCCGTGGCGGCTCGTGGACACGGCGGGGCTGCGCGACACGGACGATCGGCTCGAACGCCTCGGCGTGGAGGTGAGCGCGCGATGGCTGGCGCGCGCGGGGGTGGTGCTCGTCTGCGCGGAGGACGACGCAGGACTCGAGGCGGCCGCGCAGGCGGTTGCCGGGGCGACGCGCGCGCGCCAGGTGCTGGTGCGCACCAAGGCCGATCGTGCGGCGACGACGCGCGCGGACGCAATCGAGGTGAGCGCGCACGACGGGACGGGACTCGCGGCGTTGCGTGCCGCCGTGCGCGCGGCGGTGACGGAGCGCCACCCCGTACCTGCCGACGAGCAGCCCTTGGTGACGAATGCGCGGCACGCAGCAGCGGTCGGCCGTGCGCGCGAGGAAGTGGCGGCGTTCGCCGCGGCGTGGGCGGCGGACGCATTGCCGGCGCCGGTGGCGGCGACGCACCTGCGCGCGGCGATCACCGCGCTCGAGGACCTGACGGGCGCGATTGACGTGGAGGACGTGCTGGAGCGCGTGTTCCGGAGTTTCTGTATCGGGAAGTAGGACGCGCAAAAGAACGACGCGCGGCCGGCCCCGGAGCCGGTCGCGCGCGTTCACCTCAGCGGGTTCGCCCGTTCGATTATGCTGTGCGAGCGGCCGCGTCGGCGAAAGAGGTGAGTTCGCGGGCCTCGGCCCGCAGCGCCCAGGCGATGCCGTGTTCGGCGATCGCTGCATCCACCATCTGGGCACCGACGAAATAGCCGGCGCGCTCCGGCAGGACGTGACGTTGCACGGTGCGTGCCTCGTCGCTCATCCCACCGGAGAGCCAGCGCAAGCGGAGGCCGAGACCCGCCCGGTCGAGGTCGTCGGCCACCGCGCGCGAGAGCACCGCCTCGAGTTCGCGCACGCGCGCGTACTGGCGACGCTGGAATCCATAGTACTCCCAGGGGGCGTGCCCCGGGCTGACCATCTTGGAGGCTTGGACTGCGAGGCCCTCGTTCACGAGGTGCTCGCGCAAGGTGGCGACGCGTCCCGTCTCCCAATAGCTGTAGAAGCCGCCGGCGGCGGCGACTGCGCGGCGCATCTCGGCACGGCTCTGCGGCGACGTGTAGCGCACGCAGTGGGCGATCTCGTGCGCGAGCCACATCGGAATGAGCTCGGGATCGAGGCCGAGGCCGCGCGTCTGCGGGTTGGCGATGCTGGTGAAGTGCTCGAGGCAGACGAACGCGATGCCGCGTCCGTTGACGACGAGTTCGCCGGCGTTCGCGGCGCCGACGCCGGCCATCAGGACGACATCGACGGTGGAATCGAGATTGAACAGCTCGGCGCAGGCGGCTTCAGCCTGCTTGGCGAGGGCGACGACGTCGGTGCGCTCGAGCATCGCGCGGAGGTCGCTGCGATCGGCGCGGACGGTCTCACGGACGACGTCCTGGAAATGCGGACCCGCCGGCTCGATGACGTAGTTGTGCCAATACGCCGCGAGCATGGGACGGTTGGCCTCGAAGTACCGGTGGTACGCTGCGACGGGATCGACGCTTTGGAGCGCGGCGAAGAAATCCGGCAGCAGGTTTATGAGCATTCGGTGGGAGCGAGGCGAGATGCGTGCGACGTGGGGGGACCGAACCCGCGCGAACGATACGACTATTCGTGAATCCAGACAAGAGGACGTGAGTCCGGGCAACGCTGCCGGATGACGAATTACGGATGCCTGTTGTGCGTTGCGTCACCGACTCGACGCGCCGATCTCTGCGCGTCCGTCGTCCGTCATCGGTCGGTACTTCGGCCTATCGCGTGCCGAACAACCGATCGCCGGCGTCGCCGAGTCCGGGGAGGATGTAGCCGTTGGCGTTGAGTTCGCGATCGAGCGCGGCGGCGAAGATCGGCACGTCGGGATGCGCGGCACGCAGCCGCGCGACGCCTTCCGGTGCGGCGACAAGGCAGAGGAACTTGATGCGCGTCGCGCCGGCGCGCTTGAGCGAGCTGACGGCGCTCGCGGCGCTGCCGCCGGTGGCGAGCATCGGGTCGAGCAGGAAGAAATCGCGCTCGGCGGCGTCGCCCGGCACCTTGAAGTAGTAGTCCACCGGCTCGAGCGTGTCGTGATCCCGGTAGAGGCCGATGTGCCCGACGCGCGCGGCAGGCACGAGCTTGAGGATGCCCTCGACCATCCCGAGTCCGGCGCGCAGGATGGGCACGAGCGTGAGCTTCTTGCCGGCGACGCGCTGGCCCGTGGTGGTCTCGAGCGGCGTCGCGACTTCGACCGGTGCGAGCGGCAGGTCGGCCGTGGCCTCGTAGGCCATCAGCATCGCGATCTCGTCGACGAGTTCCTTGAAGATCTTGGTGGGCGTCGCCTGGTCGCGCAGCAGGGCGAGCTTGTGCTGCACGAGCGGATGCGAGACGACGGTGAGGCCCGGGAGCGCGGGGGTGGTCGGCATAGGCGAGAAGGTAGTAGCTTCGGGCGTATGAAAGAATATCAGGCGGTGATCCATCGGCTCACGCGGCACCAGCGCGAGGACGAGGACGCGCTGACGGACCTGTTGAACGAGCGCAGCCGCGCCGGCTGGACGCTGGCGACGATGACGCAAGACGGCCAGCGCGTGACCTTGGTGTTCTCGCGCGAAGCGCCGGAGGCCTGATGCGTCTTCATTTCAGCGGTGCGGCCCGTGAAGTGACCGGCTCGTCGCACCTGGTGCAGGTGAACGGCCGTACCATCCTGCTCGACTGCGGCCTGTATCAGGGCCGCCGCTTCGAGGTGCAGGCCAAGAACCGGACGCTGCCGTACGCGGCGGATCGCATCGACGCGGTGGTGCTGTCGCACGCGCACATCGACCACGCCGGGCGCCTCCCGTATCTCGTGAAGGAAGGGTTTCGCGGGCCGATTCACAGCACCGTGGCGACGCGCGACCTCTGCGAGGTGATGCTCGCCGACTCGGCGCACATCCAGGAGAAGGACGCGGACTTCTTGGCGCGGCGGAAGCGCGAGTACGTGGAACCACTCTACGCGCTGGCCGATGTCTCGGATGCGCTCACGCAGTTCCGGCCGCATCGGTATCACGACCAGTTCGAGGTCGTGCCCGGGGTGACGGCACGCTTCGTGGATGCGGGGCACATCCTCGGCTCGGCGTCGGTGGAGCTCGAGTGGGAGGAAGGGGGCCGGACGCGGCGCCTCGGGTTCAGCGGCGACATCGGGCGGCACGGGCTGCCGATCATCCGCGATCCGCAGCCGCTCGAGCGGCTCGACTGGGTGATTATGGAATCCACCTACGGCGACCGCGACCACGAGACGATCGCCGGTGCGCGCGACGACCTCGCGCGGATCGTGACGGCGACGGCGCAGCGGGGCGGTCGCGTGCTGATCCCGGCGTTTGCGGTGGGCCGCACGCAGGAGATCCTGTACGACCTGCACGCGCTCGCGCGCGCCGGCCGCATCCCGCGGATCCCGATCGTGATAGACAGTCCGCTGGCCAACGAAGCGACGCACGTGTTCCGTGAGAACTCGCAGGAGTTCGACACCTCGGAGCAGCTGGTGCGCCACACGAACGGCAACGGCGGCTCGCTGTTCGACTTCGACCT
>CAZYQM010000147.1:0-1215 GCA_964649965.1 uncultured Gemmatimonas sp.
GGCGGCGTTGCGGATCGGCGGGGCAGGGCGAAGGCGGCGGACCCTGCGGCGCGGGGGTCGCCTGCGCCGCGAGCTCTCGGCCGAGGGCAAGCGCGAACGTCAGGGAGGCGACGGTGAGCGGGACGCGCAGCATCTGAGTCACGGATAGCCCCGGGCGAAGGTCCTCAATGCTACCTCGGCCAGCGCCGCGCCGTCACGCCGCGTATGTTCTGCGCGCAGCATCGTCAGCCGTCCCACCCCGTGGAGCGAACCCGTGATCCCACCGACCCTCGTCCGGCGCGCGCTCGGCGCGTTCGGCGCCCTCGCCCTCCTCGTTCCCGCCGCGGCCGCGCAGGTGCCGGTCGCCGAGGAACTGAATGCCTTGCACTTCCGCTCGATCGGCCCGGCGACGATGTCCGGCCGCATCGCGGACGTCGCGATCTACGAGAAGAATCCGGCCATCTGGTACGTCGCGACCGCGCACGGCGGCGTCTGGAAGACGACGTCGGGCGGCACGACCTGGGAGCCGATGCTGCAGGACCAGGGCCTGATGTCGTTCGGCGACGTCACGGTGTCGCAGCAGGACCCGAACCTCGTGTGGGCGGGCGGTGGCGAGAGCAACAACCGGCAGTCCACGAGCTGGGGCAGCGGCGTCTGGAAGTCCACGGACGGCGGCAAGACCTGGGCGCATATGGGACTCGGCGAGTCGAAGCACATCCACCGCATCGTCATTGACCCGACGAACAACGACATCGTGTTCGTCGCGGCGACGGTCCCCTTGTTCGGCCCGGGCGGCGAGCGCGGCATCTACAAGACCACCGACGGCGGACGGACCTGGCGGCGCGTGCTCGCCGGCGATGCCGACACCGGCGGCAACGACATCGTGATGTCGGTGGCCGAGCCGAAGGTCCTGTTCGCGTCGATGTACCAGCGCCGTCGCAGCGAGTGCTGCTTCAACGGCGGCGGCCCCGGCAGCGGGCTGTTCAAGTCGGTGGACGGCGGCGAGACCTGGGCGCGCGTCGGGGGCGGCTACCCGACCGGCGAACTCGGACGCATCGCGGTGGACATCTCGCGGTCGAACCCGAACGTGGTGTACTCGCTGGTGGAGGCGCCGGCCGGCAACGCGCCGGCGGGCGGCTCGATGGCATCCAACGCGCCGACGAGCAACGAGATCAACGGTCTGTGGCGCTCGGACGATGCCGGCGCCACCTGGGCGCGCGTGAACAGCGTGAACCC
>CAZYQM010000147.1:1225-6043 GCA_964649965.1 uncultured Gemmatimonas sp.
GACGCCCGAGACGGTCTATTACGGCGGCGTCGGCCTGCATATGACCGTGGATGGCGGCAAGACCGTCGAGACGGACGCCGCGATGGTCACGCACGACGACATCCACGCGCTGTGGGTGAATCCCGCCAATCCGCAGCATCTGGTGATCGGCAACGACGGCGGCCTCGCGGTGTCGTTCGACCAGGCCAAGAGCTGGCAGTTCGTGCCGAACCTGCCCGTCGGCCTGTTCTATCACGTCGGCTACGATATGAGCGTGCCGTTCAACATCTGCGGCGGGATGCAGGACAACTACAACTGGTGCGGCCCCAGCCGTTCGCGGTTCAGCCGCGGCATCGTGAACCACGACTGGTTCCAGATCCTCGGCGGCGACGGCTTCGTCGCGATTCCCGACCTGCGCGACGCGCGCATCGTGTACACGGAGTCGCAGAACGGCAATATGATCCGTCGCAACATCGTGACCGGTGAGAGCAAGAGCATCCGCCCGAACCCGAACACCGTGACGCCGGCGCCGGCGGAAGGCGAGAGCTACCGCTTCCAATGGGACGCCCCGATGATGCTGTCGCCGCACGATCCGGGCACGCTGTACGTGGCGGGCAACAAGGTGTTCCGCTCGACGGACCGGGGCGATTCGTGGACGGCGGTGTCACCGGACCTGACGACGAACGCGAGCCGCGACTCGATCGTCACGATGGGCAAGGCCGGCCGCGACATCCGCATCGCGACGCACGACGGCATCTCGCAGTGGCCGGCGCTGGTGACGTTGGCCGAGTCGCCGGCGCAGCGCGGCGTGCTCTGGGCGGGGTCCGACGACGGCGTCGTGAGCGTGACGCGCGACGGTGGCGCGACGTGGACGAACGTCACCGCGAACCTGCCGGGCTTCCCGCGCGGCGCGTACGTGGGCGAGGTCGTGCCGTCGCGCGGCGCGCCGGGCCGCGCGTACGTCGTCGTCCCCAACTACCGGCAGAACGACTACACGCCGTACGTGTGGGGCACGGAGGACTTCGGTGCGACGTTCCGGCGCCTCGACGCCGGCCTGCGCGGCGAGGTCGTGCGCACGCTCACCGAGGATCTCAAGAATCCCGACGTGCTCTATGTGGGCACGGAGACGGGCCTGTTCGTCTCGCTGGACCGCGGCAGCACCTGGCGCCGCTTCAAGAGCAACCTGCCCGACGTGCGCGTGGACGAGATCACGATCCATCCGCGCGACAACGCGATGATCGTCGCGACGCACGGCCGCGCGATCTTCGTGCTCGACAACCTCGCGCCGGTGCAGGAGCTGGCCGCCGCGCAGGCGACGAGCCGCACGGCGACGCTGTTCACGCCGACGCCGGCGCTGCAGTGGAAGACCAAGGATGACCGCAACGACGAGTTCTGGGGGCATCAGTGGTTCACGGGTGAGAATCCCCCGAACGACGCCGTGCTGCAGTTCCACCTGCGGAGCGCGGTGCAGTCGCTGGAGTTGCGCATCGTCGGTGCACGGAACGCCGAGTTGCGTCGCCTCGAGGTGCCGGAGGCGAAGCGTGCGCCCGGCCTGCAGGCGGTCTGCTGGGACCTGCGTGTCGCGCCGATTCCCGCCACCGCTCCGCAGGGTGGCCAGGGCGGGCAGGGTGGCGGCGGCTTCGGCGGCGGGGCCAACCGGCCGCGTCCGATCGAGGGCGTGCGCGCGCCGTTGCCCGAGGTCGGGTTCCGCCCGGAGAATCCCTGTGCGGGCGGCGGTGGTGGCGGTGGCTTCGGTTTCGGCGGCAACGCCAACCTCGGCCCGTACGTCGCGCCGGGGCGCTACACCGTCGAGTTGATCGCGGACGGGAACGTCGTGGACCGCAAGCCGGTCACGGTCGTCGCGGATCCCGCCCTGACGTGGACGGCGCAGGAGCGTGCGGCGTATGATCGCCTCGCGATGCAGTTGCACGACGCGCACCGTGCCGTGGCCGCGACGGTGGCCCGGATGAACACCCTGCGCACGCAACTGACCACCGCGCAGCAGCGAGCCGATTCGCTGCGACTCACGCCGGACGAGCGGCAGCGTCTCGCCGACCTGAAGGCGCGGCTCGATACGGTCGGTCCGGCGCTCGGTGTCGGCATCGCGCCGCGGGGCGGCGGTGGGTTTGGCGGTGGTGCCGCGGCCGGCAACGTCTACGCTCGCTTCACGGGGCTCAAGGCGTCGGTCGTCGGGACTTGGGAGACGCCGAGCGCGGCGGTGCAGCAGCAACTCCGCGCGGCGCAGCAGGCCTTGGCGCCCGTGCAGCGCGACGCCGAGCGCCTGCTGGCCGACGCGGTGCGTGTCGGACGTGGCTTGGCCGCGAAGGGCGTGACGCTGGCGCCCTGATCGCGAGCGCCACGCGAAGACAGCGAGGGGGCAACGCCGATTCCGGCGTTGCCCCCTCGGTTCTATGGTGCCGATGCGGCTACTGCTGCCGCAGGAACACGTTGTAGGTCTGGTTGCTGCCGTTGAGGCCGAGGCTGAGGCGGAGGGTGTCGTAGCCCTCGTGCGTGGCGATCAACAGCGTCTGCGATGCGCGAATGCCGTCGAGGGCGTAGTAGCCCGCCGCGTCGGACACGCTGCGGCTCGTGCCGGCCGTCACGACCGCGCCTTCGATGGGCGTCGTCGTGCCCTGCCGGAACACGCGGCCGCTGACGAAGGTCAGCGGGTACTGCGACGGCGGCGACTCCCAGCGGGTCGAGTCCGGCTCGTTCGGGAACGTGTGGCAGGAGGCGAGGGCGGCGAGGAACAGGACGGCGAGGACCGAGAGGCGGCGCAGCGGGTGCAGCGAGGCGGACATCGGAGCGGAGATCAGCGAGAGGTGGCGGCGCTGCGCGAGCAGGACGCGTTGCGGCGGGATCGCCGCGGGGGATGGCGGGGTAGGACGGGCGGAAACGTCGAGGAGGTGCGGGGAGACGGGCGTCGTGCCTAGGTTTCTCCTGGAAGGCACACAAGTATACGCCGACGACGCGCCCGATGCTGGCGCCAGCCCGAGACCCGTGAAGACCACCGCCCGCTTCGATTCGCTGCCCGTCTATCTCCTCGCCACGATCCCGCAGAAGAAGCGCGAGCTCATCGCGCGCGGGGTGGATGTCATTGACCTCGGCGCCGGCGATGCCGACCTCGCCGCGCCGCCGGCTGCCGTGGACGCGTTGGTGAAGGCCGTGCAGGACCCGGCGATGAGCCGCTACGGCTTCGGACTCGGGTTGATGAAGTACCGCGAGGCGATCAGTGCCTGGATGGAGAAGCGCTTCGGGCATCGCTTCGATCCGCTGAAGGAAGTCGTGCCGCTCATCGGCTCCAAGGAAGGCATCGCGCACTTCTGCCTGGCCACGCTGCAGAAGGGGGACGTCGCGATCCTCCCTGACCCGGGTTATCTCGCCTACCTCGGCGGGACGCTGCTCAGCGACGCGGAGCCGTATATGTATCCGATCACGCCGCGCACGAACTTCCTCGTCGAGCTCGACGACGTGCCGGCGGACATCCTCGCGCGCACGAAGGTGTTGTTCCTGAACTATCCGAACAACCCGACCGCGGCGATCGCGCCGATGGAGTACCTCGAGCGCATCGTCCGGCGCTGCAAGGAACTCGGCATCATCCTGCTGTTCGACAACGCGTACTCGGAGATGACCTTCGACGGCTACGTGGCGCCGAGCATCTTCGACGTCCCGGGCGCGCGCGACGTGGCGATCGAGTTCCACTCGCTGTCCAAGACCTACAATATGACCGGCTGGCGCTGCGGCTGGGCCTGCGGCAACGCCGAGCTCGTCGGGGCACTGGCCAAGACGAAGAGCTTCCTCGACACGGGGCAGTTTATGGCGGTGCAGGCGGCCGGCGTCGCCGCGCTCGAGCACCACGCTGAATGGGTCCCGAGCAACATCGCGGTGTTCAAGGAGCGGCGCGATGCGGCCGTGGCGGCGTTCCGCGCCAACGGCTTCAACGTCGAGGCGCCGAAGGCCTCAATGTACCTCTGGGTGCCGCTGCCGGCGGGCATCAAGTCGCTGGAGTTCCACGAGCGCCTGATGATGGACGAAGGCGTGATCGTCCTCGCCGGCTCGTCCCTCGGCGCCGGCGGGGAGGGATTCTTCCGCATCTCGTTCATCACGAGCCCGGCGCGCATCGTCGAGGCGGCGGAGCGCGCCGGGCGACTGCTCGCGCGGATGCGTGCGTAGCGATCGCTGGAAGGCCCGGCCGCGCCTGACGACGCTCGCGGTGGGCGTCGTCGCGGGCGGGCTTGCCGTCGCGGCCTGCGGCAAGCCGTTGAGCACGCCGACGCCGCGACGCGCGACGGTGGTGGATGGCCGCACGGTGTTCGGTACGCTGCCCGAAGGTCCCGCCGATCGCGTCCCGCTCCGCGCGCTCCCCACGACGGCGACCTACCGCTGGGGATTGCCCAGCGCCCACTTCACGGGCATCACGCCGGCCGAGGACTCGGTCTCGCAGACGTCTGCGGCGCACGAACTGCGCACGTTCTCGTCGGAGGTGCTGCGCATCAACGGTTGGACGGAGGCGCCGGCCGGCACCGAACCGGAGTTCGAACTCGCGGTGGTGCGCGTCGAGCGCTTGGCCGAGTGGCAGGAGTCGCGCCCCGATCCGCGCCCGCAGCCGCCCGACCCGCAATCCTGCCGCAACAGACCGGCCGCCCAGCGCGCGAACTGCGTGGAGCCGATGCCGCGCAATCCGCCGGCGATCAAGGTAACGGTGCGCGGCGTGGACATCCGCCTCGCGTTCGCGATCGTCCGCCTCTCCGACCGCGCGACGGCCTGGTGGATCTCCCCGGTGGAGTCGGCGATCCAGATTGCCACGCTGCGGCTCCTGCAGGCCGGGGCCGATGCGCC